>CAJTXF010000008.1 GCA_910580045.1 uncultured Eubacteriales bacterium
CCCGCCCGTAGGGCGGGGGAACACAGATAATTATCTCTGTGGTTTGGACAATCCCAAAATTTTGTCGGGCTTGCCAGAATTTCCTGACTGTGGTATACTGTTAATTGTAGCAAATATTCTGAAATAAGGAAAGGACGGCGCATCCTCCTATGAAACTCCCTCACCGACAAAAAGGCTCCTATGAAATCAACATGACCGAGGGGGCCCTTTTGGGCAAGCTCATTCAGTTCTCCATCCCTCTGGCCCTTTCCGGCATTCTTCAGCTGCTGTTCAACGCTGCGGACATTGTGGTGGTGGGCCGATTCGCGGGCAGCCACGCTCTGGCGGCCGTAGGCTCTACCGGCGCGCTGAACATGCTGATTATCAACCTGTTTATGGGCCTGTCCATCGGCGTCAACGTGCTGTGCGCCCGGTTTTACGGGGCTGGCCAGGAAAGGGATTTAAGTGAGACAGTACATACTGCGATTCTGGTGGCAGCCCTCAGCGGAGTGGTGCTGATTGGCCTGGGCATCAGCCTCTCCCGGCCCCTTCTGCAGATGATGGACACTCCCGCTGATGTAATCGACCACTCGGTGCTGTATATGCGCATTATCTTTGCCGGGATGCCTGCCTCTATGCTCTACAATTTCGGTTCCGCTGTGCTGCGGGCAGTGGGCGACACCCAGCGGCCTCTGTATTTCCTGATGACCGCTGGAATTATCAATGTGCTGCTGAACCTGTTTTTCGTCATCGTGCTGCATATGGGCGTGGCCGGTGTGGCCCTGGCCACCATTCTCTCCCAGACTGTCTCTGCTGTGCTGGTGCTTGTGTGCCTGATGCGCTGTGAGGGCGCTTACCGCCTGGATGTAAAGCGGCTGAAAATCTACGGCCCCAAGCTCCGGGACATGGCCCGTATCGGCATTCCGGCAGGAATACAGAGCAGTATGTTCTCCATTTCCAATGTGCTGATTCAGTCCACAGTGAACTCCTTCGGCTCTGTAGCAATGGCAGGCAGTACTGCCGCCGGAAATATCGAGGGTTTCCTGTTCACCACCCTGGACGCCTTCACCCAGGGCTGCCAGAGCTTTGTGGGGCAGAACTATGGGGCCAAAAAACTGGACCGGGTGCGGAAAATCGTTTGGATGTGCGTGGTGCTGTGCACAGCGATTGGCGCTGTGCTGGGGGTGACGGCTTATCTGTGCGGCAAAAGCCTGCTGGGCATCTACTCCTCTGACCCAGAGGTTATTGCCTATGGGATGCAGCGCATGGCAATCAACTCCGCGCTGTACTTCACTTTCGCGCCCATGAACATCTTCTCTGGGGCCATGCGGGGGCTGGGGAACTCCCTGCTGCCTATGGCGGACAGCATTTTAGGTACCTGCGTACTGCGGGTGGCCTGGGTGTACACAGTGTTTGCCCTGTTCCCCAGCTGGCAAATGCTGTTTATCTCCTATCCTGCCTCCTGGGCCCTGACTGGCCTGCTGGCGGGAATCAGCTATGTATTTGTAAAAAAGAAGGCTGTGGAGCGGCTGGAGCAGTACCGTCCCAGGCCTCAGGAGGCGGAATAAGATGAAAAAAGCTCTGCTCTTTGACTTAGACGGCACTCTTACTGACCCGGGAGAGGGCATCACCAAATCTGTGCAGTACGCGCTGGAAAAAATGGGCTGTCCAGAGCCAGACCGGGACAAGCTGAGGGCTTTCATAGGCCCGCCTCTGCTGGAACAGTTCATGGCCTACAGGGGCTTCACCCAGGAGGAGGCGGCCCAAGCAGTGGCCTATTACCGGGAACGCTTTGCTCCCATTGGCATATTTGAGAACAAAATATATCCAGGCATCCCGGAACTGCTGGCTGATTTGCAGGAGCAAGGCTTCCGGCTGGCAGTGGCTTCCAGTAAGCCGGAAAAATTTGTGGTACAGATTTTGGAGCATTTTGGCCTCAGCTCCTATTTTGAGGAGACTGTGGGGGCTACCATGGACCAGCGCCGCACCGCAAAGGCCGATGTGATCGAAGAGGCACTGGGGCGGCTCCGCCTGGCAGGACGGAAGCAGGCCCTGATGATAGGCGACAGAGAGCACGATGTATTTGGGGCCCGGGCTATGGGGCTGGACTGTGTGGGCGTCAGCTATGGCTATGGGAGCACGGCAGAGCTGGAAGCCACCGGAGCAGCGGCAATTGCAGCCTCTCCAGAGGAGTTGGGGGTTCTTCTGCCAGTGCTGGCTGGCTGAGGCCTGTGGGCTGCTCTCTGAGAATTCCCTGCGGCTGGTGGTGGACTTATTGAGGGAAATGTGGTATAATGAGTTTTTATAGAACATAATGAACTTAATTGAGGAGGTTCCCTTAATGATAAAGAGATGGCAGCTTGCCTCCTTTGACCGTCAGCTGGCTTTGGAGCTGGCCCAGGAAATTGGCATCTCCCCTCTGTTGGCCGCGCTTCTCTGTGCCCGGGGCTGCACCACTTCCCAGGACATCCATGATACACTGGATGATGGCGCCCTGGCAGACCCGTTCCTGATGAAGGACATGGACAAGGCCGTCCAGCGGCTCCAGCAGGCCATGGATGAGCGGGAGCGGGTGGTCATTTACGGAGATTACGACGCGGATGGTGTTACATCCACTGCCATGCTCTATACATTCCTGGCTGACAAGGGCATGCCGGTTTCCTTTTATATTCCCCAGCGCTTAGGGGAAGGATATGGCCTGAACAAGGCCGCGCTGGATACCCTCAGCCGGGAGGGGACGGACTTGATTATTACTGTGGACAACGGGGTCTCCGCAGTGGAGGAGATTGCCTATGCCAACAGCCTGGGGATGGATGTGGTGGTCACGGACCATCACCAGCCCCAGGAAACCCTTCCCCAGGCTGTGGCGGTAGTGGACCCCCACCGCGCGGATGACGAGAGTCCTTATAAAGATTTATGCGGGGCTGGCGTGACATTGAAGCTGCTGATGGCTCTTACAGACGGGTGGAGCCAGTTTTACCGGGTGGCCCCTTACTGTGATTTGGCCGCTGTGGGCACAGTAGGAGACTCAGTCCCTCTGACCGGAGAGAACCGGCGTATTGTTCTGCGGGGCTTGCAGCAGATGACTGTGATGTCCCGGCCAGGGCTTTCCGAAATTTTAGAGCTGGGCCGGGGCGAGCGTCCGGACAGCGCCAAGCTGGCATTTACTGCTGTGCCCTGCATCAACGCCACTGGGCGTATGGGCTCGCCGGACAGGGCGGTGCGCCTGCTGACCCACCAGTATAATGAGCAGGCACAGATTCTTGCCCGGGAGCTGAAAGCGGACAATGCCAGGCGTAAAGAGGTAGAGCGGGATATTTTCCAGGCAGCGGCGGAAAAAGTGGAGGCATCGCCTGCCCTGCGCTATGCCAGGGTTATTGTCGTGGAGGGCGAGGACTGGCACCTGGGTGTAGTGGGCATTGTGGCCGCCAAGCTGGTGGAGCGGTTCGGCAAGCCCTGCTTTGTCTTATCCAGCCTGGAAGACGGCACCTGCCGGGGCAGCGGCCGCAGTGTGGAGGGCTTTGACATGTTCCAAGCTGTGCACGGCTGCCGGGAACTGCTGGTTCGTTATGGGGGACATCCTATGGCAGCAGGGCTCACTGTAAAACAGGAGGATTTGGACTTGCTCCGGGAAAAGCTGAATGACACGGCCCGAGAGCTGTATCCCGTTATGCCTGTGCCCACCTTAGAGCTGGACTGCGCCTTAAAACCCGGCGCTGTGACTGCCAAGACCATTCAGGAACTGCAGCCCTTGGAGCCCTGCGGCATGGGGAACCCCCAGCCGTTGTTCGCCATTATGGGCGCGACCCTGCGAGGGGTGCAGCCCTTGGGCAGCAACCATGCCCATTGCCGTCTGCTGTGCGAAGTGGATGGGAGCCCATTAGAGTGCGTATACTTCCGCATGAGCCCCCGGGACTTTCCCTACCGGCCGGGGACTGTGCTGGATTTGGCTGTCAACACCCAGCTGAACAGCTATCCACGGGGTAAGGGCTTTGATTTTCTGATACGTGACGTAAAGCCCAGCGCCCTGGACGTGGAGGCCGTCATTGCCGGAGAGGCTCTGTACGAAAAGCACCGGCGGGCAGAGCCCTTGAGTGAGGAGGAGCTGGAATCGCTTACTCCCAGCCGGGAGCAGTTTGGACAGCTGTACCGCCTGCTCTCCAAACCAGGCCCCTGGCCTGTAAGTGAGCCGTTGGCCCTGCTGGCACAGCTGGGCGACTGCGGGATGGACTGCGGGAAACTGCTGGTAGGGCTGGATGTGCTGGAAGAACGGGGACTGATTTTCCGAGAGGGGGCAACCTGGCAGGTGCTCCCCCATCCCCAGAAGGTAGACCTGAACGCTTCGCCCTGTATTCCGGGGCAGGGCCGGAGAGAAGGAGAATCCCATGAAATTTGGACGCAGACTGAATGAAGAGCCAGAACCTCCCAGCCCTGGGTGGGACGCCATCACCCAGGAGTGCGGGCGGGCGTATCCTGGGCAGGCAGAGCCCAAGCATTTCGCCTCACTTATCAAGTGGCGTTTTGGAGGCAACGGGCCTCTGGACGGAATCAGCGTTTATGACGGGGGCACATATTGGCATCTGGTCACCTATGGGTTGTCAGAGCTGTATGAAAAGGAGCTGGACAACCCGAACATCAGCGGCTATGGGATGGAGTTCACCTTTAAGCTGAAAAAAGGCTGCTATGAGAATGAGGACGCGGAGCTGAAAAATCTCTGCGGCATCCTTCAGTCCATCTCCCGGGTCACCTTTACCAAAGGGGAGCTGTTTCTGCCCTTTGAGTATGTGAGTACCGGGCAGTCTGAGGGAATCGATGCCCGGCAGCTGTCCCAGATTACAGGTTTTTTTACCCTGCCCGACCAGGAGCTGAAAGCCGTACAGACCCCCAACGGCAGGGTGGAGTTTGTCTGCTTTGTGGGCGCCTGCTATCAGGAACTGCTGGCCCTGCGGGAGCGTACTCTGACAGTGAGGGAGCTCTATGAGCGGCTGGGCACAGATGTCACGGACTTTCAGCGGGAGTCTGTAGTGGAGGGCCCGGTTTCCCAAGAGCAATAGCGAAGGAGGAAGACAAAATGCCGGTTATCAGACAAATCAGCACCTATGAGGAACTGCACAACATTATTGAAGAGAGCGGAAAGGAATTTGACCGGGAACTGATTGGCCAGGCGTTCCTCCTGGCTGACCGGATGCACCGCAACCAGTTCCGCCGCTCTGGTGAACCCTATATTATCCACCCCCTGTCTGTGGCCGCCATTTTGGTGGATTTGGGCATGGACTCTCAGTCAGTGGCTGCGGGGCTGCTTCACGATGTGGTGGAGGACACGGAATGCACAGTGGAGGACATTGTCCAGCAGTTTGGCCAGGACGTGGCCCTGCTGATTGACGGCGTGACCAAGCTGGACAAAATCCCCTTTTCCTCTCAAGAGGAGGAGCAGGCCGAAAACCTGCGCAAGATGCTCATGGCCATGGCCCAGGACATCCGGGTCATTATCATCAAATTCGCGGACAGGATGCACAATCTTTCCACCTTGGAGTTTATGCGCCCGCAAAGCCAACGGGACAAGGCGCGGGAGTGCCTGGAGGTGTACGCCCCCATCGCCCACAGGCTGGGCATGCGTATGGTCAAGGAGACCATGGAGGATGTGTCCCTGAAATACCTGGACCCAGCGGCCTATCAGGAAATTGAGGACTACCTCACCTCCCGCAGCAGCACCCGCATCCAGTTTATTGACGAGCTCAAGGCCCAGCTGAAAGCCCGGGTGGAAGCCGCGGTGTCTGACGTGTATATCGAAGGCCGGGTCAAAAGCATCTACAGCATTTACCGCAAGATGTTTATGCAGGGCAAGGACTTCGAGGAGATTTACGATGTGTTCGCCATGCGGGTGATTGTAGATACCATTGAGGACTGTTACAATGTGCTGGGTATTGTCCACGACATGTTCACCCCCCTGCCCAACCGGTTCAAGGACTATATCTCCACCCCAAAGCCCAACATGTACCAGTCTCTGCACACCACGGTTATTACCAGCGCTGGGGTGCCCTTTGAGGTACAGATACGCACCTGGGAAATGCACCAGACCGCGGAATACGGCATTGCTGCCCACTGGAAGTATAAGATTGGGATGTCTGCAAGGCACGCGGACAACCGCTCTCTGGACGAGCGTCTCTCCTGGATTCGGCAGCTGTTGGCAAATCAGGCGGACACTGAGGACATTACTGATTTGGTCCACTCCATCAAGTCTGACTTGATTCCTGAGGAGGTGTTTGTGTTCACCCCCAAGGGCGACGTGGTGAACCTGCCCCAGGGCTCCAGTGTTATTGACTTTGCCTATGCCATCCACAGCGCGGTGGGCAACCGGATGGTGGGGGCCAAGGTGGATAAGAAAATCGTGCCTTTGGACTATAAGGTGAAGACCGGGGAGATTATCGAAATCCTCACCAGCAAGGAGACCCGGGGCCCCAACCGGGACTGGCTGACCATGGTGCGCACCAGCGAGGCCAGAAGCAAGATTCGGGCCTGGTTCAAAAAAGAGCGGCGGGAGGAAAATATTGCCGAAGGGCGCTCTGATCTGGAAAAGGAGCTGAAACGCTCTGGCATTCCCGTTACCCCAGAGCTGATGGGGTACATGGTGGAAAGCGTGGGCCGCAGGCACAACTGCTCCACCGTGGATGACCTGTATGCTGCCATTGGCTATGGAGGAATCCAGCTGTGGAAGGTAATGCCCCGGGTGCGGGAGGAGTACCAGCGGATGGTAAAGGCCGCCGCACCGGTGCCCTCCAACCAGGATGTGCCGCCTTTGGTACAGAACATTCCCGCGCCCTCCAAAAAGGTGGCTGGCGGCGTGCTGGTGGACGGCATGGACAACTGCCTTATCAAGCTCTCCCGGTGCTGCAATCCCCTGCCCGGGGACGAGATTATTGGGTTCATTACCCGGGGATTCGGAGTGTCCATTCATAAGCGCAGCTGCCGGAACGTGCCCGCAGACTTGACAGACTGTCCCGAGCCGGAACGCTGGGTCCGGGCCCACTGGGAGGGGGATGTAAAAGACGACTTTAAGTCCACCCTGCACATTGTGGCCCTGGATAGAGGCGGGCTGCTGTTTGATGTGATGCAGCAGCTGCAAAATATGAATGTGTTTATCCACTCCCTCAACTGCCGGCAGGAAAAATCCGGGCCCAACGCGGTGATTTCCGCCACCATCTCCATCAACGGCATTGCCCAGCTGCAAAGTATTATTGAGCGGCTGTCCCGGGTGAAGGGTGTGCTGTCCATTGACCGGACCTGAGCCATGCTGTACTGGTTTCCCCTATTACTTTGTTTACAGGAGTTTTTCCCATGCTTCTCATTCTATCCGGCCACAGCTTTCGCTATGAGTGCGAAAACCTCTGCCGCCTGTTCTTTCCCTACAGCCCTGTCCAGGTGCCAGACTCCCCGCCTGAGGACCTTCCTGCCGGGCCGTATGCCCTTACTGAGGTCCGGCTCACTGCCGAGGGCTGGTTCTGCTCTGTCACCGCCGGGGATGGGGAACGCTCCCTCACTGGGCAGGCATACTCTCCCGCTCCGGACGAGTACACTCTAACCAATCTGCTGTACAGCCTGCTCTCCCGGCTTACCGGGTTCACCCCTCCCTGGGGAATGCTCACCGGCGTGCATCCAGTGAAGCTGCTGCGCCAGCATGTGGGACGGCTGGGGTTTGAGGAGGGCGGAGAGGATTTCCGGCAAAAATGGCATGTAAGCTCCGGGAAAACAGATTTGGCCAAGCAGGTGCTCTCCGCTCAAAGGCAGGCGGTGGAGGCTCTCTCCCCCAGGGATTTCAGCCTGTATGTGGGTATCCCCTTCTGCCCCACCCGGTGCGCATACTGCTCGTTTATTTCCCAAGACATAGCCAATGCCGGGAAGCTGGTGGCTCCCTATTTGGAGCTGCTTTTGGGAGAGATTGCCCGCACTGCCCAGATTGCCCAGGGGCTTGGGATAAGGCTCTGCTCTGTGTACATCGGCGGAGGAACCCCCACCACCTTGAGCGCGGAACAGCTGGCCAGGCTATGCGGACAGATTACCGGGCTCTTTGATATGAGCGCCTGCACGGAATTCACCGTGGAGGCCGGACGGCCGGACACTATTACCTGGGAGAAGCTGGGAGCTTTGAAAGCGGCTGGAGTCACCCGGGTCAGCGTGAACCCCCAGACCATGATTGCCCAGGTGCTGCGGAATATTGGCCGGGACCACAGTCCGGAGGCAGTGGAAGAGGCCTTTGCCTTGGCCCACAAGGCAGGGTTCCGAGACATCAACGCGGATTTGATAGTGGGCCTGCCCGGGGACAGTCTGGATGGGTTCATCTACAGCCTGGATAAAGTGCTGGCCCTCTCCCCCACCAATGTGACTGTACACTGTCTGGCTCTCAAGAAGGGGGCCAGCATCACCCATGAGGAGGACAGTCTTGGTCTCCACAAAAAGACAGCGGAAACTGCGGCCATGGTAGAGCATTCCATCCAGCGGCTGGGCGGGCTGGGATTTGTGCCCTATTATCTCTACCGCCAGACCCGTATGGCTGGAAATCTGGAAAATACCGGCTGGGCTTTGCCGGGCAGTGCGTGTCGGTACAATATCTACACCATGGACGAAAGCGGCACGGTCATTGCCTGCGGTGCCGGGGGCGTGACCAAGCTGAAGGACCCCTGTTCTGATGATTTGACCCGGGTATTCAACTTTAAGTATCCCCATGAATATATTTCCCGGCAGGCCGAAATTTTGGAGAGAAAGGACGGTATGGAAGTCACCCTTAGGGGACTTCTCGACAGGCTATGAGTAATTTCGCCAGCGGCTATATCAAGTATATCAACCACCTGGAGCAGATTAACGACGCGGCCATCAGCCATCCAGCCCGGATGATTGAGGAGGTGGAGGGCTCCTATCGGGAGCACCTGAAAAATATCGCCCGGAACATTACAGAGCGCCGGGTGCCCGTGCGTATCGTCATGCTCTCCGGGCCCAGCAGCAGCGGAAAGACCACCACGGCTCATCTGCTGCGGGACTACCTGGGGGAGTTTGGCACCCGGGCGGTAATCATCTCTCTGGATGACTTCTACCTGGACAGGGAGCACTCTCCCCGCCTGCCGGATGGGAGCTATGACTTTGAAACTGTCAACGCTCTGGATGTGGAGCGGATTCGGGAGACCCTAAACAGCGTAGTGGGCTCCGGAAAATTTTCCGTGCCCTGCTTCAGCTTCTCTCTGGGCCGGGCAGATGGTCCTGAACGAGAGTATGAGCTGGGGGCTGGAGATTTGGCTATTGTGGAAGGTATCCACGGGCTGAACCCCATCTTCACTCGGGATTTGCCTGAGGATGTGTGCATGAAGCTGTATGTGAGCGTGAAGCAGCAGATTAAAGATGCGAACGGTGAGGTCATCTCCCCCTGGGATTTGCGGCTGGTGCGGCGGATTGTGCGGGATATCCAGTTCCGTGGCTCTACGGCGGAGAACACCCTGGCTATGTGGGGCCAGGTGGTGGAGGGAGAAAACCGCTATATCCGGCCTTACCGCATCAGTGCTGACTACACAGTAAACTCCATTCACATCTACGAACCCTGTGTTCTGCGCACAGTGGCAATTCCCCTTCTGCGGGCTGTGGCGGCAGATGACCTCCACTACCGCAAGGCTCGGGACTTGGAGTCCCGGCTGATGCGCTTTGAGCCGGTTGACCCAAAATTGGTACCAGAGGGCTCTATGCTGCGGGAATTTCTGGGTGCGCCAAATCAATAATAGACATCACAAAAAAGCAGGGGCCCTTTTGGGCTCCTGCTTCTTCTTTTATACCGTGTTGGTTTTTTCGTTATTCCTGGGGAGGCTGGGTATTCTCATCCCCGGCAGCCTTCTCCTGAGGAGCGGGCTCCTCCACAGTCACCTCAATGGTCAGCTTGGCACCGCATGCACTGCAGAAGGAGGCGGTGTTGCTGCACTGCTTGCCGCAGGTGGGACAGACCAGCTTATTCTGCTTGTCACTCAGCTCTTTGGCGATGGCAGCTGCCTGGGCTTTCAGCTCGTCAATCTCGGTCATCTTGCCCACAGCCTCCGGGTCAGCGGACAGAGCCTGGCGGCAGTTGTCGTACACATACTGGCCCAGAATCTCATAGCGCTTGGTAATCTCTGCATTCACCTCAGCCGCGCCGATGCGCAGCTTGGAAACGTCCACCAGCTGGCCAGCCTTACGGCCCACGGCCTCGGCAGCGGATTTTGCGTTTATGACCACGTCATCAAAAATTCCCATAATGATTGTCCTCCTTATAAGGTTGGGGTTTTCATCCCCGTGTGATGTACTTATTATAACGCCCAGGGTTAGAATTGTAAAGCGCATTTCCCTTTCAAAATAATTAAATATTCTTTAAGAATGCCCACGTGTCTGCCGGCACATCACAGCTTGGCAATCCCCAAAGCGTCTAGGGCCTTTTCGATGAACATATCCCAGAAGCGCCACTCATGGCTGTAACCCTCTGCCTCCTCAAACTGGGCAGGCAGGCCAATTTCTTTGGCATGGGCCTTGAAGATTTGATACTTCTCCCAGATAAGAGGGTCCGCACTGCCGCAGCAGAAGTACAGCTTGGGCAGAGCGCCAGCTTTCTGCAGCTCTGGCAGACGGTCCCACACATTGATGGGCGAGTTCACATACCCCTCCAGACCTCCAAAGTTGTCCACCAGGTTTTCCACCCGCTTGTTGAACAGGGCATTGGCCCCGCCGCCGTCGTACTTGGGTGTCTTCATCTGCTTCAAATCCGTGGGGGCATTGGACAGGCTGGCCGCTCCGGCAAACTTCTCCGGGTTGCCTACCGCGTACTGCATGGCGCCGTTGCCGCCCATGGAGAGCCCGGCAATGAAGTTGTCCTCCCGCCTGGACGAGGAGGGGAACCAGCCCTGGATTAGGGGCATCAGCTCCTTGGTCAGATAGTCCCAGGCGTTGTAGCCAGTAGCGAAGCCGGGCCAATTCACATAGTTGGAGTTGGCCCCGCTGGGCATGACCACAATCAGCTGGCGCTCAGCGGCATAGGTCTCAATATTGGACTTGCGTATCCAGTCCGTATAGTCCCCGAAGGTGCCGTGGAGCAGGTAGAGGGTCCGGTACTTCTCCCCCTTGGTATAGAAATCCTCCGGACTGTCCAGCATGGGCTTGTCTGGCAGAATGATGTTTACATCTGTGTTAATGCCCAGATACTGGCTCAAAAAATTCAAATGGGCAAGGGCCATAGAGCTCCCTCCTTATACGGCGGACATGGCCGCAGCCACGTCCGCCAAAATATCATCCACATTCTCCAGGCCTACGGACAGGCGAATCATCCCTCCGTCGATACCGGCGGCTGCCAACTGCTCGTCAGTGAGCTGCCGGTGGGTCTCGCTGGCCGGGTGGAGCACGCAGGTACGGATGTCCGCCACGTGCACCTCATTGGAGGCCAGCTTCAGGCCGTCCATGAACTTGGCCGCAACTGTCCGGCCTCCCTTGATAATAAAGGAGATAACCCCGCTGCAGCCCTTCAGATACTTTTGAGCCAGGGCATAGTCCGGGCTGGAGGGCAAACCAGGATAAATGACGCTCTCCACTGCCGGGCTGCTCTCCAGGTACTTGGCCACAGCCAGGGCGTTTTCGCAGTACTGCTTCATGCGCACAGGCAGGGTCTCCAGGCCCAGGTTCAGCAAAAAGGCGGAGTGGGCTGCCGGATATACGCCGAAGTCCCGCATCAGCTGCATCCGTGCCTTGATAATATAGGCCATGTTCCCATACTGTTTGGTATAGGAGATGCCGTGGTAGGATTCATCCGGCTGGGTGAGCTCAGGAAATTTGCCATTGCTCCAGTCAAATTTGCCGCTGTCCACAATCACGCCCCCCACCTGCACCGCGTGGCCGTCCATATACTTGGTGGTAGAGTGGATAATAATATCCGCGCCAAACTGGAAGGGCTTGCACAGCACAGGGGTGGCAAAGGTGTTGTCCACAATCATAGGCACGCCCATCTGGTGGGCAATGTTGGCAAAGCGCTCAATATCCAGCACTTTCAGAGCCGGGTTGGCAATGGTCTCGCCAAAAAAGAGCTTTGTATTAGGCTTGAACGCTGCTTTAATCTCCTCGTCGCTGCTGTTGCCGTCCACATAGATGCACTCAATGCCCAGCTTCTTCAAGGTAAAGCTGAACAGGTTGATGGTGCCCCCATAGATAGTGGGCAGGCTGACAATGCTGTCCCCTGCTGAGCAGATGTTGAGGATGGACAGCAGGGAAGCCGCCTGGCCGGAGGTGGTGCACATAGCCCCCACGCCCCCCTCCAAATCGGCAATCTTATTCTCCACTGCCATGACAGTGGGGTTGCCGAACCGGGAGTAGCACAGGCCCCGGGTGGGGTCGTCAAAAATGGCGGCTACTTCAGCGGCGGAGTCATATACGTAGGTAGTACTCTGCACAATAGGCAGCACCCGGGGCTCTCCGTTGCCCGGAGTGTAGCCGGAGTGCAGGCATTTTGTCTCGTCTCTCATTCCTATTTCCCCTTTATTCCGACACATGGCCCGAGCTTACGCCCTGGATCGCATGATCCAGAGGCAGCCAATCCATGGCCTTCAAAATGTATTCATCCCAGAATTTCCAATCGTGGCCGCCAGGACCTTCCTGCCAGGTCACGTCATAGCCCAGGCCCTGCAGCCTGTCTCGGAATTCCCGGCTGGGATGGATAAGGTTGTCCTCAGTACCGCAGGCGATGAAGATACGAGGCCTGTCCCCTGCATCTGCGGCCCGCTTGGCCAGCACGTCATAGTCAAACTCACTGCCCTTCACAGTATCCGGATCCCCAAAAACAGACTCAATATATCCCCGGTTGGTGAACACATTGTTTGTGTACTCCTTGTAGTTCTCGGGAATCGTGTCAATAATATAGGCTGCAGACAAAGCCACAATATGGCTGAAAGTCTCGTGGAACCGCAGGCCGTTTACCGTAGCCCCAAATCCGCCCATGGACAGGCCGCCGATAAAGGTATCCTCCCGCTTTCTGGACAAGGGGAAGGTCTTGCGGGTAAAGTCCACCAGCTCCTGGCCCACAAAAGTGCTGTACAGGTTCCCGGACTTTACATTGTCCACATAGAAGCTGTTGTCGCCGCTGGGCATAACCACCGCCAGATTCCGGGCCTCAGCCCAGCTCTGCAGGCGGGTTCCGCTGACCCAGTCGGTATAGTTGCCGAAAACGCCGTGGAGCAGATAGAGGGTCTTGAAGGGCTTTTCCTCCGGCACAGGCTGGCCGGGGAACACCATCTTATCAGTAGGCAGCACCACCTGGATAGGCACAGTGCGCATCAGGGACTTGGAAAAGAAATTGCATTGGATAATTGCCATAATGAACCTCCTTGTATCATTTCACGTGAACAGCGGGTTCTTACTTGCTGCCCTCTCCCCGCAGCTCCTTTAGGGTTTCCCGGGTTTGCTCAGCTTTAACCCGCAGCCGTTCACCGTTGGTGCGTACACCCTCAATCACGTCTGCCGGAGCCTTGCTCATAAACTTCTGGTTGCTCAGCTTCATCTCCACCCGGTCCAGCTGCTCTGTCAGCTGCTTCAGCTCCTTTTCCAGGCGCTGAACCTCCGCGTCCATATCAATCAAATCGGACAGAGGCAGATAGGAGCGAGCGCCAGTGGTGACGATGGTCACAGCCCCCTCGGGCGCTGTCTTAGCCTTGTGCTCAAAGCTGATTGTGTCGCAGAATGCCAGCTTCAAAATAGCGTCATACTCTGCCAGGAAGGCAGCCGGGCTCCCAGTCTCAACACACAGAGAGGCCTTGCGGGAGGGCGGGACGTTCATCTCGCTGCGGCGGGTGCGGATAGCGGTAATCAACTCCATGACCCGCTCCATCTCAGCGGTTTCCACTGGGCTGTCCAGGGCAGAGTCAAACACCGGCCAAGGGGCGGTAATCAGCGCCTCGCCCTGGTGAGGCAGGTTCTGCCAGATTTCCTCGGTAATAAAGGGCATGAAGGGATGCAGCAGCTTCATGGCATTGCTCATGACCCAAACCAGCACCTGCCGGGCAGACTGGGCTGCGTCCTCATCCTGGTTCAGACGGATTTTCGCAAGCTCAATATACCAGTCGCAGAAATCGCCCCAAATAAAGTCATAGACCTTCTGCACGGCCACGCCCAGCTCGAACTTGTCCAGATTTTCGGTCATTTCTTTGGCCACCTGGTTGAAGCGGGAGACAATCCACTTGTCCTCCAGACTCTGCTGGACCGGCAGGCCGTAGGGCACATCCTTGCCCTCAATATTCATCAGGATAAAGCGGGCGGCATTCCATATCTTATTGGCAAAGTTCCGGCTGGCACTCACTTTCTCGTCCGAATAGCGGGTATCATTGCCAGGGCTGGTGCCAGTGATGATAGTCAGACGCAGAGCGTCAGCCCCGTATTTGTCAATGACCTCCACCGGGTCCACGCCGTTGCCCAGAGACTTGCTCATCTTCCGGCCCTGGGCATCCCGCACCAGGCCGTGGAACAACACTGTATTAAAGGGCGGCTCCCCCATCTGCTCAATGCCGGAGAAAATCATCCGGGCCACCCAGAAGAAGATAATGTCATAAGCAGTCACCAATGTGCTGGTGGGATAGAAATACTCCAAGTCCCTGGTCTTTTCCGGCCAGCCCAGGGTGGAGAAGGGCCACAGTGCGGAGCTGAACCAGGTATCCAAGGTGTCCTCGTCCTGGCGCAGGGGCTTGCCGCACTTGGGGCAGATGGTCAAATCTGTCTCGGAGACAAAGGTCTCACCGCAGCCGTCACAGTACCAGGCGGGAATCCGATGGCCCCACCAAATCTGCCGGGAGATGCACCAATCCTTGATGTTCTCCATCCAGTTGTAGTAGACCTTCTCCATACGCTCGGGGATAATCTTCACCTGGTTCTCCCGCACTGCCTCAATAGCGGGCTTGGCCATGGAGTCCATTTTTACGAACCACTGGGTAGAGACTCGGGGCTCCACTGCTGTGTGGCAGCGGTGACAGGTACCCACATTGTGCTGGATATCCTCTACCTTCAGCAGATAGCCACCTTCCTGCAAATCCTCTACAATGCGCTTGCGGGCCTCTGGGGCGGGCAGACCCTGATACTTGCCGCCGTTCTCGTTGATAACGCCGCTCTCGTCCATGACGGTAATAAGCTCCAGCCCATGGCGCTGGCCCACTAAAAAGTCGTTGGGGTCATGGGCAGGGGTAATCTTCACCACGCCAGTGCCAAAGTCCATCTCCACATACTCGTCAGCCACAATAGGGATTTCCTTGTTCACCAGGGGCAGAATCACCTTTTTGCCAATCAGGCGCTGATAGCGCTCATCCTCTGGGTGGACAGCTACTGCGGTATCACCCAGCATGGTCTCCGGGCGGGTAGTGGCCAGGCGGATGTCCCCAGAGCCATCGGCCAGGGGGTACCGCAGATGCCAGAAGGAGCCCGCCTTCTCCTCAAACTCCACCTCCGCGTCAGAGAGAGCGGTTTTGCAGTGGGGGCACCAGTTAATCATCCGCTCGCCCCTGTAGATAAGGCCCTTTTCGTAGAGCTTCACAAACACATGGCGCACAGCCCGGCTGCAGCCCTCGTCCAGGGTAAAGCGCTGGCGCTCCCAGTCAGCGGAGGAGCCAATCAGCTTCAGCTGCTCGGTGATGCGTCCGCCGTATTTTTCGTTCCACTGCCAGGCCCGCTCCATGTACTTTTCCCGGCCCATGCTCTCTTTGGAAAGGCCCTCCTTGGCCAGGGCCTCCACAATCTTTACCTCAGTAGCCAAGGCGGCGTGGTCCGTGCCGGGCAGCCATAAGGCGCTGAAGCCCTGCATACGCTTCCAGCGGATAAGCACGTCCTGGGTGGTCATGGTCATAGCATGGCCCACATGGAGCTGGTCAGTAATATTGGGGGGCGGCATCATAATGGTATAGGGCTTCTTGTTTGAATCAGGCTCGGCGTGGAAATAGCCGCCCTCTAACCAGAAATCATAGATTTCTTTCTCCACTGCCTGAGGCTCATAGGGTTTTGAAAAAAATTCCTTCATATTGTAGGGTTCATCCTTTTATCTAGTTAATCAGGTTACGCCAGCTTAGAGAAGGCCGCGAAGATAACGGCAGCCTCTGCCCGGCTGGCAAACTTTTTGGGGTTAAAATTACCTTTGCTGTCTCCTGCCACCAGTTTGGCCTGCCTGCAGGCATACACCTTGGACTTGGCCCAGGAAGCGATGTCGTTGTCATCATTAAAATAGGCGATGTCATTGCCATCAGCCTGCAGCTCAAGGGCATTAGCCATGATGACGCAAATCTCCTGGCGGGTGATGGCCGCATTTGGGTTGAATTTTCCTTTTGTGCCAGCCATCAGGCCCGCAGACTTGGCCCAGGCTGCAGCCGGCCCATACCAGGCGGCGGGGTCCACATCCACAAAGGCTTTCTGGTTTTTATAGGCTTTTAAGTCCGCGTTCATGGCCTTGGACATTACCTGGGCAAATTGGCCGCGGGTCATATTCTGCCCGGGGTTGAACTTGCCGCCGCTGCCTCCAAAGTAATCCAAATCAGAGACAAGCTCTACGGCATTGTAATAGTAGGCGTCCCGGGTCACGTCAGGATAGCGCAGACGCGGATAGTCCTGGCCCAGATATTCATAGGCCTTGGTGGACTTCTTGGGATAGAAGTAGCCGGGCTGGTTCATATACTGGCCGACAAAGGGGCTCATCTCCACATGGGAGGCATTGGAGGAGAAGGCCTCTCCCCAGCAGACGGTGCTGGTACCCACCAGGAAATAGTCCCAGCAGGGAGTGTCGCTGCCGTCATCCCAGGTCAAATCCACCAGGTACCAAAGGCCGTCGTCCATCTTCACCGCATTCCACATGTGGGTGGCGCTGATAATCAGCACACAGGGAATACGCATTTCATCCAGCACCATCTTGAAGGCCTTGGAGTAGCCCTCACACACAGGGTTATAGCTGTCGTTGGGAATCAGGGCGCTGTATGCGTTATGGCTAAGCCGCTCGCTGACAGCGTTGGGGCTGACATGCTGATAGGTGCTGTAGGTGGCCAGCAGGTCATGGACGTACTTCACCTTGGAATAGGTATCCTTCTGGCGGTTTGCCGAGGTAGCAATGCTCCTCGCCGCGGAAATGGTCTGGTCCCGCATGGAGCTGGCCTGACGGCCCAGTGTCTTATCAATCTGGTAATAGGCATTGGTAATGGTGGCGCTGCTCCCCCAGCCAGAGAAGGAGAAATTCGCGTATATAACATTCTGAATCCAAATCAAGTCAGGGCGGTCAAAGGACAAGGCTGCCCAGGCCACAAACATATCACTGCAAATTTTGTCATAGGTAGTCTTGCCGGAACCAGTGGGATAGAACTGGTCCCCGGAGATGTAGCCAGAGAGCTTTGTGCCAGTGATGCCGGAGATATTCACGGCCACACCGCTGCTGGAGGCATTGTAGAACTGCTCACAGCTGATATTCTGCAGGGCATTGTAGCAAGCTTTCTGCCGGGCAGTCAGCTTGCTGTAAAAAGAGCCGTCAAAGGTGGCGTTGAGGGAGCTGTCAAACTCCATCTCAATGCCAAGACTGACAAAGTCCTCATTAGAGAGAGGCTCGCTGACAAGATAAATTGAGCCGTCATCCAGAATCGCGCCGGGCTCCACAGGCGCAAGCTCCGGCGGGACGTCTTCAACAGATTCGTCTTCTGAGGCCTCTGCCTGAGAAGCGTCTTCCTCAGGGACGCTGACTTCCTCTTCCAGGACAGAGCCCGCATCTTCCTCAGGAGCAGGCGTGGAAAGGACTTCACCAACTGCTAGAGAGGCGGCTGGCTCCTCTGCGGCAAAGGCAGTCTGAACAGGAGTCAGCGCCATAAGAGCGGCCAGTGATATGCTCAGAACAGCAGCTAGGACTTTGTGATACGGCTTACATGACATACGATTCCCTCCTAATAATATGAATACTCTTATTATCGCGCAAAACTGTTGTATTGTCAAGTGTTGGAGGGACAGTGAAGCGTATTTCTTGGAAAACGAAGGCAGTGGCAGGCACAGGCGGATAAGACGCGGCGTCACCCCAGGATTATGAACAGAAAGTGAATATATCATTGAATTCTCGAAAAGGGCTTGCAATCATTCGAAATTCATGCTAAAATGTAACTGTTTTGTAATCATTCTGTCTCTATACCAACCATACCACCTGCAAAACATAACAATGAAGCTGAGAGGTACGATTTATGACAATTGATACAATCCACTGCAAGCACATGAGAAAAACCACCCGCTCTCCCAAACGGGCGCTGTGTCTCCTGCTGGCGGCGCTGACTTTGTGCGCCTGCCTGCCCGCATGGGGACTGGGCGCTAAAGCGGCAGGTACCCCCACCAACCTGGGACTGGCAGAGCACGGTATTATGGCCTATAACGAAGGCTGGCAGTACTCCTATGGGGGCAAGGGCGAAACTGTGGGCGGCGTGCGGGTCTCGGACTGCGCGGGCTTGATTTACTCCTACTTCTCCGATTTGGGCGTTGGCGGCTGCATGGGCGGCGCTACTTCCCAGGCCACCCAGAACTGCATTCTCACCGGCCTGTTTGAAGAGGGCCTGCCCCGTATCCATGGACTGGCTCTGACCATTCTGGAGCCGGGCGCTACCGATGATTACAGCCATATTGGCATCTACATAGGCGGCGAGGAGTCCTGCGAGAACTCTGACTATGGCACCAACATGGTGCGGGCCTCCATCTACCGCCGGGGCTGGACCACCTGGCATTTGTTTGACAACGGCGTCCGTTATCCCCGGGAGGGCTGGTATGAGTTTGACGGGGGCATGGTTCACTATACCAACTATGAGTACGACGTGAACACCACCATTGATGGGTATACTATCGGCGCGGATGGCTTTGCACAGCTCTCTGACGGGGAGCGGGCACCAGTGGACAGCTCCATGGTGAGCACAGACTTTGTCTCCGCTGAGGAGGTGCGCAGCTGGCTGGTGACCAATGGATGGAGCGGCTCCAATGATTTTGATTATAATGCCAAGGTTTCTTCCACATCTGTCAACCTGCGGGCTGAGCCCAACACTAGCTCCACGATAGTGGCCACGCTCTCTAAAGGTACCCGCCTGCACATTGACGGCCCCGCTGTTGAGGGTGAGGCGGTTGCTGTGGGCACTTGGATTGGAGACCAGGACCATGTGGGTGACGAAGACTACGGCTATGAAAATGCTCAGCTATTCTCCAAATGGTACCCAGTCACTACTATTCACGGTCAGTCCGGCTATGTGTCTGAGGCTTATATTGAGCTGGTCATCTCTGCTCCCACAATCACCTGTGATGGTGAAAGCGTGACCATTGATGCCGGCGGATATTCGGATTCTATCTATTACACTACTGATGGCAGCGAGCCCACGGAGGAAAGCGAGCTCTACCTCTCCCCTGTCTATCAGCTGAGCTGCACATATCAGGCCGCTGTCATCCGCAATGGCGTGGTGGGGCCTGTCACCACAGTCACTGTGATGGGGAATGGTGCGATTTTCACGGACTTTACTTATAAAAACTGGTTCGCGCCTCATGTGGACAAGGCTGTGGGCCTGGGCCTGTTTAGCGGCACCTCTGCCAACACTTTCAGTCCCAATACCACTCTGACCCGGGCTCAGCTGGTGAAAATTCTGGCCAATATGAGCGGCGAGGATACCAGCAGCTATGAATTCGGGGACAGCATTCCGGCTTTCTCTGATGTGCAGGAGAATGCCTATTATTACCACGACTTGGCCTGGGCAGTACAGGCGGGGATTGTTTCCAAAGGCAAAAAGTTCAATCCCAGTGCCAGTGTTCCCAGAGAGCAGCTCTGTCTCATGCTGAGCAATATGGCCAAGCGTTATGACGCCGCATTGGATGACAGCCAGGACAAGCTGTTCTCGGATGATGACAAAATCAGCAGCTGGGCAAAGACCGCTGTATATGAGATGCGGAATCTGGGCGTTGTCAGCGGCACAGGAAACAATGCTTTTGACCCCAAGGGCACCAGCACACGGGCAACTGCAGCCACCATGCTGGTAAGTTTCTACAATAAGGTGGTTGCTCTCCACGATACCAGCGGTGACAATCTGCCTGCTACAAAGGCGTAAGAATTTAAGTGCGTAGCAACATCATATAAACCGGCCTGACGAAAAAAAGCAGTGGAAGCCTTTCTCCACTGCTTTTCTTCATTTCCAAATTTGTTTCTGCATACTAAAAAGAGAGCTGTCCGCATATGACTTGCGGACAGCTCTCTTTTAGTGAATCAGTTCAGTTTCGTAGGTCTGCTCTGCCCCGTCGTAGAGGTTAAAGAGCGTCAGTTCTGGCTCGGTATACAGAATTCTTGTCCCGTTTGTCAGGACAGCATAGATGCGCTGGGCACTGAGCTGGCCAAAAGCCGAGGGAAACAGCCCATCAGAGATGAAGATGGGTTCCGCCTCCAGAATCAGCGCTGCACAGCCCTCTTCCCTGCTGTACAGCGTGAGAGAATCAGTACCGGTTCGGCAGAGGCCGTCCGTCATATCAATATAGCTGTGGCGCAGAGAGTTATTCCCAAACACATAGCAACGGCCTTCATCCAGCTCATTTAGAGGAAAGGTCCGCAGGCTTACAGCATTAACCGGCTCCTCAAATTCCGCCTGGGCTGCTATCAGCGCCCTATCCCCTGGCCAATCGTAGAGGGAGAAGGTTTGAGGCCCAGTGTCTTTGCCTAGCTGGCGGGTGATTCCGTCATAACTGGAGAGCACTCCAGCAGTAAAACCCCGGGCACTCAGTTCATTCGCTATATAGTCGGCAATAAAGGCTGTACGCTGCCAGCCGAAGTCCAGGTAACAGGTCCGGCCCACCCCCTCGGCGTATTCCTGGTACTGCTGGGAGACGTTCAGCCGCAGGGTGTTCTCTCCCAGGAGGGTAACGGACACATGCTCCGGCTCTCGGGCAAAGTCTGCCAGCTCCTGGCAGAAGCGGGCCATCTCTTCATTCTGGAACGGGTCCAGCTCTTGGGCAGAGGAATCGTCCTCACAGAAGAACAAATCCCCATACACCGAGTAGAGGGGGCCCAGGCAGACCGCACGGCTGCCTGCCTGCTCTGCCTGCTCAAAGGCCTGGTAGAGCACCGAATCCACCTGGATATCCTCATTGGGATGCTCATTAATATACTTCATGTTGTGGTTGACGCCCACATCCTCTGGGTCGTCAAAGTCTTCATACACAGTGAACAGCCGGTATGCGCGCACAGAAAGCTCGCCATAGGCACCGCGCAGAGTGCGCAGCAAATCAGTGGCCCCCATGCCGCCTTCTGTAATCAGATAGCGGAAGGTAAACTCCTGGCTGCAGCTGACTTCACCAGTGCTGTCCTCCACCTCCACCCAGCCCGCATCTGTGCTGAGCCAAGCATATACACCATACCCCAGGCCAGATATCGCCACAGTGAGGGCAACAAAAAACAGAGCAATCCGCCAGCCCACATGCTTATCCGAAACCTCTACCCGCTCTACAGGGCGGGGGCCTGTCTGCCTCCTGTCTCTGGCTTTTCGCGCCATACTAGAATAGCGCGGCGATTAGCAGCAGAATCAGGAACAGCGCCACAATCGCACCAAAAATGCAGAAGCCGATAACCGCGCCTTTCTTGCAGGCTTTGTAGTTCTTAATGTAATTCTTGCTCTTGAAAATCAGCGCGCCGATAATACCTAAAACCGGCAGCAGCAGGGACAGCAGCAAATACCAAATGCTGCCTGTGTCATGCAGAGGCGCATTGAGAATCTCGCTGGTGTCTACACTGTCGTCCTCACTTGCCGCTGCCCCAGGAGCGTTAGGGTCACGAATGGTAATAGACTTCATGGGCACACCAGCCTCGCGGATGGCTTTATACTCCTCCAGCTCCTTCTTGCTGCCATAAACAAAGTGGTTATTTCCAATGTCCACCAGCTCCGGCTCGTCAGTGCTGTAGTCGTGGATGGACGGGTCATAGGTAAACAGCACCTTGTTCTTCTCCAACTGGGGGTCCGGAATGGGGATGGCAGAAATCAGGGAACGGGTGTAGGGGTGCATGGGGAAGTTGAACAGCTCTTCCGCCTCAGCAACCTCTACAATTTTCCCCTTATAGATAACGCCGATTCTGTCAGAAATAAAGCGGACAATGGACAAGTCATGGGCAATGAACAGATAGGTCACGTCCCGCTCCTGCTGGAACTTTTTCAGCAGGTTCAATACTTGGGCGCGGATGGATACGTCCAAAGCGGAGATAGGCTCGTCCGCCACCACCAGCTCCGGCTCCATAACCATGGCCCGGGCCAGGCCAATACGCTGGCGCTGGCCGCCGGAGAACTCGTGAGGATAACGGGTCAAGTGCTCAGGCAGCAGGCCCACCTCGTTAATCATGTTCCGGACCTTCTCCACCCGGTCCGCCTCATTCTCGAACAGGTGGAAGTTGTAGAGGCCCTCGGACACGATATAATCTACCGTGGCCCGCTCGTTCAGAGAGGCGGCAGGGTCCTGGAACACCATCTGGATGTTGCGGATAACCTCCCTGTCCAAAGAGCGGGAGATTTTGCCGGAGATGGGCACACCCTTGTAGAGAATCTGTCCAGCGGCGCAGGGGTTGACTCGAATCACAGCCCGGCCGATGGTGGTCTTGCCGGAGCCAGATTCACCCACCAGAGAGAATGTCTCGCCCTTATAGATGTCGAAGGAGGCATTCTGCACGGCCTTTACCGCATTGTCCCCCTTGCCGAAGGTAATATCCACATTGCGGATAGACAGAAGCACCTCCCGGCCGGTCTTGGGGTCTATGGGCCCGTGCTCGGGCAGATGATGCACTTTTGCGCTGGTTTCAGCAATCTTTGGCATTTGCTGGCCCTCCTTCCTATATGTTGAAAGCTCGCATGAGCTTTTCATGGATGTCTTGAATCATCTCGGGCTTCTCAATGTGAGGCGCCCGGGGGTCCAGCAGCCAAGTTTTGGCAAAATGAGTCTCTGTCACCGGGAACATTGGAGGCTCCATCATAGTATCCAGCTTCAGGCAGTAGGGATTGCGGGGCGCAAAGGGGTCACCCGTAATCTCATTATAGAGAGAGGGCGGCGTGCCCGTGATAGAGTAGAGCTTGGTATTGCGCTGGGCAAGCTGGGGCAGGCTGGACAGCAGGGCCCAGGTATAGGGATGGCGGGGGTCGTAGAAGACCTCCTCTACCTGGCCCAGCTCCACAACCTGGCCTGCGTACAGCACAGCCACCCGGTCAGCCACATTGGCCACAACGCCCAAATCGTGGGTGATGAACACAATGGTATACCCAAACTCCTTCTGCAAATCCTTCAGCAGCTTGATAATCTGAGCCTGGATGGTCACATCCAGAGCAGTGGTGGGCTCGTCGCAAATAAGGATTTTCGGCTGGCAGGAGAGGGCAATGGCAATTACAATACGCTGGCGCATACCGCCGGAGTACTGGAAGGGATAGTCGTCAAACCGGGCCTCAGCATTGGGAATACCCACCTTGTGCATCAGCTGAATGGCACGGGCACGGGCCTCAGCCTCAGAGCAATTCTGGTGCTTGAGAATGATAGAGGTAATCTGCTTGCCGATGGTGATAATGGGGTTCAGAGAGGTCATTGGGTCTTGGAAGACTGTGGCAATGCGCCGGCCGCGAATCTGACCCCAGTCTCCGGCAAACTTCACATTTGCCAGGTTCAGGGTGCAGGTGCCGTGGAGGGTGTCAGCGGTCTCGTCCAGATAGCGCACCCGGAAGACCACCTTGTCAAACACCTGGTCATTCCGGGGGTCTATCCCCAGTTCCATGGCCTTTTTAATCTCCTTGAGCAGCTTTTGAATCAGCTGTACCCGCTTGTGGAAGGGATACCGGCCCACGGAGAGGAAAATCTCTTTTGCCAGTATCTCATTGCGCTTCTTGGCCTCAGTGCTGGCCTCCCCAGAGGTCTCCTTGGTGTATTGGGCCTTGAGCGCCTCCATGCGCTTGTTGTAATCCTCGTTATATTTGGCATCGGACTTCACCGCTGCAACGGCGGCCTTCTCTTTGGCCGCGAACTCGGCTTTCAGGCGCTTGAGTTCATTGTCAAAGCCCTTAATCTGCCGGGCCAGCTCATTGCTCTTTTCCTTCTCTGTCCGGGAGTCCAGGGTCTGCTTGAGGTTAAAGGTCTCCGCCCGCTTGAACTGCAAATCTTTGACAGCGCTCTCATGGGCAGCTCGCTCTTCATCGCTGACAGACATCTTCCTCCGGCGCTCGCTCTCCAGCTCCTTCATCTTGCGGAAAGTGGCCGCGCCAGACTCCAGTCTGGAGAATTCATCCAGCTTCTTTTGGGTGTTAGCTATGGTACTTCTGGCACTGCCTCGCAGGCGCACATGGGTATCAGCCAGCTCATCGTCATTGAAAATAATGCTGCCCTTGTCAATAAAGCCGTTGGAGTCCAGCATACCTGCAAAGGTCTTGGTGAACACGGACTTACCTGAGCCGGACTCTCCCACAATGGCAATGGACTCGTTCTCGTAAATGTCCAGGGAGATGCCCCGGATGGCGGTCAGAATTCTGCCGCGCACCCGGAACTTTACCTCCAAATCCTTTACAGAGAGCAGAACCTTCTTCTTTTCGTTGTTATCCACGGTGTGCCCTCCTTACATATGTGTTCTGGGGTCAGACGCGTCGCCCAAATTCTGGCCGACTACATACAGCACCACGGTGATAATGGAGGCCACGATAACCGGGCTCCAGAACTCAAACTGCCAGCCAGTGGTGACCATGGCAGGCTCTGCCTCGAAAATCAGCCGGCCCAGAGACATATCCTTCAAACCAATGCCAATATAGGCCAAGAACACCTCATAAGAGATGTAAGAGGGGATTTCCGTGGCGGCCAGCGTCATAATGAAAGAGGTCATAAAGGGCAGGATGTTTTTCATGGCAATCCGGCGGATGGGCGTGCCCAGGCAGCGGGAAGCCAGGTTGTATTCCCTGTCCCGAATGATGATAACCTGTATCCGGATGGAATAGGCAATACCCAGCCAGCCGGTAACTGTCAGGGCAAAGACCATGGTCCAGAAGCTGGCGTTGAAGAGCATGACCAGCACGGTAATCAGCAGGATATAGGGGATATTTACGACGATGTTATAGACCTCCATCATAAAGGCATCCACCTTTTTGGAGAAGCCCCACACTGCCCCCAGCAGAATACCGATGGTCATGTTGATAACAGCGCAAATCAGAGCAAGGGAGATAGAGATTTTGGAGCCTACCCAGATAGCGTCAAAGGTGGGCTCGCCGGACGCGCCGGCACCTAGAATCCAGTGGAGGCTATGCCCAAACTTTTCCATGGCAGCCCCAGGCATCAGGTGCTTGGCAGCGGCGTCAGTCAGGTTGGCGTAGCGGTCAAAATGAATCAGCGAGGGATACACATAGGCAAACAGAATGATGACCCCCAACAGCGCCAGCACCATAATGTTGATTTTTTTCCGAAAGAACACTCGAAGCACCGACTGCCAGTAGGAATACCTGGGAGCGGTGATTTTTTCGCTCTCCTCATCGTCATGCTGCACAAAGGTAAACAGTTCCTCCTCCGGCACACCAAGGGAGCTGAGATTGACTTTTTCTTGACTCATCATTACCCCTCCTTCAGCGAGACTCGTCGGCAAACGAGATACGTGGGTCAACCATAGCCATGAGAACATCGCCCAGGACAATGGAGACCACTGTGATGGCTGCATAGAACAGGGCCACACCCACAATCACCGAGTTATCATAGGCATTTATGGCCTGGGTCAGCAGGTTGCCGGTGCCAGGCACTACGTACACCCGCTCCGTAATCAGCGCACCAGTGAGGGCGCCCAAAACTGTACCAGGAATGCCGTGGACAATGGGAATGGCAGCGTTCTTGAAAATGTGCTTGAAGAATATCTCATTCTCCGAAAGGCCGCCGGAACGGGCAAACTTCACATAGTCAGAGTTCATCTGGTCTACCATGTACCGGCGCAGCCACTTCATCAGGTTGCCCGTGGCGGGCAGGCTCAGGGAGACAATGGGCAGCACATACATCAGCTTGCTGGAGGAATTCATATCAAAGGTAGTGGGCAGGCCCATGGAGCCACCAATCGCCTTAAACATGAAGATATAAGCCAGCGAAGGCACAGCCATGATAAACACAATATACACAGTGCCAATCTTATCCACCAGACCCTCTTTGTGCCGGGCCATGAACACGCCCAAGGGCAGGCCAAGCAGATAGGTCAGGATACTGGCCAGAATGCCGATGACAAAGGAATAACCCATTTTGGACATGCCCGCTTTCTCTGTGACCACATCCGTGTAGTCATCCACAAAGCGGGCGCTGAGCAGTTCAGAGCTCTCCCGAGAGCCTGGCTGATAGGTGGCAGTATGCAGGTCATCCGCGCTGTCCTCAAAATGGCCGGTGGGATAGAGGGTGGGCCGGGTGATATATGTGCCCTGGCTCACAGTCATGGTTTCCAGCACGTCCCGCCCATAGTTAACAGAATAGGACTCACCCAGGTTGATAGTGAGCAGGTTCTGATGGATAAAGGGGAACTGATTGTCAAAATAGAGCAAATATTTGTGCTTGGTGCCATTGCCCATGATGGCTGGTGAGAAGGTCTTCCCTCCGTACAGGGGGTCATGGGTGGTGAAGGTCAGGCCCCGCTTGCCAATGTCTGTCTCCTCATTGACATAATGGACAGTATCCACACTGATGATGGAGGTAAAATAGTTCCACAGCCGGATGTGCAGGGGCTTGTCCCGGGCGGCAAAAAGCACCTGCTGGCCTCCGGTGGCAATCTTTTTCCGGGACAGGACCGCGTCCAGACGGGTGATAGTGAAACCCTGCTTCTCATACTCTTCCGTGAACTTCTTCACATACTCAGCAGTGAGCTCATCATCCTTCTCCGCCTTGCGGCCCAGAGAAATCCCGGCGCGGGTTTCCTCATCAATCTCGCCGTTCTTTGCCAGCTTGTTTACGTAATCCTGGAAGGTGACATAATCCACATACCCATACTCCTGCCATTTACGGTAAGAGTACGTCACCTTGGCATTGTTCGCCTGCTTCTGCCAGGTCAAATCCTTAGCGAAGATCAGGTCACGGTTCAAGAGGGTGTAAATCAGAACCATGATAATTCCCACCACCACAATGATGGCGAAAAGACCGTGAAGCAGACGCTTTAATACATATTTTGTCATAATTTATCATCTACTTTTTCATATAATCATCTGCGTTTTTTGCTGCGAGTAATTTTCACAATATATAGAGATTGGGGATGGGACACCACGGCCCCATCGCCCATTCTCATCAACAGCTTCCCTATAGACTTCCCGAGGGTAATGAAATTACCCTTGGGAAGTCTTGGGCGGCCGCTATGCTCGGCCGGACGAGCCGGCTTCTTTCAAAAACAATTTTCTCAGCGAATCAGCGAAAATCTCTTAATAGACGCCGATGCACTTGGTCATGAACCCGTTGTACTCCGGCAGGAAGGCATCAATGTAGGAGCAGGGGTCCATAAAGTCAGGGGACCAACCGGACAAATCATACATATCATAGTTGGCCTCAGAGCCGTCATTGGTGTTGTAGCCGCAGTAGTACCAGACCTCATAACTGGGGCAGTCAATCAGGTTTACAATGACTTTGCCGCCCAAGCTGGCTTCTACGCTCTGCTTGTAAGCATTGGCTTTGTTGGTATACACCGTGCTGTTGGAGGCAAAGGGCAAATCCACCTGGATGGGATTGCTCTCATCAATGGTGACACCGTGCTTGCTCAGCTCCTCAATGGCGATGTTCAGCTCTTCCACAGCGTTCTCGGGGCTGTACCAGCCGTCGAAGCCGTCGCCAGTGCCCTTGCCGTTCTCAGCGGAGCTATCCTTCTTGTAAACGGTAATCTTCACGCCGTCAGCATCAATCTGAGCCTGCATAATTTCACCATAATCAGTGCCAGCGGGGAAAGTGACCTCCTCACCATTGATGGTGACAGTGGTGTCCTCGGTCAAGCTGACAAAGGTAGCGGGCGTGTAGCTGTTCCGCACGGACAAAGCGGCCAGCTCCTCGCCAACACCCTGAGCGTTCCAGGTAGTGCGGTCAACCGCGAAGCACAGGGCGCGGCGGAAATGCACATTGTTCATGGCCAGGTGAGTGCGCTCCTTGTCCTCTTCGGTCTGGGCGGAAACAGCCTCTGTGTTGTCACGGGCATTGGCCCAGGTCTGGCGGTTTACGTTCATAAAGTTGATATAAGAAGTAACGCCGGTGGCGGTCACATAAGCATAGGTATCAAAAATGGTAGCCTCGTCGCCTTCCATCTTTTCGGACTTGGCCAGCTCCAGAGTGGAGGAGTTCAGAGTGCTCTGGTCGGTGATACCGGCCTTCAGGTCGCTGTAGTTCTTGGTCACGTCAGAGCCGTCATTGTACAGACGGGCCATGGCCTTCAGGGTCACATTCTCAGCATCCCAGTAGGCAGGGTTGGCAACATAGTTGATGGAGTTGCCGGCAGTGGCGTTGGTAATCAGGAAGGGACCGCAGTAGGCAATGGTCTCCGGGCTGGTACCGTAGGTATAGTTCTCCGCACCGGGGTCAAAGTCCTCGCCGAAAGCACCGCCCTGGGAGGTATAGAAGGAAGTGCACAGAGGCAGGCTCAGGCCATAGTGAAGCATGGAGGTAAAGTAGGGCACGGGCTTTTCCAGGTGATAAACCAAGGTGTGGTCGTCCGTGGCCTCAATACCCACCTTACTGAAATCAGTCTCGTCGCCGTTAATATAATCCTCAATACCCTCTACAACGCCAACGAACAGAGACTGGATACCATCGCCAGCGTCGCACAGATGCTGCAGGCCGGCAACCCAGTCCTGAGCGGTCAAATCGCCAACCTCGCGGCCCTGGCTGTCCACCCACTTTACACCTTTGCGGATGTGGAAGGTGTAGGTCAAGCCGTCCTCAGAAGCCTCGTAGCTCTCGGCCAGAGCGGGAACCTCACGGTTCTCACCGTCATAGTACAGCAGGCTGTCCCGGGTGCCCCGCACAGGTACAGTGTCAGCAGCCTTAGATGTGGCCATCATATCCCAGGTGGTGGGCAGCTCTGTAAAGGTGATGTTGTAGCTGTCCTTCAGATGATAACCCTTGTCAGTCAGATACTTCTGGGCCTCGGTACGATACTCGCCAGTGCCGCGCTTCTCGTTGAGCAGCTCTTTCAGAGCGTCACGGTCTTCAGTCTTCAGAATTTCCTCAGTAACAATGGAGTACTGATAACGCTCGTTGTCAGAGCCCCAGCCGTTGGTGGTGGTAGAGCCGGGAGCGATACGGCCGAAAGCATACTGGCCGCCATCGCAGGTGGTGGGCTGGAGCATACCAGTCTCCATCAGCTTCGCCTCGGCAATGGCCTCTTCGGCCCAGCGCTTGTTCAAATCCATAACTTCCTCGGTGGCGTGCTCATAGGTCTCATAGAACTCGCCCACGTTGTAGTCATAGTAGTAAGCGGAAATCTCGTCATAATCCTCGCTGTCAATGGAGGGAGGTGTCCACTCGCCGGTTTCGCCCTCCTCAGGGTCGCTGGTGTCGTCGCCAGCTTCGGAGCTTTCCGTCTCGGAGGAGGATTCCTCAGAGCTGGAAGACTGCTCGCTGCTGGAGGGGCTGCCGCTGTCGCCGCCGCAGGCTGCCAGTACGGAGACCAGCATCAAAGCGGCCAGAAGCAGTGCCAGCATGCGCTTGACTGTCTTGTTCATGATTACTCGCCCTTTCTAAAAATAGAATGAATATATGTTGAGGCGGAGGGCCCATTGCCCACCGCTCGCAACCGAAACAAAAGTGAAAAAACAGAAAAACACCGGCGCATTTTTGGGAAATGATTCCTGCAATTTTTAGGCTCCCTTCCCAATCCTCCGGCCCCCTTGCCGGAGAGCAATACACCAAATGTTGTATTTAATTATACCCTTCATCCCATGCTGTGTCAAGTTTTTTCTGCGGAATTAGGCGGATTTGAGAGATAGAGCCGCAAATGGCAATAGTTTGTTCACAATTTTGTGCATTTTCCCATGTATGAAATTTTACATCTTTTTTCCTGCAAAGAACTACCCCTATACAGGGCGCCTGAGCGAAGGCAAATCCGTGTGGATTGGGGATTGAAATCACCGCTGGATGTGTAGTATAATATACCATATATTCTAACTGCTCTCAAAAGCCCACTGTGGGCACCTTTTGAAAGGAAGTTTACTGCATATGGACATGCGCGAGCTGCACTCCGCCTGGGAGGCCGCGGGGATACCCGTGGCGGTGTTTCCCCCAGCGGGGCGGGAGGAACTCTACGAGAACAGCCGCTGCCGGAGCCTGACCGGCGGCAGGCTGCTGGCTGTCCTGCCCTCTGACGAGGCTCAGGCTCTGTGCCGCGCCATAGACGGCCACCCCGCGCCGCCTCTTTTCCTCCATCTGGGGGGCGAGGTTTTTTCCACGGCTGTGTTCCCCCAAGGGGAGTGGGTCGTCTGCCTGATGAACCCGGTGACTGAATACTATATTCATAATCAGACTGCTCTGGACGAGGCCCTGATGGCCAGCAAGGCCAAGACCAGCTTCCTTTCTGAGATGTCCCACGATATCCGCACCCCCATGGGGGCCATTGTGGGCCTGACAGAGATTGCCCTTGGTCAGGAGAGCGTGCCTCTCAAAATCCGGGAGTGCCTGGAAAAGATTAAGGTTGCCTCCCACCACATGATGTCCCTGTTAAACGAAGTGCTTGACATGTCCCGGATTGAGAGCGGGCGGGTGCAGATTCAGCCGGAGAATGCCAGCGTGGCGGATTTGCTCCACGAAATCCTTGTGGTCGCCCGGCCCCAGGCTGACACAGGCGGGCTGGAGTTTTCCCTGGAAATGGGCCCTGTTGCCCAGGAGGATTTGGTGTTGGATTCAGTGCGCCTCAAGCAGGTCTGCCTGAACCTGCTGTCCAATGCCACTAAATACACCCCACGAGGCGGGCGGGTAGAGCTATATTTTGCGGTCCTGCCAGGGCCGGACGCAGACAAGGTCACCATGGAAATGCGGGTGAAGGACAATGGCATTGGCATGAGCCGGGATTTCCTTACCAAATTGTTCACCCCATTCGAGCGGGAGAGCAAGTCCTCCGTCAATAAGATACAGGGTACGGGTCTTGGCATGAGCATTACCAAGAGCCTGGTAGAGCTGATGGGTGGGACTATCCAGGTGGAGAGCGAGCCTGACAAGGGAAGCTGCTTTACAATTCGCATTCCATTCCAAACAGCCCAGGGAAAGGCAGCGGACTGCTCCTCCCTGGCCGGGAGGCGGATTCTGCTTCTGGACAGCGACGAACACCAAGCGGGGCTGACGTTGGAGCTGCTCCACTCCCTGGAGCTTACAGTTGATTGGGCCAAAGACGCGGTGGAAGCAGTGGAGCTTGTCAATAACGCTGTATTGGACGGGACTGCATATGACTCCCTGCTGACCGCCGAAACGCTGGAAGGGGCCGAGGTGACCCTTCTGCTGCCGGAGCTCCGTCAGCTGCTGGGCAGTGAGCTTCCCATTCTGCTGCTGGCGGCCAATGATTGGAGCCAGATTGAGTATATTTTCACCCGCTCCGGCGTGGACGGGTTTATTCCCCTGCCCCTGTTCCGCAGCCGGCTGGCAGCCGGGCTGCTCAGCTATGCCCAAAGGAGCGGGTCCTGTGAGCCTGCCCCCTCTGCCCGGGTCGATTTGAGCGGCTGCCGCCTGCTTTTGGCTGAGGATAACGAGCTGAACCGGGAGATTGCCCAAGAGCTGATTGGCGGTGCGGGTGCTGTTATCGACTGCGCTGAGAACGGCCTGCAGGCAGTGGAGATGTTCAGCCAGTCTGCCCTGGGGACATATGCCGCCATTTTAATGGACATCCAGATGCCGGTGATGAATGGTTTAGAGGCCACCCGGGCCATCCGCAAACTGGACCGGACAGATGCCGCGGCGGTACCAATCATTGCTATGACTGCCAACGCCTTTGTGGAGGATGTAAAAAACTCTCTGGACGCGGGCATGAACGCCCATATCTCCAAACCGCTGGACATGGAGAAGGTCTTCTCCACCATTGATGGGCTTCTGCAGGGGAGGACGGTATGAAGGAGTATCAGTCTATATACATTGAAAACCTGAAAGAGGTTTTCCGGCTGAACGCGCCTCCTGCTGAAATTCCCGAAAACGCCAGGGCCTACGCAGAGGAGCGAGCCCAGCGGGCCAAAAGGATTCGCAGGCTCTCCCAGGAGAACACCAATCTGCTGCGGGAAAATCTCTTCCCCACCTTGGACAATATTGCCACTGCCAGCAAAGAGGATATTCAGAATTTAGAGGAATTCGCCGCTGCCTTGAATGAGCGAGGGGCCTATCTGGACTTGGTGCTGTGCTATCTGCTGCACAACGCCCTGATTACCTATGCCCGCCGGTGGGAAATGCGGGATATGCTCATTCGGGAGCTCTATCATGGAGCCATGGCTCTGTTCTATATGCAGGACGTACTGCAGTCAGCAGAGCAGAACACCTATCAGTGGCGGCTGGGCAGGCTTTTTGGAGAGGCGGCCTCCTATATCCGCCGGTATGACGAGATTGAGGACATAGAGACCCGGGGATACATCCACCGGGCCATGGGCAATTTGGCTCTGGTCTACCCTGGCCTGAAGCGGGAGGACGGCCAGCGGAAAATGGCTGCCATCCGCCGCTCCCTGCGCATCCTGACTGACCCGGTATATCACGAAAAGTCCCCGGGCCTGCCCTGGGATGTGTACATTACCCGCTCGCACCAAGAGCGCACCACTGGGCTGGGCCTGCTCAGGGCTGGGGAGAACGATTCCCAAGTACTGCGGGAGATTATTGAGAGCGCAGAGTATGTAATGGACCGGCAGCGGGAGACTGCCGCTAAGCAGGGCGGAAAGCCCGCCTTTCGCTGGCAGTATGCCTATGAAGCCGCCCAGTATCACTGCGGTATCCGGCCCCTCAGCTACTTTCTGGGCTGGCTGGAACAGGCTTATATGGAGCGGAACGAGCAGGATTACACTTTGGAAGGGACTTACTACAATATGTTTCTGCCTGCCCTGTACGCGGACTATATTTCCAAAGATGCAGACTGCCGGATGAAGAAAAAAGAAATCATGCAGCTGATGTACCGGCGTATGACCAAGTATGTCCGCCGGATGCCGGACAACCAGCTGAGCAGCGCCATACAGAAACAGCTTTTGTCCTGTGTGACCACTTTTGCCGAGTATCCCGATGGCCTGCTGGAGAAGGATTTTATCCTTGACCTGGTGGCCTGCCGGAACCCGGATGGATATGTCTCCTCCCGCATGGCTGCGGCAGTGGCAGAAATGCTGGTGTACCGGGCTGTCTCCACCGCCCCCGAACTGCTGATTGGCGCTTTGGGCTGCCGGAACGCCCAGGAGGTCCAGCAGCGCCGGGATGAACTGCGCACCTTTGCCTATGAAGGCTGCCTGCTGCACAATGTGGGTATTATGAGCTTTAACCACTTTGTCCGGCACATTGCCCGCAGCTGGGTGGAGGAGGAAAAGGATATGTACCAGTGTCATGTCTGGTCCGGGAAAATCATGCTGGAGCAGAGTGAGTCCACCCGGCCTTATGTATGGGCCGCCATGGGGCACCACCGGTTCTATGATGGTTCCGGCGGGTACCCGGACAGCTACCGCCGGGAGCAAGACCCCAACCCCATGCTGACGGACTTAATCAGCGCTGCTGTGCATCTGGTGCGACTTTTGGACGACAGGATGCACCTGACCTCTCAGCCCCTCGGCCTGGAGGACGCCCTCAGCCAAATCCGCGCTGACGCTGGCAGCCGCCTTGCCCCTCACTGGGCCGGTATACTCTGTGAGCTGGAGCCGGAGCTGCGGGAATACTTGAAAGACGGCCAAGTAAAGGCCTATGAAGAAGCCTTTGATTTGCTACGCAAAAAGAACTGAGCAAACCTGATGAAAGGATGAATGCCCACTATGCCCTCTTCCTCCTCCCCTGTCTCTGTGCTGGAGCTTGCCTTCCGCATGGGAGAAACCCTGCTGGAAAACGGCGCGGAGATTTCCCGCGTGCAGGAGACAATGGAACGAATCGCCCAAGCCTATCATGTAGAGGCTTTTAACGTATATGTGCTGACCAATGCCATCTTTGCCAGCGGTGTGGAGGACGGAATCCAGCACAGTGTAAAGATGCAGTACATTCCCTCCACCTCCACCCACCTGGGGCGGATTTCAGCGGTAAACCAACTCTCCCGGGAAATCGTGCAGGGAGACCGACAGGTGGCGGAGGCTTTCGCCCGGCTGGAAGAAATCCGGGTGCTGCCCTATTCCCGTCTGCCTGCCGCCGTGCTGTGCTGCGCTGTGGGCAGTGCCAGCTTCAGCTATCTGTTCGGCGGAAGCTGGGTAGATGCGGCGGTGGCTTTCTTCTGCGGTATTGCCCTGGAGCTGTTTATGAGCTTTGCCAGCCATCGGAAGATGAGCAAGTTTTTGAGCAATCTCTCTGCCAGCGCTCTGGTCACCCTGTGCGGGTGCGCCATGTTTTTGCTGGGATTTGGGGATAATATGGATAAGATTATCATTGGCTCCATCATACGCCTGGTGCCCGGCGTGGCGCTGACCACCTCTATCCGGGACTTTTTCCACGGAGACTATCTGAGCGGGGCCATCCGGATGCTGGATGCCTTTCTGGTAGGAGGCTGTATCGCGGTTGGCGTGGGCTTTGTGGTGCGGGCTGTATCTACCCTGACAGGAGGTGCGCTGCTGTGATTCCAAGCACTTTACACCTTGTTTTTACCGGCCTGCTGCAGACAGTGGTAGCTTTTGCGGCGACCATCGCGTTTTCTGTCATTTTCCACACCCCCAGGCGGGAGCTATTGTTCACTGGCTTGACGGGAGCTGCTGGCTGGCTGGTCTATTTTGTTGTGATTCAGTCCGGAAATGGCACAGTGGCCGCGTCCTTTTTGGCTACCCTGGCTTTGGCCTGGCTGTCCCGCATCTTCTCCTTTGCCCGGAAAGCCCCGGTGACCATTTTCCTTATCTGCGGCATTTTCCCTCTCGTGCCTGGGGCAGGCATCTACTACACAGGTTACAACTTCTTTATGGGCCTGGACGAGCTGGCTTTGGACAAGGGACTGGAGACCATCAAGATTGCGGTGGCCATTGCTCTGGGAATCGGCATTGTGCTCTCTCTGCCCCAGGGGCTGTTCAGCTTCCGCCGCCGGAAAAATTAGGAAAGGAGCTCCTATGCCACGGAAAATCATCTCCATCTCTTCCAACGATGCTGGGCAGCGCCTGGACAAGTTTCTCACCAAGACTTTCCCCAATCTGCCCCACTCTGTACTCCACAAGTGCATCCGCACCAAGGACGTGAAGCTGAACGGGGCCCGCTGTACTGCTGAGTCTCACCTGAAAACCGGCGACACCCTCTCCCTCTACTGGCAGGAGGAGTACTTTCAGCAGGCCCCCAAGGAGTACGACTTTCTGAAAGCCCCTGTAAAGCTGCGGATTGTGTACGAGGATGCCAATCTGATGCTTCTGGACAAGCCTCCGGGGCTGATTGTCCACCCAGGAGACGACTATCATTTCGACTCTCTGATTGCCCGGATTCAGCACTATCTCTACGACAAGGGGGAGTATTGCCCGGAAAAGGAGCAGTCCTTTGCACCGGCGCTGGTCAACCGGATTGACAGGAACACCGGAGGCATTGTGATAGCCGCAAAAACAGCCGAGGCCCTGCGCATCCTCAACCAAAAGGTAAAGGACCGGGAACTGCGGAAGCTCTACCTCTGCGTGGCCTGCGGGCACATGGAGCGGGAGGCCGCGGTGCTGGAGGGATATCTCACCAAGAACGAGGTCCAGAACCGGGTCTATTTCAGCCGGAAGCCCAGTCCTGGTGCAAAAAGTGTGCGCACTGGCTATCAGGTTTTGGAGGAGCGGGCAGAGTGCTCCCTGCTGCAAGTGGAGCTGTTTACCGGGCGAACCCACCAAATTCGGGCCCATATGGCAGCCCTGGGCCATCCCTTAGCCGGGGACGGCAAATACGGCAAAAATAAGGTGAACAAAGCCCTGGACTTCCCCTATCAGGCCTTGTGCTCCTACCGGCTGGAATTCCGCTTTGCCAGCCCTGCCGGGGAGCTGGGTTATCTGAATGGCAGAGAGTTCCAGGTACAGGACGTGTGGTTTTTGGAGAAATTCCGGCAGCTGCCCAAGTAAGGAGGACAGATATGTTTTATACGGAGATTACGGACTACCTCCCGCCCCAGACTCAGGCCATCCGGCAAGAGGTGTTTATGGGAGAGCAGGGTTTTTCCTATGAATTCGATGAGACAGACAACACCGCCCTGCACCTGACCCTGTACGAGGACAGCAAAGCGGTTGGCTGCTGCCGCCTGTTTCCCGGCGAGGGGCCGGGGGCCTGGCATGTGGGCCGGGTGGCAGTAAAAAGGGAGTATCGGGGCAAGGGCCTGGGCGCCCGCATCATGGAAGGGGCCGAGCAGGCCGCCAGAGAGCGGGGCGGCCTGTATATGGAGCTCTCCGCCCAGGCGCGGGCCGCGGGATTCTATCGGCGGCTGGGCTATGTCCAGGAGGGGGAGGAATATCTGGACGAGCACTGCCCCCATGTGTATATGAGAAAACAAATCAGCGAACGGGGAAAGGAATGAAGTGTATGCGGGTAATTCATTTGATTGGCGGCGGGGATACCGGCGGCGCCAAGACCCATGTGCTGCACCTGCTAAAGGAGCTGAACCGCTCCATTGACGCCCAGCTGGTGTGCTTCCGCAGGGCAGGCTTTTCGGAGGAAGCCGAGAAAATGGGCATCCCCATCCATGTGATTGACACCGGCGACCCTATCCGGGGCCTGCGGGAGCTGAAAAAACTGTGTGCGGGACAGAAAATTGATATTATCCACTGCCACGGTGCCAGGGGCAACCTGATGGGGAACCTGTTAAAGCACTCTGTCAAGGTGCCGGTGGTGACCACGGTTCACAGTGACTACCGGCTGGACTATCTGGGCAGGCCGGTGGCCAGGCTCAGCTATGGCACCACAAATCTTGTAGCACTGCGCCGGGTGAACTACTATATTGGCGTATCCGCCAATATTACAGAAATGCTGATTGAGCGCAGCTTTCCGGCAGACCGCATTGAGACCATCTGTAATGGCATTGACTTTACAAGCCCCATTCAGTGCACACCTAAGGAGGAGTTCCTGCGCTCCATCGGCCTGGACTACCAGCCAGGGGACGTGGTAGCAGGCATTGTGGCCAGGCTCTCCCCTGTAAAGGACATCCCCACCCTGCTTCGGGCCATGAAGCGCGCTGTTCAGGAGCTGCCCAACCTAAAGCTGGCCATTGCCGGGGACGGCGAGGACCGGGCCAAACTGGAGCAGCTCACCGCCCAGTTAGGACTGACGGAGAAGGTCTGCTTCGCCGGGTGGCAGAAGGATGTGAACTCCTTCTTCAACGCCATTGACATTGCCCTGCTCACCTCCCTCACCGAGGGCTTCCCCTATTCCCTGACAGAGGGGGCCCGGATGCACAAGGCCACTATCTCCACAGATGTGGGCGGCATCCCCTCCCTGGTCAAGGATGGGGAGACTGGTATTCTGTTCCACCCCCGGGACGACGAAACGCTGGCCCGCCATCTGGTGGCCCTGGCAAAGGATTCGGCCCGCCGTCAGGAGCTGGGAGACCGGCTCTATGAAAAGGCCCGGGAGGAGTACTCTATCGAGAGTATGGTCAGGCGTCAACTGGAAATATACCGCCGTATTTTGGAGCGGGAGGCCAGAAAGGCCCAACATCCCGGCCGGGACGGGGTGCTTATCTGCGGAGCCTATGGCTATGGCAATGCAGGGGATGACGCCATCCTGAAGTCCATCATCCACTCTGTACGCAAGACTGACGAATACCTGCCGGTCACTGTGCTGGCCAAGAATACTGACAGTATCAAAAAGCGCTTTTTGGTGGGCAGCGTGTATACCTTCAACCTGCCCAAGATTATCTGGTGTATGCGCCGGTCCCGGCTGTATATCAACGGCGGGGGCACACTGATTCAAAACGCCACCAGCCACCGGAGCCTGTGGTATTACCTGCTCACCCTATGGCTGGCAAAGCGTTTGGGCAACCGGGTGGATATGTACGGCTGCGGCATTGGGCCCGTCAACGGCAGAAGGAACCAGCGGCTGGTCCGCTGGGTACTGAACAGCTCAGTGGATGTGATTACCCTGCGGGAGCCGGACTCTATGAGAGAGCTGGCCTACTATGGGGTGGACAGGCCCAATATCCGGCTGGGCAGTGACCCAGCTCTGGTCCTTCCCCAGGCCAGCGAGGCGGAGGCAGAAAAATTTCTGGAAAGCCAGGGGGTAAACCCGCACGGGAAGTATATCTGCTTTTTGCTGCGCAGCTGGCGGGGCTTCGGGGCCAAGGCGGAAATCTTCGCCAAATGCGCCCAGCGGGCCCGGGACGAGCTGGGATTGGAGCCAGTGTTCCTGCCCATTAACAGCTTCCAGGACCAGCGGGCCGCCCAGCAGGTGCTCGAGCACATGAAAACCCCGGGCAAGGCTCTGAGCGGCGCGGGCCCTGAGCTGCTTATCAGTATACTGGCCAAAATGGAGGTGGTGGTCTCCATGCGGCTGCACGGGCTGATTTTCTCCTCCCTCAGCGGAACGCCGCTGGTGGGGGTCAGCTATGACCCAAAAATCGGCTCCTACCTGCGCTATCTGGGATATGGCAACTGGACAGAGCTGGGAGACCTAACCGAGGAGTGGCTGAACCAGGAGATTGCCCAGGCTGCCAGCCAAACCGGCCAAAGAGAAGTCTTTCGGGAAAAGACCGAGCGGCTGCTGGAGGTAGAGCGGGAAAATCTGGCTGCCGCCCAGGCCCTGCTCAAGCAATAGCTTTCAATAAAAGGTTATTATATGGAAACCTCTGGTGTATAAGGACTGCCTTTTCTTGGCAGGAGCAGAGGTTTCTATGCTGTACATCCTATAAAATTATAAAAGGAGCGACACACCATGCAAAATCCCCTTCAAGCTATCCGTGCCAACGTATCTTCCGTCCTGATAGGCCAGGAGAGCGTGACTGACCTTCTCCTTACCGCTCTTCTGGCCGGTGGCCATGTGCTCATGGAGGATGTGCCCGGCATGGGCAAAACCGTGATGGCACGCACTTTGGCCCGCTCTGTCTCCGCTGAGTTTGGCCGGGTCCAGTTTACCCCGGATTTGCTCCCCTCAGACGTGACGGGCCTGAACTTCTATAACCAGCAGGAGGGGAAATTCGTGTTTAGCCCCGGACCTGTGTTCTGCAACATTCTGCTGGCTGATGAGATCAACCGGGCCACGCCCCGCACCCAGTCCAGCCTTTTGGAGTGCATGGCCGAGGGCCAGGTCACGGTGGATGGGGTAACCCGCAGGCTGCCTCCTCCCTTCTTTGTACTGGCCACCCAGAACCCGGTGGAGACCCTGGGCACCTATCCCCTGCCTGAGGCCCAGCTGGACCGTTTCCTGATGCGGCTGTCCATGGCGCCGCCCACCCAGGAGCAAGAGGTAGCAATTTTAGAGCGTTTCCGGGATGCCGAGCCATTGGAGAAGCTCTCCTCCGTGTGCCCGGCAGAGGATATAATTGATTTGCAGCAGAAGACCCGGCAGATTTACGTACACAAGGCCATGCTCCACTATATTGCCGCCCTGGCCCAAGCCTCTCGGGGCCGCAAGGGAATTGAGCTGGGCCTGAGCCCCCGGGGAAGCCTGGCTCTGCTGCGGGCCAGCCAGGCCTATGCACTGATTCAAGGCCGGGAGTTCGTTGCCCCGGAGGATGTAAAGGCCGTGGCTGTGCCCGTAATTGCCCACCGGCTGTCTGTTACAGGCATGAGCGGCACCGCGCCTCAGGTCCAGGCTGCCCAGGATTTGCTGGACTCTGTCTCTGTGCCCACGGAGGACTGGTCACGATGATTCCGGTGCTGATAGCAGCTGTCCTGCTGCTGGGAGCTTTCCGGATTTTGCTGCTGCTCTATGACCACTTTTGGCAGAAAGGCCTGGGATGTGAGATTCAGTTCACTCAGGATTACGCTGTGGAGGACGAGACCTCCGCTCTATCCGAGGTGATTGTCAACCGGAAGCTGCTGCCTCTGCCGGTGCTGGAAATCAGCTTCCACATGGACAGACGCCTGCAGTTCGGCGACGGGCAGAATGCCAGCCTCAGCGATATGACCTACCGGCGGGATGTGTTCGCCGCGGCTGCCCAGCAGAAAATCACCCGGCGGCTGGAATTCAAGTGCGCTGGCCGGGGATATTTCCGCATCAGCGAGGCTGGGCTGACTGCCCAAGATTTATTTCTCAGTCGAAAATATGTGGGCCGCACACCTCAGAATACGGATTTTTATGTTCTGCCCCGGCCTGTGCCCACCTCTCAGATACAGATTCCCTACGCCCGGATTATGGGGGCCATCCTCAGCCGGAAGCGGGTATGTGACGACCCCTTTGAGTTCGGGGGCCTGCGGGAGTATTCCCAGGGAGACCCGATGAAATACATCAACTGGAAGGCCACTGCCCGGGCAGGCAAGCTGCTGATTAACCTGCACGAGTCCACCCTTTCCCAGCAGGTGACCCTGCTGATTGACATGGAGGCCGGAGGGCTGTCCGGTGACTACCTAAACGAGGCGGGAATCCGGGTGGCCTGCTCCCTGGCAGAGCGGCTGCTTACTGACGGAGTAGAGCTGGGACTGTACAGCAATGGCGGCGATGTGCAGAGCGGCGAGGCCTGGAAACTAGAGAGCGTCTCTGGGGCGGGAAGCCTGCTGTTTCTAAAGAAAAAGCTGACCTGCCTGGGTAGCGGCACGGGCCTGCAGCCGGTGACAGGGCTTTTGCCCAAGCCCTGTGGGGAAGATGATTTGCTGGTGCTTATCTCCCGGAATCTGCGCACGGATTTGGGCGAGGCGTTCTCCGCGGCTGTGGCCAAGGGGCACGGCATCCGTGTTATCCCTTGCGGGCTGGGCACCACGGAGGAGAACCAGAAGGATTTTGTCCAGTTCAGGAACGTGGAGACCGTTTGGATGGAATTTTAAGCAGACCCAGTGGGACATACGAAAAGGCTGGCCGGATTTCCGGTCAGCCTTTATATTCATTTTGTGCTTAGTTGTAGGCCTTGTACAGGAAGGTGACAATCTGTTCCCGGGTGCAGGCTTTGTTGGGAGAGAACTTGTTGCCCCCTGTGCCGCTGGTAATGCCATTTTCCACAGCCCAGGAGATGGCGTTGTTGAAAGCAGGATTGTTGGTCATGTCGTCAAAAGCAGCCTGCTTGGTGGGGGTGGGTTTGCCTGCCGCGACCCACAGGAAGGTCACTGCCTGAACCCGGGTGCAGGTCTGGCCCACGCCGAACTTGTTATTGCCCACGCCGCTGGTGATGCCATTTTCCACAGCCCAGCTGATAGCCTTGTTAAAGACCTGGTTGTTGGTCATATCGGCGAAACCGGCTGTTTGGGAGGCCTCGGGGCTGTTGTTGGCCCTCCAGAGGAAGGTGGCAATCTGCTCTCGCTTGCAGGGGGAGCCTACGCCGAACTTGTCCTTCGCGGTGCCGCTGGTGATGCCTTTTTCCAGGGCCCAGGCCACAGAGTCCGCGTAAAACGCCCCCACCTTCACATCCTTAAATCCCGCCACAGAAGTGATGGGCAGGTCGCCGGTGGTATCCTCCTTGGCTTTGCGGAGAAGCTGCTCAAAGGTCTGATTCGTTTTGCTGAATATGGCCCCCATGCCGACATCTACCTGGGCCTTTACGCTCAAGGATTTCTCCCAGGCCTCAAAGGCGTTCCAGGAAACCCGCTTGCCGTCTATAACAGCAAAGCTCTCGCTCTGGTAGACCTTGTTGTCGTTATGAGTATAGCCCCGCCACACGGTATAGGTAACGTCAGACTTCTTTTTCAACGTGTCTGTGGCGGAGTCCATGGCAAACAGCCGCCAGGTTCCCCGCCGGCGGAAATGAATTCCAGAGGTCTCGCCTCCCTCAGTCATAATCGCCAGATAGGTCTGGCCGTTTTTTGTGACTACCTGAAAAGCGGCTGAGGGACCTCCCACGTCTATATAAAGCTCCTCGTCCTTCAACAGGCACTCCGCCACGCCGTCCACTACAGTGTATAGAGAGGCATTCACAGAGGAAAAGCCATTCGTGTCCTTTTTCTGGCGGATAATCAGCATCTCCTCTATGCCGTCCCCATTGATGTCATAGTAAATGCCCGCATTGCCCGACTTGCTCCCCTGGCGCTCGGCAATCAGCTGGTTCAAAACCGCCTCATAGCGGTTGATGCCTTTGGCGCTGACAAGTACTGGCAACACTCCCACCACTAGGCACAATGCCAGCAGAACCGATAGAACCTTTTTCATAACACTACCTCCATGTTGATATAATAAAATATGTGATATGATATTTCCAGCAGCCCCATGGGAGGACGGTACCAGCCGTCCTCCGGGCTTCTGCCGGAAATATAAAACGCGGTGCGAGTTTTTCTCTCAACACCGCGCTGATAAAATCAATGCTGTCGCACAGCCCTATTGTAAAATACCCCCTTGCAATGCGGATGTGAAATGGGTATAATAAGCCTGTGGTGCAATTCTATTGCTGTGCTGAGTGGGTACTCACTCGTACAGGGCTGGTGGGTGTTGGCGCACCTGCCAGCCTGCCGCATTTTATATTTCCTTGGCTCTATTATAGCCTGTCTCTGCGAAAATTGCAAGAAAAATGTGAATTCTTTATTAAAATGTTTTCTTCCCGCCAAAAATAAGCCAGCACACCTGTCTTTTTTGGACAGCCGCAAGTATTTATGCCTTAACCGGCATTCAAAAAGCCCGCGCCTTCTTCCCTGGGCGCGGGCTTTTTTCTGTTATAAGTGTATACCGCAGGCCTGGTCGATTTCCGCCAACTCCTCCGCAGTGAAGTCTGTCCGATTGGCCGCGGCGATGTTCTCCACAATCTGCTCCGGCTTGGAGGCGCCAATCAGCACAGAGCATACCTTCCCGTCCCGGAGCACCCAGGAGAGGGCCATCTGGGCCAGGGTCTGCCCCCGCCGGGCCGCAATATTGTTCAGGGCGGCGATTTGGCCCAGCCGCTCCTCTGTCAGCGCTGAGGCTTTCAGAAACCGGCCGTCCCGAGCAATGCGGCTGTCTGCCGGGATGCCCTTCAAATACTTATCTGACAGCATACCCTGGGCCAGGGGGCTGAACGCAATGATGCCCACCCCTTCCTGGGCGCAGAACTCTTTCACCCCGTCCTGCTCAATGGCGCGGTTGAAGATAGAGTAGCTGCGCTGGTTCACTACAAAAGGACAGTCCCGGTCCCGCAGGTACTGCACCGCCCGGCGGGTGTGCTCCTCATCGTAATTGGACACGCCTACATACAGGGCCTTGCCCTGACGCACCACATCCGCCAGCGCCTGGAGAGATTCCTCCACAGGCGTCTCCGAATCCATACAGTGGTGATAGAAGATATCCACATAGTCCAGATTCATGCGCTTTAGGCTCTGCTCCAGGCTGGAGATAAGATATTTCCGGCTTCCCCCATGGCCGTAGGGGCCCTCCCACATGTCATAGCCCGCTTTGGTAGTGATAATCAGCTCGTCCCGGTAGGGGCGGAAGTCGTCCCTCATGAGCCGGCCCAGGCTCTCCTCCGCGCTGCCATAGGCCGGGCCGTAGTTGTTGGCCAAATCGAACTGGGTAATGCCGGAATCAAAGGCGGCCCGGGCCATGGCGCGCATATTGTCATAGCAGTCCCTGCTGCCGAAGTTGTGCCAAAAGCCCAGGGATACCGCCGGGAATTTCAGCCCGCTGCGGCCCACTGAATGATAGGTCATGCTGTCATAGCGCTGGCTGTCCGCCTGGTAGATATTTACGTTTGTCATAGCTGTACCCCTCTCAGTCATAGCTTTTATCTGCCTTACCATAGATTTATAGGACATTTCTGGGCAATCTTGGCCGCCCGAACCTCTGCAAAACAGCCGCACTGGGCACACATGCCGTTTTGCAGGCTGCCGCACTCCCGGCAAAGGGCCAGCCTGCGGGTATACTCCTCAGGCCGGGCCTTGCTCTCTGGGGCAAGATTTTCGATGTACTGATAGATGGACTTGAAATATTCCCCGTCCAGCTCGTTCAACAGGCAGCGCCTGCAGATTGGAGGGTTCATTTTACCAGGAACGCCGCAACTGAGCAGGCGGGCAGGCTGGCCTTAAACCCGTCTTCTGTCATTTCAGCAGGCAGGGGCGCGGGCTTCACTATTTCCTCAGAGCCGAAGTCATTAAACGCACCGCAGCCGCCGGTCAGCACCCGGCCCTCTGCCCTGCTGGCCTGGCCCAACCCGGAGAGGGTGCAGTCCAGCACAGCAGAATTTTTGTCGTCCAGATTCGCCACGGTAACAAGTACGCCTTCAGCGCTCTCGCTGGCGGAGATATGCAGATTGGGTACCGTATTCTCCTTATCTCCAATCAGGCTGGTCTCCACATAGCTCTCCAGCTGCTTGGCTCCCTGATGCCCTTTGTACATCTCGAACACATGATAGGTGGGTGTCAGAAGCATCTTTGGCCCCTCGGTGAGGATAACAGCCTGGAGCACGTTCACCATCTGGGCAATGTTGGCCATGACCACTGTATCGCAGTGCTCGTTGAAAATATTCAGGTTGATGGCCGCCACCAGCGCGTCCCGCATGGTGTTCTGCTGGTACAGGAAGCCCGGGTTGGTGCCTGGCTCCACATCGAACCAAGTGCCCCACTCATCCACACACAGGCCTACCTGACGGCTGCCCTGGTACTGTCTGATAATGCGGGAGTGGTTCTCCACCAGCTCTTCCATAAACAAGGTATTGCGCAGGGTGGAGTAGTACTCCTCCCGAGGGAAGCCTGTGGCCGGGCCCTTATTGCTCCATTCCTCGGTACGGGGCCGGGTATAATAGTGCAGGCTCACCGCATCCACACTGTGGCCGGCCTGCTCCATGACCACCTTTGTCCAGTTATAGTCATCCACATTCGCGCCAGAGGCAATTTTATATATCTTGTGCTCATTGTCGTAGTTCCGCATATACGTGGCGTACTGGCGGCAGAGGTCTGCGTAAAACTCTGGCCGCATACTGCCGCCGCAGCCCCAGGCCTCATTGCCGATGCCCCAGTACTTCACGTTCCAGGGCGCATCCTGGCCGTTTTTCCTGCGTTCCTCTGCCATGGGCGACTGGCCGCCCATATTGCAGTACTCCACCCAGTCGGAGAACTCCTGGACTGTGCCGGAGCCCACATTGCCGGAGATATAGGGCTCGCAGCCCAGCTGGCGGCAGAGCTCCAAAAACTCGTGGGTGCCAAAGGAGTTGTCCTCTGTCACGCCGCCCCAGTTGGTATTCACGATTTTCTTGCGGCTCTCCTGGGGACCAATGCCGTCCCGCCAGTGATAGGTATCTGCAAAACAGCCGCCCGGCCAGCGCAGCAGAGGGATAGCCATCTGCCTAAGAGCCTCCACCACGTCTATACGCATACCGTTCACGTTGGGGATGTCCGAGCTCTCGCCCACATAGACGCCGTTATAGATACACCGGCCCAGATGCTCAGAAAAGTGACCGTAAATGTTGGGGTTGATGATACCTTTTGAGCGGTTTCCGTTGATAATTGCCTTTGCCATTTTTATTCCTCCAATTACTTGTATTGTGCCTGTTCCTCCACAATTTGGAAACCCCAGGGCTCCATGTGGAGAATGCTGCCAGCGCAAACCGGCCTGCCGCTGAGCAGCTCAACGCCGTCCTTGTGCAGATAGGCCTGCTCAATATCATCGCCTGAGTAGTTGAAATAGAAGCGTACCCTCTGCCCTGCCTGGTTTACAGCACTTTCTATGTGGATTGGGAAGCCTGCTTCCTGCTCCGCACCCCACAGGCCTGCCCGGCTCAGGACCCGCTTCAAAATTGTTTTCAGCACACCGGGGCTGCTCATGGCAGCCAAATAGGTAGCCATGCCCTTGCCGAAGGCATTCTCCGTTACAGCGGCATACCCGCCCCAGAATTTGTGCTCATAGCTGGCTAAAACTGCCGCGCCTTCGGGCCGGACCAGCTCCATCCAGACCCTGGCCTCCCTGTCCTCAGGCAGGGCCAGCACATCACTTTTCAGGGCAGTATGCTCCGGCACGGCGAACTGCTCGTAGGAAATGCCAAAGCAGTCCGTCAAGTGCGCTGGCTGGCTCTCAGGATAGACGGTCAGGTTTTCATCGGAAAAGCCGGTCTTAAAGGCAGCGACCAGCTCCCCTCCCTTTTGGGCAAAAGCGCATAGCCGGCCCAGCAGCTCTTTGGGCGCACAGTACAGTGCAGGAACCAGCAGCACGTCATAGTTTTCAAAGCTGTCCTCAGGGAAAATCACGTCGCAGTTCATGTTCAGCTCATAAAGGGCGTCGTACAGCCAGCGGACCACATGATTATAGTTGGTGCCTTCCGGCAGCGGGAAGTTCTCTATGCCGGTCAGCGCGTCATTGCTGACCAGGACGGCCACTCGGTTCTCCTTGCGCAAGCCCCAGAGCTTCCCGCTCAGCCGGGCAAAATCCGCGCCAATGGTACTCACCTCCCGGTAAGCCGCGCCGGGCTGCAGGTCATGGCTGAGAATGCCCTTCCAGTAGGTCTCACAGGCATTGTGGAGAGACGCCCAATGCCAATACATAACAGAGACAGCACCTTGGGCCACGTGGCTGAACGCCTGGAGGCGCAGCTGCCCGGGGTAGGGCGTCCAGTTGGCAAAGCCCTGGGCCTCTGTCTCAAGCAGCAGATAGTTATCGTGCCGGAGGCCCCGGCACAAGCTGCCGCAGAACCCAATCTCCTTGCCTGTGAGAGCGTTCTGACTGGGGTGGTAGATGTCACACCCAGCGATATCCAGGCACCTGGCGGCGGTCTTATGGTTTACCTCTGGCTGGACGCCATAGGAGTGGCCTACCCAGCTATAATCAAAATTGTGGGTCAGAAACTGTCCGGGCTTGGCGTATTCCCGCACAATATCCGCCTGCCACGCCAGAAACTCATCCACCAGCCCCCGCTGGAACCGGGCGAACTCCGCCGCGTAACTGCCGTTGATGGTTCCGGTTACATCAGGAAGGTTCTCCCAGCAGTCCACCCGGTTGCTCCAATAGTTGAAGCCATAGGCAGCGTTCAAGGCCTCTGCTGTACCGAACTTCTTGCGCAGATGGATGCCGAACCGTTTGAGTACATTTGGGCCGCAGGTGCCATAGGGTTTGGTCTCGTTGTCCAGCTGATAGCCGATAACATTGTCAAACCGGCTGACACACTCCATCAGCCTGCGGATGACCCGCTCCGCATAAAACAGATACACCGGCGAGGTGATGTCCATATTCTGCCTGGGGCCGTACTTGCCCTGGCCCCGGGGCGTGACTGCCAGGACCTGGGGGTGCTTGGCTGCCAGCCAGGGCGGGATGGCATAGGTTGGCGTGCCCACTATCACGGAGATTCCCGCCTTTTCTGCCACGGACAGGACCCGCTCCACATGGGTGAAGTCAAACACACCCTCCTCCGGCTCCTCAGTGGCCCAGGTGGACTCAGCGATGCGGATAACGTTGATGTGGGCGGCTTTCATCAGCTCCATATCCTGTTCCAGGCGCTCATAGGGCATGTACTCGTCATAATAGGCCGCGCCGTAAAGCAATTGATTCATGGTTTCTCCTTTATTATGCAGTGCGGGCTCCGCTTAATAATCAAACTGTCTATAGTACCGCCGGATAGACAGAGGATGCCTGAGGAACAGCTCCAGATAGGCATCTACCCGGTTGTTCACGGCGTGCATCATCAAATGAGAGATGCTCCCCCGGAACTGGGGCGATATGCCGGGCATAGGGAGCTCTTTGGTGTCAATCACCGTGTAATTCCCGCAGACCTTTGGCAAGAAACGCGCCACCCTCTCTGCCAGTGGCCGCTGCTCGTCCTCCCCTATGAACAGCGTGACTGGAGTATCCGCTGTGATGATTTCCTGCATACCGTGGAAAAATTCCGGGCAGGTGATGGATTTGGTCCGAATCCAGAGCTGTTCCTCCCAATAGCACATGGCATAGGAGTAGGCCGCGCCCCACTGGTTTCCAGCACCGATAAAGTAGTGGGGTAAATCTGGATGCTCTCGGAGAAAGGCGGCCTTGCTTTTAGCAAACTCATAGGCCCAGCTGTCCGCAGCCTTTTCAATCTCCACCAGCCCTTGGGCCAGGGACGACTCCATCTCCCTGTTATAACGGGCGTAATCCGGAAACTCGCCGTTCTTGTACATCAAATAATTGGCAATCATGTAGAATTTCAGCTGCTCATTTTGGGGATACACCACCAGGTAATCCCACTTGTCCGGCTGGGTGAGAAGGGAGCCGGGCGTGTCAATAAATGCCAGCACCCGCGCTCCCTGGGCTTTGACCTTCTCTACCATATCCACCATTTCCACCGTATTGCCGGAGACGCTGGAATAGATGACCAGAGAGCGCTCTGTCAGCCGCCGGTTGCCAGTGGTGAGATACTCCGCGGCACTCTCCGCGTGAATGTCTAAGGCAGAGCGGCCCCGCATATAGACCTCCACCTGCTGGGCAGAGGCATAGGTCCCGCCAATCCCCATGAAGAAAACCCGGTCAAAACCCTCAGCCCAAAGCTGGTCTATGATGTTCTCAAGCTGGGGGCGCAGGGCCAGCGCGCCGTTTACACTGTCCAAATCAGCCTGCTCGTTAAAATTCCGCAGGCAGGGGCCTTGGCTCTCCGCCCAGGCGGTAGGTTGATATTTCATTGCTTTGCTCCTTTTTGCTCATAATTTTTACCAGGCGCCAAAATACTGTAAGGTTTCAGCTGCTGCTGCGGCCCCCATCTCCATGGCCTTCTTGATGGAAGCTCCTGCTGTGATGCCTGTAAGGAATCCCGCGATATAGCTGTCCCCCGCCCCCATAGAATCCACCAGGCAGGGGCAGGGGATAATGCCGAAGGTGTGGAAATCACTGCCGTCAAAGCAGAGGCTGCCCTGCTCGCCCAGCATAGCAATCACCAGCTTTGCTCCCTGAGCTTGATACCGGCGCATCTGCTCCCGCAGGGCAGGGGTATCGCCAGCGTCGGAAGAGAAGAAGAAATAGTCCGTATATGGCAGAGCCGTCTGCGCCGCGGCATCGTCAGGACGGACAGCTCCGTCAAAGGCAGTGGGCAGGCCCCGGGCGCGGAACTCTGGGAAGAAGCCCTCTACCTTGCCCCACAAGTCGCAGACCACCACATCATGGGCGCATATAAAATCCACATCCGCCTGGGAGAGTGTGTAATTCTCCAGCACGCCCTCGCTGTAGTCGCCAAACACCCGCTCGCCGTTGTGCAGTTCCACCTGGGAGACCGCTGTGGCCCCTGGGAGCACATGAAGATGCGAGACATCCACGCCTTTCGCGGCAATGGCCTCCTGCAGAAGGGCGCCATACGTATCATCCCCTACAGGTCCGGTGTAAGAAGCCGTACCGCCCAGCCGCAGGGTGTAGACCGCCATATTGACCGGCCCGCCCCCTGGACAGGGCAGGCCGCCCTGAAGATTCTGGTAAAAATCAATGCAGTTGCTGCCAATCGCCGCCAATCTCATTTTACTGCCTCCCAACTTCATTTTGTTCATTATAACAGAGGGTCCCTAATTTATCAAGGGGAATCCCAGCGCTGCTCAGAATTTGAGCAACCCCCTTGCGGCCCTGCCCGTCCTGTGGTAAAATAAGCCTGTCGATTTCAAGAACTGTCTGAGGAGAGCAAAAGAGAAAATGTTCATCCCCCTTTTGCTCTTCCCCATATCCCATATAATAAATTAATCCAGTGGCACCACAGAAAGGCAGAGGAATTATGGAAGAATTGCTGGAACGTCTGATAGAAGAATGCCGCCCGTATACCAGCTTAGGCAAGACAGCGGATTATATCCCGGAGCTGGCCAAAAAGAGTCCGGAGGCGCTGGGTGTCTATGTAATTGGCAGCGAGGGCAGGCACAGCTGGGCTGGAGACTGCCGCCAGAGCTTCACTCTGCAGAGTATGGTCAAGCCTATCCTATTGCTGCAGGCCCTGTTGGACAATGGGGCCGAAACCGTACAGAGCAAGGTAGGTGTAGAGGCCACCGGCAAACCCTTTGACGCCATCAACGCCGGAGAGCGTACCCTGGACAGCCGGCACATTAACCCAATGGTCAACATGGGAGCCATTGTCATGTGCACCCTGATTCATGGGGACAGTTATGAGGAGCGGTTCCAGCGGCTGCTGGCTCTGACCGGACAGCTGGTGGGGGATTCCCAGGTCAGCATTGACCAGGCGGTCTACCTTTCCGAGAAGAACCATGGCAGCAAAAACCGGGCGCTGGCCTATCTGCTCAAGTCCTGCGGCATTTTAGAGGGTGACGTGGAGGAAGTGCTGGACTGTTATTTCCGTGCCTGCTCTATTCAGGTGGACTGCCGGGGCCTGGCCCATATGGGGGCTGTGCTCGCCAACCGGGGCAGGCTGCCGGACTCGAACCAGCGGGTTTTTCCCGCGCCACTGGCCCGGTATGTGAACGCAATTCTCATGACCTGCGGCATGTATGACGGCTCCGGCGAGTTCGCCATACGGGTGGGCATTCCTGCGAAAAGCGGCGTGTCAGGGGGAATTATGGCCGTAGTCCCCACTCGGATGGGCATCGGCATCTATTCCCCGGCCCTGGACCACAAGGGCAACAGCGTGGCAGGCATCCAGCTTTTAGAGAAGCTGAGCAGGGAGCTGTATCTGAGCATATTTTGATTCGGTATAAGAAGGAAAAATGGCCGAAAGGGCGCCGCGCCCTCCAGCCATCCTTTTGTCCAGGATGTGGAGCCTTGAGGGCAGAAAAAAGGGGAATATCATATCTTTTCGCTCCTGCCCTGCTTTTTGTTTCATGGGCTCTTATACAGATGAAAAAAACTGTCGTTGTGGGAGATGATTTACATGAAAACTCAGGCAGAGAAGGACTATCTTGTCTGCGAGCAGAAGGGAATCTACGCACTGCTCATGGCCAGCGCCGGGATGATGGGCGCATACACCTATGTGCTGCGTGGAGGCGTATTCTGCAATGCTCAGACTGCCAATGTGGTGGTTATGGCAATAAATTTTGGGAAAGGAGACTGGCTGGGCGGGCTCTATTTTCTGATTCCCATCTCTGCCTACCTGCTGGGCACTTTTGTGTCAGAGGTTCTGCCCTCCCCGGTAAAGAAATTGGGATTTCTCCGCTGGGATACCTATCTAATCCTTTTTGAGGCATTGGTACTGCTCTTGCTGGGCTTTGTCCCTCTGTCTGTGCCCCATCAGATTGTCCAGGTAATTATCAACTTCATCGCGTCCATGCAGTATAATACCTTCCGTCAAGCGGAAGGTATTCCTATGGCCACCACATTCTGCACCAACCACATCCGGCAGATTGGCGTGGGGCTGGCTAAGGCCATCCGCAAAAAGGACTGCCTGGCGCTGCGCCGGGGCCTGATTCATGCGGGAATGGTTTCCGCTTTCTTTGCCGGCGCGGCCATGCTCACCTGCCTTTGCGGCATTCTGGCGGAAAAAGCCGTCTGGCTCTGTCTTGTGCCAATGGGCATTGTGCTGGAAAAGCTCGTCCGGGCTGATTTGGGCGCGGAACATGATATGCTGGAGCGCAAACCTTCTGGCCACTAAAAAAAGATTCACAGGCAGCAAACGCTGGTTCTTGTGTCCATACAGCGTCCTCTGCCTGTGAATACAGGTACTATATTTTCTCTATGTCCCAACATTTTCTTTTGCTGCTGTCTGGGCTGTATTCGCCTATTCTTTTCAATCCGGCAAGCATGTAAAAAACACGGTTTCCAAATCAGCCCTTCTTCTTTTTCAGCTCCAGGCGGGTACGCTCCAAATACCCTTTGACCTCATGGTAATTTTGGCTCACCACACAGGAAAAGATGATATCAATCATGTTCATCTGGGCAATGCGGGAACTCATGGCACCGCAGCGGATAGCCACCTCAGGAGCGCTCAACCCAAAGCAGATGTCCGAATTCTTTGCCAGGGAGGTTTGCCCAAACCGGCTGAGGGCAATGACCTTTGCGCCGCTGTGCCTTGCCATCTGCGCTGTTTCCACCACCTCTTTGGTCTCACCAGACCAGGAGATTGCCACGGCTACTCCATTCTCTCCCAGGTTGGCGGCAGAAGTCAGCTGGATATGAGGGTCACCGTAGGCAGTGGCGTTCTTATTGATGCGCATAAACTTATATTGGGCATCCATTGCCACAATGGCGGATTCACCCAAACCATAGAAGTCAATGCGGTGGGCATGGTACAGCCAGTCAGCCGCCTGCTGCAGTGCATCCATCTCTAACAAAGAGAGGGAGTTTTCCAAGGCCTTTCCGTTCCGGCCGGTCACACTGCGGGCAATGGTCTCCACATCAGCGCCCACATTCACGTCCGTGTACTCCTCTGCGCTCCCGCTGTGATTAGCGCCCAGCTCTGCCGCCAGGCCAATGGAGAGATCCCTGTAGCCCTTACATCCCACAGACTTGCAGAGCCGCATAACAGCCGCTTTGCTGGAGCCACTCCTGCTGGCCAGTTCTTCTACTGAAAGGCCCACTACGCCCCCTGGGTTTTCTAAAATGTGCTTTGCCACCTTACTTTCGGACGGTGACAAATCCTGTATACTTTGCTCCAGCCGCAGCATTACCCCGGTCATTCAATCACTCTCCTCTATTCCACACACCCTGCCTGCTCCCAGGCCAGTCTGCCGCAGCCCCAAGCCGCGTCATACCGGCAGCGGGCCAGCCGCAGGCCTGTCCCCTTTTCCCGCAGCTCAGCCTCCAAATGCTTTCGCAGGCAGAGGGACTTTTCCAATACGCTCCCAGCCCCTAGGCAGGGCAGTTCCTCCCCGGGCAGGGCGAGTTTTTCCGCCACGGCAGCTGCCATTGCCGCCAACTCCTCCGCACAGTCTTTTACAATGCGCACTGCGGGCTTGTCCCCTTTATCATACCCTATATCACACAAAAACGCAAGAGACGCAATCTCACTTTTTCCTTTTCCGCTGCGATAAACCAAATCGGTCAGCTCATCTATCCCGGCTACTCCCCAGTAATCAAAAACCAGCTGTGTCAAAAGCGTTGGCTCAGCCCGGCCGTCATGGGCGCACACAATGGCCCGCAGCATTCTGCATGCCATATCATAGCCGCTTCCCTCATCGCCCATTACATGGCCCCAGCCGCCGGCACGGCACACCCTGCCTGTGCTGTCCCGTCCCAGGCAGATTGAGCCGGTACCTGAAATCAGCAGAATGCCCGGCCCGCCGCCTGTCCCGCCGGTAAGGGCAGAGATAGCGTCATCGGTAACGAAAATATGACTTTGGGGCAGCACCTCTTTTAATATTTTTTTCAGCTCTTTCCGGGCGCTCTTCCGGCCAGCCCCGGCAGAACCAAGGCACAGGCAGGAACATTCCTCAGGTAAAAGATTGCTTTCCAAAAAGAAACGGTCCAGCAAATCTGTCAGATTGTGCCGGACCTCCTCCTGGGAAAGGCTGGTCAGATTGGAGCTTCCGCCGAATGTCTCCGCCAAAACCCGCATTTCGCTGTCAAAGGCCGCACAACGGGTCTTGGTGGCTCCACCGTCAATTCCAATGACATATCCCATGGTTTTCTCCTTTATTTTGGAATCTGCATTGACATTGGTACAGGTTCTTAGACTGCGGAGAGACTTCCGCAGCTATTTTCTTCATAATTCTGGAGCGCCTTGCGTATGGTGCTCTCCTGCTCCAGCATCTCTTTGGCCGTGTCTAAACCGCAGCCGCAAAGCAGGCGCAGAATCGCCAGTTTCGGTGAGCCTTCCGCTTGCTCCAGGGCGGTTTCCGCCTCTTGCCGGGAAACCCCTGCTGCCTGCATAACGATACGGGCAGAGCGGTCTTTCAGCTTGGCATTGCTGGGGCACAGGTCTACCATCAGGTTGTGGTAGACCTTACCCAGCTTTATCATAGTTGCAGTGGAGAGCATATTCAGCACCATCTTCTGGGCTGTGCCGGCCTTCATGCGGGTGCTTCCCATAATTGCCTCAGGTCCTGTTACAGGGATGATAGCCACGTCAGCCGCTGCTGCCGCTGTGCCCGGGAAGGTATTGCAGATAACCGCTGTGGCTGCATGGCGCTCTTTTGCCTTTTCCAAAGCGCCCAGCACATAACGGGCGCTGCCGCTGGCAGTAATGCCCACTACCGTGTCCCTCTCGTTCACGCCTATCTCCTCCATGTCCGCCGCGCCTAAATCATACCGGTCCTCCGCGCCCTCAATGGCGTTGCGCATGGCAGTGTCACCGCCGGCAATGACCCCCACCACCTGGCCGGGCTCTGTCCCAAAGGTTGGCGGGCATTCTGAGGCATCCAATATCCCCAGTCTGCCGCTGGTCCCCGCGCCCACATAAATCAGGCGTCCCCCTTTTTTCATCCCCTGAACGGCCGCTTCTACTGCCTGGGCGATTTGCGGCAGCACCTTGCCTACTGCCAAAGCCACCTTGCAGTCCTCCTTGTGAATCAGCTCTAAAATCTCTTCTGTACTGCACAGGTCAATATCAGCTGTATCGGGATTTACCTGTTCGGTGATCATTTTCGCGTAATCCATTGTGTTCTCTCCAAAAGACTTATTTTTTACTCTTCAGCCAGTTTCTTGGCAGGTTTGGGCCAGTCTTAGGAAAAGCGGGGAGAGGGGAACGCTGCGGATACTCCATTGCAGCTTTGCCATTGAGAACCCTAACAGGGTATCTGCTCTGCCGCCAAGGCCGCAGCCGTTCCCTCCGCTTTCACGCATAACCGTGCCACACAGGCGCTTTACTCCGCCGCCGGACTGGATTCCACGGCCCATTGCTCTAATAGCGCCTGCTTTTATAGCACATACAACTCTTCCCTGAATAAAATCGTCAATTTTTAAGGAAAATTAAGGATAGGGGCGCCTCAGAAATAGGAATGGAAACACCTTGCGCTGATTTTTCCACTGCCGCTGCACGCCCCTCAGGCAGCGTTTCCGCAGTGTAGCAGGTTGCGCTGGCAATGCCGTCCACCTCTGCGTACAGCGAAACAGGTTTGCCAGCAGGATTGGCGCAGGCAATCAATATGCCCGCCTCTGTCTGATAGCGGTACGCTGTTACCCCTTCCCCATCCACACGCAGCCCGTTGGTGTCCTGATACTCTCCCTGGCCAAAGGTCTCCAGCCAGAACCTGCGCAGGGCAATCATCCGCTGCAGGTAGGCATAGCCCTCTGGGTCGCGGGTGAAGGTGTTGTCATCAACCAAATCATAAATCCAGTAGTACATCCCCAGGCAGAAAGCCCTGTCCATAATGGTGCGGGAGGCTTGGGCCACGTGCACGGGGCGCATGGCCAGGTTCCTACCGGGATAGAGCATATCTACCAGCATCTGCTCAGGGAAGGTATAACGGTACAGTTCTGGGAAGGCCCCATTGTGGTGATAGGAAAAGGTGGAGACCAGCTGACCGGAAACCAAGGGTCCGTAGGAGTCAGAGCACCCCTCATGAATCGTGGAGATGACGGGCTTGCCGTCCCGCTCACGCTGGGCATGGAGGCGCCTCAATAATTTCTGGTAGTTCACATTCCACTGAGCAAACTGATGGTCGTGCTCTGGGTTGGTGCACAGCCCGGCAGAACCCATAGCCAGCTGGTCCAGATAGACGCCGTCAATGCCGACCTCTTCCCCAGTCACATAGCCGACCGTATCCGCCAGCTTATCCTGCCAGCCCTGGCTGCCAATACACATAGCGGCAAAGCACAGGTCATCATCGCCGTATTGCTCGGTCATAATAGAGCCGTCCGCCAAGCGAATGCCGTTTTTGGCAATAAACTGGTGCAGATGCTCGTATTTCAGGTTCGCCAGCCGGGCATTGATGTAAAAGCACACATGGCCGCCCCGCTCAATCAACTCTGTGACCTGTTTTCTCAGCTCCTCTTTGGTACCCAAATCCTCCGCGGGATAATACTCCGGGAACCCGTGGTCAAAACCGTCATGGTGCCAGCCGGCCATGAGCAGGTGGTTGATGCCCAGCTCCCTGGCCTCGTCCAGCAGCCGGTTGATGTCCTCAAAATGATGGACCACACCGCCATTCTGATATTTGAAGTCATAGTGGGCCATCAGGCCGGGACTGGCCCTGAACCATTCCGGCGCGGTAGAGCCAGCGGGCAGAATCCCGCGATGGAAGGCGCGGTAGCGCCGGGCTCCCTGGTGCCAGTCTCCCTGGTGAATCGCCGCCACAGCATCCGGAGACTGCCAGGCCTCCCCCATTTTCAGGTTCAGAGGGTACCGGAAGGAGAAGTTCATGCCCGGGCTGCCAGCGCCCAAGGTATCAGCCCGCAGGCTGCAGATACCAAACCCAGGGTCATGGCAGCCAAAATAGAAGCCAATGCCGCCGCCAAAGTAATCCAGCCATTTCATAGAGAGCAGGCCGGAGTAGTTGTTCTCCACACCGTACAGAATATCCGAGTCAGGCAGCTTGCCGCCCAGGGACTGCTGGGTATAGGTGTACTTATAATCCTGCCATCTCCAGCAAAGCACCTTCTGCTTGCAGGAGAACGCGGTTACTGGGTCCTGCACCTTGACACCGGAAACATAGGGGTATACCAGAGTGTCATCCTCCCAGGTCTCACCCAGATAAACACCGTTGACACAGGGGAACCGCACGTCCTGCAGCACGGCTGGAGAGTTATTTTTCAGCTCCAAGCGCCAGAGGCTGTCCGCCTGTCCCTCAGGCAGCTCTACGGTGTATTGGCTCTTTACCTGGCAGGGGCGAGTCCCGTCCCACAGACAGTCATAGCTGACACGGACAGAGCGTCCGTCCTCACCCACCGCCACCTGCGCCCGGAGCTTAGGGAACCGAGAGATTGCCTCGGCGTTCCCGGGCCGCAGGGTCCTGCCGTCGCCGGTAAGGACAGCGAAGGGCTGAGGAAGAGCGTAAGAATGGTTTTTGATAAGGTTCTCACCGGTTTTTTCCCAGTTGAACTCCAACAGTTCGCCAGTGGAGCTGTCGAAAGAGAGGGACAAATAACCGTTGGTAATGTGGTGCCTGCTCTTGTAATACATAAGCTCTCCCTACAGAGGATAAAATCCCTCTTAATTATTTTCGTAGTTGTCCAGTGCCCGCTGCACAATCTGGCGGTACTCATCCAGGCCCATGGCCTCAATCCGGCTGCAGTAGTCATCCCACTGCTCAAAGCCTGCCTCACCGGTGATGAACTTGGCCGCCATCTCGTCAATATAGCTGTCTATGTCAGTTTTCAGCTCAGACAGGCGGGCAGAGTCCTCCACAGAGTAGTTGAAGGTGCCCCAAATCTCTTCGGGAGTGTAGTCCATCATAGCCTGGGCAGCGTTCACGGTGATTTCAGGAATCAGATGGTTGCCGAAGTGCAAATCGTCAGCCACAGAGGGGTTGGCACCGCCGCCCCACACAGTGTATTCCGCCAAGACCTCTTCCTGGCCTCTGCCGTCAGGGTTGTTTGTAACCAAGTCAGTAAACTGGGGTTCTCCGTTGCTGTCATTCTCCCAAGTGGTGCCCTCAATGCCCATGAAATACTGGGCAATACCCTCCGCGGAGTAGAACCAGTCAATCCAGCGGAACGTTTCAGCAGGGTAGGGATTATTCTTGGTAACAAAGGTGTTCTGTCCAGCAACCGGGTTGGTGCGTCCGGAGAACATCTGGTCGCCGTCAGGCCCAACCAGCGGGGCGTCAAAGTTAGTATAGTCACTGGCATAATCGCCCATATAGTTGTTGTTGTGGCAGAAGACCACGCCCAGAATGTTCTGCGCAGACTTAGCGGTTATCGCGGCAATATCATTGGTAAAGTACTCTTGGTCCATCAGCTTTTCGGTGTACAGCTTGTTCAGATACTCCAACTCAGCCTTATACTCCGGGGCGGTACGCACACAGCGCAGTTCACCGGAAACAGGGTCAATATCCCAAATGGTCTGGGCAGTACCCCGGTTCAACAGGCCAAAGCTCCCGGCCAGGGCGGTGATGGGGTCCAGTGCGCTTGAGCAGGTCAAGGGGATTTCGTCAGCCTCGCCGTTGCCGTTGAAATCATATTCCTTCATTTGCTTGAGCAGCTCATAGAACTCATCCAGCGTTGTGGGCATTTTCAGCTTCTGAGCCTTCATCCATTTTTCATTGATGAACATCTTGGGAGAGATACGGGAAGGGGAGGCGGTTACCAGGTAGGGGAACCCATAGACCTTGCCGTCGCTCTGCCGGATGCTCTTGATAATGGAAGGGTCGTTGTCCATATAGCTTTTGAAATTGGGGATTTCGTCCCAGTAGTCGTCCATGGCCACAAAGGTGCCCTCAGCGGTGTACTTGGTGATATCCGCCTGCTGAATGTTGCACTTAAACAGCACGTCGGGAATCTGGTTGGAGGCAAATTTCAGGGACAGCTTCTCCTGGAAGGACTCAGTGGGCGCTACCTCAAAATTCACCCGCACACCAGTGGCCTCTTCTGCCAAATCAAAAATCACCCGGTCGCCAAACTCTACTTTAGAGCTGCCGGTACCGTCCCAGGCAAAGCCGGTAATTTCAATGACGTCAGGGGCATTGCCCTCTTCGCCGGAAGCAGTATCCTCAGAGGTCGCGGAGCCAGCGGAGTCAGTCTTGCTGCTATCCGTACTGCCGCTGGATGTACTGCTTGAATCGCCGCCGCACGCTGCCAGTGACAGTGCCATAGCGCCTGCCAGGAGAATAGCCAACATTTTCTTGAGCTGATTTTTCATTTGTGTGAGCCTCCTTGCTCATATAATAAGTTCAGTTCGGTTTGTCGGAATTTACCGGCATGTTGCTTGAATCTCTCTCCCCCTTTCCAGTTGTACTCGATTTCCCAATCTGCACCGGCAGAGTTTGCCCACAGGCTTTAGAGTCTGTTCGCAAAATCGAAACCGCCGTCTTTTTGAGTGGAAGCGTTCATCTTCCGCGCCGAAGCCCCCGGTTTCTTTCCTTGAGGCTGACCACCTCTGGTCCAGAACCTGCCATTTCCTCTGTTTTCAAACAGACTCGAGTGAAATCAGTCAAAAAGGCGGTTCTTGCCAATGGTGCAGGTTCTCAATATTTTACCCTTTTACGGCTCCCACCATAATCCCTTTGACAAAGTACTTTTGCAGGAAGGGATATACGGCGATAATTGGAGCAGTGGCTACTACAATCAGCGCATACTTGATTGTTTCAGCCAGGAGCTGTCTGCTTGCGGCTGTGTCCAAATCTGCCATCATTTCATCAGAAGGTGTGTTCTGAATCAGAATCGAGCGCAGCACCAACTGAAGGGGATAAAGCTGTTTGCTGTTGATATAAATCAAAGCGTTGAAGAAAGCATTCCAATGGGCCACGCCATAGAACAGCACCATCACGGCAATCACCGGGGTAGACAAGGGCAGAACCACCCGGAACAGCAGCTGAAAATTACTGGCACCGTCCACCATGGCTGCCTCTGTCAGCTCAAAGGGGATGCTTGTCTGAAAATAGGTGCGGATAATCACCACGTTCCACACAGAGATGGCACCAGGCAGCAGAATAGCCCAGACAGTGTCCAGCAGCCCCAAGGATGTAACCGTCAGGTAAAGGGGAATCATGCCGCCGCTGAAAAACATGGTGACAGTCAGCACCATGGTAAGGAACTGGCGGCCGATAAAGTCTCTGCGGGAAAGGGGGTATGCTGCCAGCACAGACAGGGTGATGTTCAGCGCTGTACCGAATACAGTATAAAAAATGGTGTTCCTATAGCCGGTCATAATGCTGCTGTCCTTAAACACCATGCCGTAGGCGTCCAGACTAAAGTTTTTGGGATACAGCACCACTTTGCCGGCCAGCACCTCCAACGGGTCGCTGAAAGAGGCAATTACAATAAAGTACAGAGGGTACAGGATGACAAGCGTGACGGCTATCAGAAGGATGATATTGATGATGTCGAATATCCTGTCGCCTTTGCTTTGCTTGATTTTCACAGTCAGTTTACTCCTTCCTCTATTTTCAGACAGACTCTAGAACAGACTGGTCTGGTCCATTTTCTTCACGATGGTATTCACGGTAACCAGCGTAATAAAGTTAATAACAGAATTAAACAGGTTGATTGCTGTCGAGAATGAATATTGGCTTTGTGTCAGCCCCACTTTATACACATAGGTGGAAATGACCTCTGCCGAGGAACGGTTCAGGTCGTTCATCAGCAGGAACACCTTTTCAAAGCCCACGCTCATCAGCGAACCGCAGTTCATAATCAGCATAATGCACACTGTGGGCAGTATGCCCGGTATATTGATGTGCCAGATTCGGCGCATCCTGGATGCGCCGTCAATCACTGCCGCCTCATGCAGGGCCGGGTCAATGCCAGCCAACGCTGAAAGGTAGATGATGGAGCCCCAGCCCGCGTTCTGCCAAACGCCGGTAAGCACATAGATTGTCTTAAAATATTTGCTTTCATACATAAAATTAATGGCTTCCAGCCCCATGGCCTTGCGGGCCACATTGATGATGCCGGAGGATGGGGACAGGAACAGCATAATCATGCCAGCCATGACAACCATGGAGATGAAGTAGGGCGCGTAAGTCACGGTCTGTACTGTCTTTTTGAATAACTTGCCCCGCACTTCATTCAGCATAACCGCCAGCAGGATAGGGACCGGAAATCCCACTGCCAGTGAGTACAGGCTGATTGAAACCGTATTCCATATAATCGTGCCGCAGTTGCTGCCGTTAAAGAACCGGGTGAAGTGCTTGAACCCAACCCAGGGGCTGTCCCAAATGCCCAAGGAGCCGGCAAAATCCTTAAAGGCAATCTGCACACCGTACATGGGCACATAGTGGAAGATAATGAAATAGGCCAAAACAGGCAAAAACATCAGGTACAGCTGCCAGTTCTTCGCGATTCCTCTCCACAACTTGCCGGAACTGCTGTTTATTGCTTTTTCTTTCACCAAGCTACCACCTTTCTCGTTTCCCCTCTGCGTTGGTCACGGTACAGAGCTTTATATGTTTGAAACTTTATCTCGAAATTACTATAGCATACTTGAAACGATAAGTCAACATATTTTTGAGCAAAATCGAAACATTTTATCTTTTTCCTCCGGCGTTTTCACATAAAGCCTTTACCTTTCTGGCACAATGCTTCAAATAAATGCAAATCCAAAATATTTTATAGAGGTTTCCTTCTGGCTCTGCCGCAGTATTTCCCGACATCTTCTTTTTCATATCCTTCTGCAATTCTATTACTATATCCAGGCCGCTTTAAGTTTTGGAATATTTTTCCGCAAACGCACAATAGCTATTGAAACCTCTGCGGGTCGCCTTTTTGCTCAAGCAGCAAGGAGCTCCGGCGCAAACCACACGCTGCCTTTCTGGGAAGTCCCTTATTAAGAAAAAAATCAAGTAAATGCGTGATTATCTCCCCGAAACAAAGCATTTCCCCGCATTTCTTGAGGATTGCACCCCCTATTTACTACTTATTTACTACTGGGGGATGAGCCTTGATACGGTAAAATACCAAGAAATGCAAAGTTACAGTTTTGACGGGACTTCCCCATAACGGTATAATGAAACCAAGAAAGGACGGTGGACGGTATGAGGGAAAAACCTTATCACTTATATGAATAACTCTTATTAGGAACACGAAAACGCAAGGTTTTTGACGAAAATAAAAGAAAAAGATTGAAACTATCACATTACGCAGAAAGCCGTCCTTGAAAATGGGGCGGTTTTTCTGTGCGATATGGCCGGAGTCCACTGGGGGCCGCCCTGCTTTGGTTATCAAGGCGGCCCCAGCAGCCCCGGCCATTCTACCCGAAAAATCTAAATATCGCATGGTGGCTTCGAGACAAAATGTCCCAAAGCAATCGTTGTCCCCGCGCATTTTTACATAGGTGCTCTGGTGGTATATCCCCCGTCGCCGCCTACTATTAAGCACAGGCGGGAGCTGGCGGTCAAGGGTGCGTAGCAACGCCGCTTGCGGCGGCTTACCCTTGACGGCTTGCCCCGGCTGTGCTACCCCTCCGGCGCGGCGGGGGATATATCCTCCAGAGCCGCCCCCTTTCCCATGAATGGGAAAGGGCGGGGGGATAGGGTTGAACGCGCTGTAAAATCGTTTGTTTTCCACGGCTGGAGTGTTAGCATTTAGGCGTTTGAAAGCCGCTTGTATCAAGGGTTTCCGGGCGCGTTTGGCAGGGGGGTGGTATGTTTATATGTCCTGCGTCCTATTCGTTCCACAAATGCTAACATTGAGGGTTCCTGCTTTGGGACATTTTGTCTCGAAGATAGAGGTTATCTCACATTCAGTTGTAAAGAAAAATGAGAACAAGCGCATGATATATTGATAGTAAGCAAAATAGGTGTATTATAAATCAAGGCAGATGTTCTCAAAAAGCTCCAAAAAATTTCAGTGTTTTTTCATTTTTTAACGTACTATATATGACCGGTCAATCAGTACAGGAGGTGACATTTTTGAATGATGAAAAAATAATAACAGACATCAAAAACCGAAGCGAAGTAGCAATCAACGAGATAATCACAAAGTATTCCAAATTGTTGTGGTCGGTGGCAGAGGCAGTTTTGAGCCATATCGGGTCAGTTCAAGATGTGGAGGAATGTGTTGCTGATACATTCATCTACTTATGGGAACATCCGGAAAAATTCAATCACCAGCGGGGAAAACTGAAAACCTGGCTGTCTATCGTTGCCCGCACACAGGCTGTGAACCGATATCGGGAAATAACAAAGCGCAATACACTCCCTCTGGAAGATACAGACTTTATCGACCAGCTCAGTGTTGTGGATGCTGTTCTGGAGGCGGAGACGCGCAAAGCCTTGCTCGCGGCAGTCAACGCTCTTGGTGAAACGGATCGTGAAATTTTGATTCGCCGGTATTACTATAATCAAAAGCCCAAAGAAATCGCGCTGGCGCTGGATATGAGTGTGAAACAAATCGACAACCGGCTGTACCAGACAAAACGGAGATTGCGTGAGATGCTTACGCGCTCAGAAGGAGGACAATATGAGTTCTTTCAGTAAAACAAATTTGCAGAACATAAAAGATATTTTCGAGGAAAAAACCGGCGTTGAATTGGTATCCCGTCGTCGCCGTCCTATCGGAGTCTCTGTGCTTGTGGCGGCTGTGATGGTGTGTTGCCTCACAATGACTGCCTTTGCGGTCAGCCTGTTTTCTTCTTTGGACGGAGATGATTTGAGCCTTTCTGCCACCTATGAGGGGAATGGCCTCGTATCAATTCAAGTAGAAAACCGGTCAAATAAAAATCTGAGTTTCCAGCCGCAGTTGAGACTGATGCAATGGTCTACCGCCGAAGAAATCGTTCCAACTTCTGGCGAGACTGTATTCAGCGGCACTGAGTTCGGAGCGCATACCAGCGGCGTGATGACGGTGGATCTCTCCCAAGCGTACAACATGGATGTGCTGGAACAGCCGCTCACCGATGACCATTACTATTTCGTGCTGACGAACAACAATTTTGTGTTTGGACAGGACTGGATGTGTTCTGTTTCTTTTGCGGAGCCAATCAAAACGGTGGTAGAGACGCCGCTCCCCATTCCTGCTGCCGAGGCCGACAGAGAACTGGTTGCACAAATTATGGAGGAACTGCGGCCTTATTTTGAAACCTATCCCGCCAATGTCGACGAGCGGAGAGAGGCTGCGGGCAGTTACCTTCAGAAATGCCAAGAACTGTTGACCACACTGGATCGGGATGTAGTCCCCGCAGTAGAGGCTCCCCTGGCGATTGACGGGCTAAACCCGGAGGTTATCTTTGATGAGACTGCTCCTCTGGAGACACAACACTGGCTGACCGGTCTGCACTGGCGCAACCTTGATGGCTATGGCATCCCGGTTGGCTCTACCGAAGGTGAAAGCGCCTTGGTTTTGAGCGCGTATGTTCCCCAGCATAAAGGAGAGGTCGATGGCGGCGTAGATATCCCCCTGCTTTATTTCTTTACCTACAATGTAAAGGACATTCACAGTCCAGAGGATATTGCCTTTATCCACGGACAGCTCATGACTTTTGGTGAACTGGAGCAGTACAAAGTATATGAAGATGAGCAGTATGTCTGCTACGAGGTGACTGACCTGTTTTACACAAACCTCCGTCAGCATACGGAGAGCATGGTCAGCCAGCGGAGCGACATCTACTTTGATGAACAGGTTTGGGAGCGCGTGGAGAATATCTATAACTACTACAAGGACAGGGATGTCTTGAACAGACGTTTTTACTACAATCTTCCCACTGAATAATGACGGAATTGATACCCGGTTCCCTCGGGACGCAAGTGATAAGTGAATCAATTCTGGTGGTATATCCCCCGTCATCGCCTACTATATAAGCACAGGCGGGAGCGGGCCGTCAAGGGTGCGTAGCACCGCCGCTTGCGGCGGCTTCCCTTGACGGCCTGCCCCGGCTGTGCTACTCCTTTTCTCCTATCAATGGCAGACCGTAATATCAATCATCTGTCCAGGCTGAAAGGCAGACGGAGCAATAAGGAACCGGCGCGACAGCGGCGGTGACGCAGCCAACCTCTTTGGGACATTTTGTCCCAAAGAGCCGGGTTTGGGGAGGCTCCCCAACAAGCATTTTTGCGGGCCTGCGGCCCAGCAAAAATTTCGGAGTGTGGCCACACCCGAATTGCTTGCCGTTTGTGCGCTCCCTATACATGGCGCGAAAAACGGAGGCCGCGCTTTTCCTTACGCTCCCTCCGTTTCTCTGGCTTTTCTGATACCCTCTGCGGCTCCCTCTATGATGATAAGC
>CAJTXF010000009.1 GCA_910580045.1 uncultured Eubacteriales bacterium
GCCAGTGGCGACCGTCCCGAGCCGACCGAGGCGGAAGCCGAGACGACGAAAACTTCCCCTTAGCTCACCGCCACGCGCTGCTTGGCGCGGCCTCAGCTTACACTATGATAGAAAGCCAGCGCTTCCGGCATCTCCCCCAGCACATACAGCGCATACGCCTCTGCTGCCGCTGACAGCTCCTCCAACGCGCTCCCCGTTACATTGAACCCGAACACCCTCTCAAACTCCGCGTACACAATATGCCGCATCCCCCGCAGCGCATGGGGCGTCAGCACCGCCGACGCCCCCGCGTCCCCTGCCTGGCAGTTCCCGCACCGCAGCTGGCCCTCGCCCACCCGGAAGTACATCCGCTCCGCCTCACCCGCGCCGCACTCGCTGCACGCCACCAAATCCGGCAGATAGCCTGTATCCGCCAGCAGACGCATCTCCACAATGGCTTTCAGCAGCTTGGGGCTCCGCTTCCCCTCGTCCAGAAAATACAGGGCGTTCAGCATCAGCCGCAGGGCCTCTCCCGTGTCCTCGCTGGAGACCAGCAAATCCCCTGCCAGCTGGCAGAAGTACATGGCCAGGGCCATGCCCCCCAAGTCCCGGCGCAGGCCGTAGAACTTGCCCAAGGGCTCTGCCCGGCTGATTATGTACTTGTCCCGCCCCTTGTAGATGTCCAGGCGGGAATAGCCCAGCAAATCCGTGCCCGGCAGGCGGTTCTCCCGCTTGCCCCGGGTACGGTTCACAAAGGCCTGAATCAGCCCTGCGTCACGGGTGAGCAGGGTCACGAACCAGCCCCTCTCCCCCACGGCTTTCTCCCGAATCACCAGCCCCTGGGTTTGGAATTTCACTTCCTCCTTCTCCTTTCCGGGCAGAGGCCTCCCCCTGGCCCCGCAGCTGTATATAGCGAATATAGTCCTCTACCCTGCCGCTTTGGGCAAAGCAGCGCCATGCCTGTTGCTCGTTCACCGCAAACGCCTCCTTCTCTGCGCGCCGTATGTTCTACAGCAATCGCGGCGCGGGCACGCCCCTGCCGCGTTAACTATATCATAAGCAGAGCCCAGCCGTCCAGAGTTTGTTTGAAAACTCCGAAACACTGTCTGTTTTGCCCAGAAATGGTGGCTTCGGCGTCAAAAAAACCTGGAAAGGCGGCAGCATTTCCCGCGGTTTTTTCCTTGAATCCACTCATTTCTGGACAAACATCCAGCATTTCTCCGGTTTTCAAACAGACTCTGGCCCCAAAAAATCCTTCTCCCCTGCCCTTGGGACTTGGGCAGGGCCTGGCCAAATCTCCGGCTCTAAGAGAAGTATTTGCAGGAAACAGGCGGGTATGAGAGGAAAAAATATCTTTTCCCGACCCGCTTTGACAGACTTTGCACAGAAAATATGCTTACCGCGGAAACTTCGAAAGCAGCACCGCGCGGCTGTTCCCGCCCGGTGCTGCCTGTTTTAAGGAACCACTGATTAAATCACGCCTGCACTTTTCCCTCATATTGCACAGCTTTCGTTTGCCAATCGCGGGATTGGCTGCACTCAAGCTATGCACTCTGACGAAAAAATTCACTGCACGATATGCGCACCAGATTTAATCAGTACTTCCTTAACCTTTCACATCCACCCGGGACGCTGCCGGGCTTCCGGCCTGGGCCGTTGTCTGATACAGCGCCGCCGCTTCCCGGTACTCCCCGGCAGGCCTGCTGGCCTTTGCCCTGGCCCGCTTGACCTTACGCTCCTCCCGGCTCTCCACATGAACGGCCTCCCGCTCTTCCTCATCTGGCTTTGCCGGGCTCTCCCTGTCCGGGGAAAGGGGCCGCGCCTGCTCCTTCTCCCGAACGTCCCGCTCCGCCTTGGCCTGCTCAGCCTCAGTGGGCAGGCGGTCATACTCGCCCCGAAGCACAAACTCCCTTGCAGACTGCTCCAGCCTGTCACAGCGGCGCTTCTCCTGCATGGCGATTTCCAGCTTCTTCTGGAGGGGGATGCTGGAGTTATGCTCCACTGCCCGCAGGGTAACCAGGGAGGAATTCAGGCTGGCCACTTTCAGCCGCTGGGCCTCCTCCTTGGTGCGGCACTGGCGCAGCTTTTTCTCAAAAGCCTTCTGCTCCCGCTCGATATTTTCCAGCTTGGCATAGGCCTCGGGGTCCTTTTCCTGGAGATAGCGCCGTTCCTCCGGGGTGAGCTTAGCGCCCGCGTCCAGCTTCTGGTGGATAGAGCGGAGCTGTTCGTCCCCGTGGTTGGCGCCCCATTCCTCCGCCGGAGAGGTTTCGCCCAGCCATTCCTCCAGGGTTTTGTGGCTGGTCAGGTCGCCATTGGCCTGTTTGATTTGAAATTGGGACCGCATTTTCAGGTTTTTGGTATAGGTATTCAGAGAGCCTACCATCAGCACAGCAATCATCCCTTTTCATGATACTCCTATATGTAATGTATCGGCAGGGGCAGGGGAAAAGTTAAGAATATGGGGCGTTTTTTCCGCCAAGAACCTAACGGCGGGCCAGGCCGGGGGCCAGGGAATGGGCTCGCCATCAGGCATGCGCTCACCCCCTGGACCGCGCAATTGGCTTGCCGCCAGCCTCCTGTCACCCTGCCCCCGCCCCGCGCATAGGATGTCTCGAGGGCCCTCAAAATCCATCAGAAAGGACAGACTGCTTATGCCTGATTATCTGGCCTCTGGCATTGATGTCTCCCAATTCAACGGCAATCTGGACATCAACGCCCTGCGCGGCAAGGTGGACTTTATCATCATCCGCTGCGGCTGGGGCAGCGATTCCCCTGCCCAGGACGACACCCAATATCTCGCCAATGTACGCAAGTGCCTGGCCGCGGGCATCCCTTTCGGCGTATACCTCTACTCCTACGCCCGCAACCTCTCTATGGCCAACAGCGAAGCCCGCCACACCCTGCGCCTGCTCCAGGGCCTTCAGCCCCTATACGGCGTATGGTATGACGTGGAGGACCGCACCCTTCCCGAGGGCGAGGCCCTTATCGACAACTGCCTGGCCTACTGCCAGGCCTTGCGGGACGCTGGCTTCTACTGCGGCATTTACTCCTCCCTGAGCTGGATGCGCACCCGGCTGAACAGCCCCCGGCTGGCCCATATTGACCGCTGGGTGGCCCAGTGGAACCCCACCCTGGACTGGCCCGGCGCGGGGCTGTGGCAGTACAGCGACCGGGGAATCATAAACGGAAAAACCTTTGATTTGGACCGGGCCTTTCGGGATTACCCGGCCATAATAGAGAAAGGAGAGTGGACGGACATGACAAAAGAACAGGTGATAAGCCTGGCCCGACAGGAGGCCCAGGCGGCGGTGCAGGAGAACGAGCGCCGGTATCAGACCATCAGCCAGCTGCCCGGCTGGGCCAAAGAGCCGGTGGAGGATGTCTACCGGCGGCTGAACCTGACCGGCACCGGCCAGGAGGACGGCAAAACCCGCATTGACGCCAGCCCCACCTATGTGCGGGCCCTGGTGGTCATCCGGCAGGTGCTGCAGCTCATGGAGCAGCAGGCAGGGGCCGAGGAGCTCAAGCTGGCTGACGCCATGGAAGAGCAGGCCGCACCCCCTCAGGAGGAGTAAAGCCCCCCAAAACTTCCCCGCCCCGGGCAAGCAACTGTTGCGCTGGCCCCATATTCTGTGCTATAATATTCCTGAGATATTTCAGCAGCCCAGGATTTGCCCGGCCGCTCTGCAAACCGCCGGGGCTGTGCTGTCCTATACTGCCATATAGAAAATGTTTTTTTACCCCCAGGGCTGAGCCCAGCCCTGCTGTATCACCCGATGTGTCAAAAATATCACAGATGTTAAAATAAAGGGGACTTTCAAAATGTGTGGTTTCGTAGGCTTTACCGGGGACGCCGACCAGGGCGTGCTCCGCTCTATGACTGACGCCATTGCCCACCGCGGCCCGGACGACGCCCAGTTCTACCAGGAGCCTGGCTGCGCCCTGGGCTTCCGCCGCCTGTCCATTATCGACTTGGCCGGGGGCCGCCAGCCCATGCTCAATGAGGACGAATCCAAGGTCCTGGTCTTCAACGGGGAAATTTACAACTTCCAGACCATCCGCCAGGACCTGCTGGCCGCGGGGCATATCTTCAAAACCAACGCGGACAGCGAGGTAATCCTCCACGGATATGAGGAATACGGCCCCGGGCTGCTGAACAGGCTGCGGGGCATGTTCGCTTTTGTGATTTGGGACAGGGAGAAAAAGGAGCTGTTCGGGGCCCGGGACTTTTTCGGCATCAAGCCCCTCTATTATGCCCAGATGGGAGAGAGTTTCCTGTTCGGCTCAGAAATCAAGAGCTTCCTCCTGCACCCTGACTTCAAGAAAGAGCTGAACGAAAAGGCCCTGGAGAGTTATCTCAGCTTTCAGTACTCCCCTGGGCCGGAGACCTTTTTCAAGAACGTGTACAAGCTGCCCCCGGCCCACTACTTTCTCTATAGGGATGGCAAAATGGAAATCACCCGCTACTGGCTGCCCACCTTCCAGGCTGAGGAGGGCCGCTCTCTGGAGGAGTGGGCGGACGACATTGAGAAGGTCTTTGACAACAGCGTGGAGGCCCACAAAATCAGCGACGTGGAGGTGGGCTCCTTCCTGAGCTCCGGGGTGGATTCCAGCTATGTGGCCTGCTCTGCCAATGTGGACAAGACCTTCACCGTGGGCTTTGACAATGGCGAGCGCTATAACGAGACCAACTACGCCCGGGAGCTCTCTGAGCTGATTCCGGTGAAGAACATCAGCAAGGTGATTACCCCTGACGAGTTCTGGGGGAACTTCGCCAAAATCCAGTACCACATGGACGAGCCCCTGGCCGACCCCTCTGCCGTGGCCCTGTACTTTGTGTGCAATACCGCGGCCCAGCACCTGAAAGTGGTGCTCTCCGGCGAGGGGGCGGACGAGATTTTCGGGGGCTACAACATCTACAAAGAGCCCATGGAGATGGCCTGGTATGACAGGATACCCCTGCCTTTGCGGCGGTTGATTGGCAAGCTGGCCGGGCTGCTGCCCGCCCGCCGGGGGCTGAACTTTTTGGTGCGCCGGGGCAGGCCCCTGGAAGAGCGTTTCATTGGCAATGCCTATATGTTCACGGAAAAGGAGCGCCGGGCCCTGCTGAAAGCCCCTGCCGGGGCCCCGGCCCCTGAGGCGCTGGTGAAGCCCTACTACGACATGGTCAAGGACAAGGACGCTGTGACAAAAATGCAGTTCGTTGATTTGAACATGTGGATGGTTGGGGACATCCTCCTGAAAGCAGACAAGATGAGCATGGCCAACTCCCTGGAGCTGCGGGTGCCCTTCCTGGATAAGGAGATTATGGCCCTGGCAGGGCGCATCCCCACCAAGTACCGGGTGAACAGCGAGAACACCAAGTTCGCCATGCGCAAGGCAGCCCTGCGGCGTATGCCGGAGAAGTGGGCGGGGAAGAAGAAGCTGGGCTTCCCGGTGCCCACCCGGGTGTGGCTGAAGGAGGACAAGTATTATCAGAGGGTAAAGGCAGCGTTCCAGGGGCCGGAGGCGGAGAAGTTTTTCCGTACAGAGGCGCTGGTGAAGCTGTTGGATGAGCATAAGGAGGGGAAGCGGGATAACAGCCGGAAGGTGTGGACAGTGTATACCTTCTTGGTGTGGTACCGGGAATTTTTTGTAGAGAGATAATAGCATTGCCTGACGGCGGGCCAACTGCGCGGTCCAGGGGCGGAGAGTTGGCTTTGGCCAACTCTTGGCCCCTGGTGGGGTTCGGGGCAAGGCCCCGAGGTCTGTCCCTTGACCTTGCTCTTAGGGCGGCGCTCATAGAGAAAGGAACGGCGCAGAATCTCAGACGGCCCTCAAGCGTCCGGGCGTCGAAACCGGAGCGCCGCCCACCATCCCTGCCGCGCGAAAGAGAGCCGCAGACCGGCTGCAGAAGCGCTGGGCCCTAAACGTCCCGGCTAACTCCCGTTTTCTGAGGCCACGGCATCTCCCTGAACGCTTAGGGCCCAGCGTTTCGGAAGGCCAGTCCGCCTCTCTCCGCAAGTTCGGAAAGCTGAGCTTTCCGAACTTGCGGAATCTTGCTGCTCGGGTGGTTTGGCGGCGCTGCATCCTGCCACGTTGGGACGCTTTGGGGTGAACTTCGCCCTGCCTCGCCCCTTCTCATGATGGCGCCGCCCTAAGGTCAAGGTCGCCTCCGGCGGCCGGGGCGCTGCCCCTGGACCCCGCCACCTTTGAAAAGGTGGACGAAACTTTTCGCTCGCGCCCCTTTGGGGGCTATTACTCTTACGCTTTTCGCCCGCGCTTTTGCGCTTTTATCATACTACTTTTCTGAGGTGACTTCCCATGCAAACCATCATCACCACCCTCTCCCAAGAACTCTCCCTCCGCCCTGAACATGTTCAGGCTGTGGTCTCCCTTCTGGACGAGGGCAACACCATCCCTTTTATCGCCCGTTACCGCAAAGAGCAGCACGGCACCATGGACGACCAGACCATCCGCGTGCTCTCTGACCGCCTCCAATACCTCCGGGGCCTGGACCAGCGCAAGCAGGAGGTCAAGGCCGCCATTGCCGCCCAGGACAAGCTCACCCCGGACATTGAGGCCGCCATTGACGCTGCCTCCATCCTCACTGAGGTGGAGGACATTTACCGCCCCTTCCGGCCCAAGCGCCGCACCCGGGCCAGCATTGCCCGGGAAAAGGGCTTAGAGCCCCTGGCCGCGCTGATTCTCTCCGGCCGGGACGGGACTGGCGCTCCCCTTTCCCAGGGGTTGGAGGAGCTGTGCGCTCCCTACATAGACGCGGACAAGGACGTGAACTCCCCTGAGGAGGCCCTGCAGGGGGCCAAGGATATTTTGGCTGAGGGCTTCTCTGACGACGCGGACACCCGCAAGCGCCTGCGGGAGAACATCCAGCGCAAAGGCTCCCTGTCCTGCTCCGCGGCCACAGAGGAGGACACGGTCTACCGGCTGTATTACGACTTCCAGGGCAGGCTGGACAAGCTGCAGAGCCACCAGGTTCTGGCCATGGACAGGGGCGAGCGGGAGGATGTGCTGAAAATCTCCCTGCTGCCCGGGGAGTTCAGCCCAAGCCAGGTGATTCTGCGCAAGTGCCCCACTCTGCACCCCTTCCGGGCAGTGCTGGAGGAGGTGGCGGAGGACGCCTGGGACAGGCTGATTTTCCCCTCTCTCGAGCGGGAAATCCGCAAGGCCCTCACCGAGCAGGCGGACGAGCAGGCCATCCGCACCTTTGCCCTGAACCTGCGGCCCCTGCTTATGCAGCCCCCGGTAAAGGGCAAGGTCACCCTGGGCTTTGACCCGGCCTACCGCACCGGCTGCAAGCTGGCGGTGGTGGACGGCAACTCCAAGGTTTTGGAGACCGCTGTCATCTACCCCACCAAGCCCCACAACAAGGTGGAGGAGTCCAAGCGGGTGCTCCGGCGGCTGTGCGACACCCACAGCGTTCAGTGCATTGCCATTGGCAACGGCACGGCCGGGCGGGAGTCGGAAATTTTTGTCAGCGAGTTTATCAAGGAGTACGGCCACGGGGTCAGCTATATGGTGGTCAGCGAGGCGGGGGCCTCGGTGTACTCCGCCTCCAAGCTGGGGGCCGAGGAGTTTCCGGACTACGACGTGTCCCTGCGCTCCGCGGTGTCCATTGCCCGGCGCCTGCAGGACCCTCTGGCCGAGCTGGTGAAGATTGACCCCAAGGCCATTGGCGTGGGCCAGTATCAGCATGACATGCCCCAGGCCCGGCTCAGCGAGGCCCTGGACGGGGTGGTGGAGGACTGCGTCAACGCGGTGGGGGTGGATTTGAACACCGCCTCCCCCTCCCTGCTGCGGCGGGTGGCGGGCATCAGCCCCGCTGTGGCCAAAAACGTGGCCGCCTATCGGGAGGAAAACGGGGGCTTCTCCACCCGGCGGGAGCTCTTAAAGGTGCCCAAGCTGGGGCCCAAGGCGTTCGAGCAGTGCGCGGGCTTCCTGCGGGTGCCGGAGAGCAAAAAGCCCCTGGACGGCACCGCCGTACACCCGGAGTCCTATGCCGCGGCGGAGAAGCTGTTGGAGCTGTGCGGCTACACTCTGGGGGACATTGGCGCCCTCTCTGATTTGGATTTGCGGCTGAAAGCCTTTGGCCCGGAGAAAGCCGCGGAGGCCTGCGGCGTGGGCCTGCCCACCCTGCGGGACATTGCCGCCGAGCTGCAGAAGCCCGGCCGGGACCCCCGGGACCAGCTGCCCCCGCCCCTGCTGCGCACGGACGTGATGGACATCGCGGATTTGACCCCGGGGATGAAGCTCTCCGGCACGGTGCGCAATGTGGTGGACTTCGGCGCGTTCGTGGACATCGGCGTGCACCAGGACGGCCTGGTCCATGTGTCCCAGCTCAGCGACCGGTTCGTTCGGGACCCCAACCAGGTGGTGAAGGTGGGGGACGTGGTTCAGGTGAGGGTGCTGGAGGTGGATGAAAAGAAGAAGCGCATCTCCCTCACCATGAAAAAGGAGAGCGGAAGCTAGGGCTTGAAAACCGGAGAAATGCTGGATTTTTGGCCGGAAGCGGTTTCCTCCTTGAAATCGGGCCCTTCCGGTCAAAAGCCCGCTATTTTCAGACAAGCTCAAACAGTTTATCACATCAGGAGGTATATATGTCATGAATGCTGCAAGCTCTCCCCCCCTGGCGGCCCAGCGGCTGCTGCACTGGCTCTTTTTTGGGGCCATGGCCCTGGCGGGCTGCTGGGTGCTGTTCGGCGCGGGAATCTATATGGCCGGGGCCGCTGCCCTGCTGGCCCGGGCGGCTGTTATTTTGGTTCTGCACCCGCCTGTCATATCTGATTTTGCGGTAATTTACAACGCCTCTCAGGACATCCTGGCCGGGGACTTCTCCTTCCAGCACAGCTCCTATTTCCAGACCTGGCCCGGCCAGACCGGCCAGGCGGTGCTGCAGGCCCTGCTGCTCCGGCTCTGGAACAGCCCTGCCTGCATTAAGCTGGTGAACTGCCTGGCTGGGGCCGGTACCGCTGTTTTAGTATACCAGACAGCCCGCCGCTTTTTCTCTGAGACTGCCGCCCGGGCCGCGGGGGCCCTGTACGCCTTTTCCCTTCTGCCCCTGACCATGTGCGCCGTGCTGTCCAACCACCCCCTCTCCACGTTTTTCACCTGCCTGGCGGCCTATCTGCTGGCCTCCGCAGGGGCCCGTATCCCCCCCCCCCCCCCCAGAGTCATCTAAGCCTTCCTGGGGCTTCCAGGGGCCTTTACGGGCCTTTCTGCCTTACCTATTGGCGGGGTGCTGTGTGGCTCTGGCCAATGTCATCCGTCCGGACGGCCTGGTGATGCTGGTGGCTGTGGCCGCGTTCTGCCTGTTCGGCGCTGTGGACAGGCCCTTTCCCCGGCGGCTGGCCGTTTACGGGACAGGGCTTGGCCTGTTCCTGCTGGGATATTTCCTGGTCTTCCAGGGCATTTCCCTTACAGTCTCTGTGCTGGGCATCCAGGAGCACGGGCTTGCCGGAGGCAATTTCACCCTGAAGCTGGTATACGGCTTCAGCCAGGAGCGCATGGGCCAGTACAGTGAGCAGGCAAACCAGCTCATCCGCCAGCAGATAGAGCAGGGCATGAGCCGGGAGGCTGCCCAAAGAGCCGTGTTAAGCCAGGAGCTCCGCGCGGGGCTTGGCAGTCTGGCGGCCCTGATGGAAGGCAAAGAGCGGATTCTCTGGCTGGGGAACGCCCTCACCCTGCCCCTGGTGCACCTGCGGGAGAGCAGCCCTGTTCTGTACGCGCTGGCTCTGCGGGGAGAGTCCTTCTGCTCCCTCTCGGCCTTCGCGCTGGGAATGCTGGGCTTTTTTTACAGCCGCCGTCCAGGCGCTGCCAAGCTGGAGAGCCTGCTGCCCGCCCTGTATGTCTTTGCCAGCTTTTCGGCCTATCTGTTCATTGAGGTCCAGGCCCGGTATGTATACGGTGCCCAGGCCATGCTCTATATTTTAGCCGCCGGGGGGCTGGAGGCCCTTGCCTCCCTGCTCCAGAACCGGCAAGCGCAAACCGATTGACTGCAGGAAAGGCAGGATGCTATGATTCAAGCACTGACAAGCCTGGACGAATATATGGACTTCATCCAGGATGTAAACTCTGACCCCCTCTTCCACGAGCCCATGCTCAGCAGCCAGGAGCAGTTCCAGCACCACCTGGCAGACGCCATCACGGAGCCCAACAAAGATGTGTTCGCCGCCTTCGACGGAGACGGGCTCACGGGCATATTCTCCTTCGTGACCACCCCGGCGGACAGGAATGTGGAGATGCTGGTGGGCCTGTCCCGCCGGGAGGACGCCTATAAAGAGATGCTGGCCCGCCTGCGGGAGAAATATCCCGGCTATCGGGCCGACTTCGTCTTCAACCCCAGAAATCCGCTGCTTACCGGGCTGCTGCGCTCTGAGGGCGCGGTGTTCTACACCGAAGTGCTGAAGTTCCGGCTGGAAAAAGAGGTACCCTTTACCGGCAGCCAGCAGGTGGAGCTTTACAGCCCCAAATATCACGACCAGTATGTGGCCATGCACGATGACAGCGACCGTTTCTGGACCGCCGGGAAGGTCATCGCCGCGCCGGAGCGGTTCCGGATCATTCTGGGTGTGGAGAACGGGCAGGCGGTTGCCTATGCCGATGTCACCCACAAATACGAGGAGAACGAGTTATACGACATCTTCGTGAAGGAGGAGTACCGCCGCCGGGGATTTGGCCGGGCCATGCTGGCCAAGGCCATCGAGCTCAACCGCCCCAAGGACCTGATGCTCCTGGTTGACGGGGATGATGGGCCCGCCATCGCCCTCTGTAAGTCCCTGGGCTTTGTCCAGGTTCTGGGAGAGGAGAGCGTCACGGCCTATATGACTTTATAGAGGGATGAACCCCCGCCCTACAGAACAATTGCAAAGGAGGACCTGTATCAATGCCCGCTGAAAATGAAAAAACCGAGCTATTTGAACGCACTCCCATTCCAAAGGCAGTGATGTCTTTGGCCATCCCCACTGTGCTCAGCTCCCTGGTGATGGTGCTCTACCACCTGGCTGACACCTACTTTGTGGGGATGCTGGACGACCCCATCCAAAACGCGGCCCTGACCCTCTCGGGGCCAGTGCTGCTGGCCTTTAACGCTGTGAACAACCTGTTCGGCGTGGGCACCTCCTCCATGATGAGCCGGGCCCTGGGGGTAAAGGACTATGACACAGTGTACAAGAGCTCTGCCTTTGGGTTCTACGGTTCCCTGTTCAGCGGGGTGCTGTTCTCTGTGGGCTTCACCCTTTTCCGTGGCCCCATGCTCCAGGTGATGGGCACCCAGCAGAGTACCGCCGCCACCAGCGGCTATCTGTTCTGGACCGTGACCTTTGGGGCGGCCCCGGCTATCCTCAATGTGGTTCTGGCCTATCTGGTCCGCTCAGAGGGGGCCTCCCTCCACGCCAGCATCGGCACCATGAGCGGCTGCTTCCTGAACATACTCTTAGACCCCATTTTCATCCTGCCCTGGGGGCTGAATATGGGCGCGGCGGGGGCGGGCCTGGCCACGTTCCTCTCCAACTGCGCGGCCTGCCTGTACTTCTTCGTGCTGCTGTTTGCGCGCCGGGGGAAAACCTTTGTGTGCGTAAAGCCCTCCATGTTCGGGTTCCGCAAGGCCATTGTGCTGGGCATCTTCGGGGTGGGCATCCCGGCCTCTATCCAAAACCTGCTGAACGTGACCAGCCGCATGGTGCTCAACAACTTCACCGCTGCCTACGGCCCGGACGCGGTGGCGGCCATGGGCATTGCCAGCACCATCAGCTCTGTCTCCATGCAGATTGCCCTGGGGGGCTCCCAGGGCATCATGCCGCTGATTGGGTACAACTATGCCAGCGGCAACGTGAAGCGCATGAAGGAGACCGTGGGCTTCCTGACAAAGCTGGCCCTGGGCTTTATGGTGGTGTGCACCGCGGCAATGTTCTTCGGGGCCCGGTGGTTCACCCTGCTGTTCATCCAGAACGAGTCGGTGGTCACCTTTGGCGCGGCGTTTTTGCAGGGGCTCTGCCTGGCCCAGCCCTTTTTGTGCATTGACTTCATCGCGGTGGGCGTGTTCCAGTCCTGCGGCATGGGGAAACGGGCCCTGCTGTTCGCGGTGCTGCGGAAGATTATCCTGGAGATTCCCGCGCTGATTCTGCTGGACAAGCTCTTCCCGCCCTACGGGCTGGCCTACTCCCAGCTGGTGGCCGAGCTGATTTTGGCGGCAGCGGCGGTGGTCATGCTGCTGCGGATTTTCCGGAACCTGGAGAAGAAAAACTCCCCCTTGGAGGGAGGCGGCCCCGCGTGAACTTTCGGGATGAGATATATGAGCTGGTAAAACAGATTCCGCCGGGGAAGCTGGCAACTTACGGGCAGTTAGCGGCATTGTGCAGCAGGCCCCGGGCCTCGCGGATTGTGGGGGCTGCCATGCTTCACGCGCCCCAGGGGCTGCCCTGTCACCGGGTGATTTACCGGGACGGGACGCTGTGCTGTGAGCAGGCCTTTGGGGGCAAGGAGATACAGCGGCAGATGCTGGAGGCAGAGGGAGTCAGCTTTCTGCCGGATGGGCGGGCGGATTTAAGAGCCTGCCAGTGGGAGGGGCCGTCCTAACCCCCGCCTCTCACTATAAATTTAGGAGCGCCGCCAATCTCTGGGCGGCGCTCCTTTTTTTGCCTGCTATTATCGTTGGGTTTCCACCTTTGGGCCCTGCTTTGCGACAGCTCCCACTCCGCGCCCTCAGGCAGCGCTTAGCCCTCCAGCCTATCCGGCGCGTAGAAGAACCCCTGCATCAGCCCATGCTGCACCACCGCGAACGCTATGGGCTCCCGCTCCCGAATCTGCATACTCTGAGTCTCCCCTTTCAGCTCCCCGCCGCGCACCAGCCGCGCTGTCTCCTTCACGTCCTCTATGTACTGCCCTCCCAGCGGGGCATTGGCCTGGCCCCGATGCCCCGCCAGGATGGTTATATCCTTCCAGCCAGCTGTCTTCTTCTGCAGCCGCTCAACCCCGGCCTGGAACACGCTCAGGGGCATACTGTGCTCCAGCTGGAGCCAGATAGGCCCTGAGCCAATGCTGTCGCCGGATATGAGGATGTGGTCGGCCTCGTCCAGCAGCACCACGCTGCCGGGAGTATGGCCTGGCAGTGACATCACCGTCAGGGCACGGCCGCCCAGCTCAAAGGTCTGGCCGTCCGCCAAATCAGTGAAGTAGTCACCGGCAGGGATGTCCCAGGTGACCATGGACTTGGCCACCTGCCAGTCCGCCCGGGCCAGGTAGATAGCGCACCCAGCCTCCTTGAACTCCTTGGTGGAGACCCCGGCGTGGTCATAGTGGCCGTGGGTAATGATTACATCCATGGGCAGGGAGGTCAGCTGCCGGGCCTTGGCGTAAACACCCTCAGCCTCCTGGAGGGTGTCGATAAACAGGGCCCGGTCTGTGCCGCAGACCAGGTAAGCGTCCACAGCGGTGCCGGGGGCATCCTCGGTGAAATTCCAGATATGGTCGTTCAGTTGGGTGATGGTAAATGGGTTCATGGTTTGCACTCCTTTGAATTAAAGTATATATAAGCCTGACGGCGAGACAGCTGCGCGGTCCAGGGGCGGAGAGTTGGCTTTGGCCAACTCTTGGCCCCTGGCAGGGGTTCGGGGGTGAGCGAGCGCCAGTGGCGCTCAAGCTGCGAACCGACCGAGCCGGCAGGCGAGACCAGAGTCCCCAAGGTCTGGCCCTTGACCTTAGAGGGCGGCGCTCACAGAGAAAGGAGCGGCGCACTACGTCCAACGGCCCCAAAACGTCAGCGCGTCGAAACCGGAGCGCCGCCAAAGATGCCAGTCGCGCGATTCCGTTGAGTTAGGAAAGCAGGGCTTTCCTAACTTTCGGAATCTTGCTAAGTGCTGCGGCTTGTGGGCGGCGCAGTTTGGCGCTTCTAACGGACTCGGGGAGTGGGAGTTAGCTTCTGCACCTATTGGAGACTTGATGCGCCGCCCTAAAGGCAAGGGCCAGACCTCGGGGACTCTGTCCCCGAACCCCTGCCAGGGGCCTAGCGCCCCTGGACCGCGCCTCCCGCATCTTTGCCCTGCTTTGCGAAAGCCTCTGCCCCGAGCCGTTAGTTTCTCCAGATTTTCCCGCGCTTTCCTTTTTGGCACTTACTATCATCATACAGAAAAGAGGTCATCATCATTAACTTTACCCGCGTTACTCCTGAATCAGCCGGCATCCCCTCCGCTGCCGTCACCGCTATGCTGGACAGGTTCTACAGAAAAGGCATTGAAATGCACGGCTTTATGCTTCTGCGCCACGGCCAAGTCTGTGCTGAGGGCTCCTGGGCCCCCTACCGGCCTGATGTGCCCCACATCATGTTCTCTTTCAGCAAGAGCATTACCTCCACTGCCATTGGCTTTGCCGTGCAGGAGGGCATCCTCTCCCTGGATGACCGCCTTGTGGACATCTTCCCTGAGAAGTGCCCGCCCCAGCCCAGCGAAAACCTGCGGAAATGCCAAATCCGCCACCTGCTGATGATGGGCTGCGGCCATGAGAGTGAGATTGAATGGGCTACTGGTGAGAATGCCGACTGGATTGCCTCCTTCCTGCATCATCCCTTTGTGTATGAGCCGGGCACTCATTTTCTCTACAACACTGCGGGCACCAACATGCTCAGCGCGATTATCACCAAAAAGACTGGCCTTAGCCTCACTCAGTTCCTAAAGCCCCGGCTGTTCCAACCCCTGGGCATGAGCGATATTTTCTGCCAGCCCATGCCTGACGGTACCCAGATGGGCGGAGCGGGCATGTTCCTCACCCTGGAAGACATGGCCCGGTTTACCCAGTTTGTGGCCAACCAAGGCGCCTGGGAGGGCCAGCAGCTGCTGAATGCCAGCTGGTTTGAGCAGGCCACTGCCAAGCAGATTGACAACGCCGGGGCCGGCTGGGGCGGCGACAATGACTGGCAGGCTGGGTACTGCTTCCAGTTCTGGCGCTGCTGGCCAGAGGGTGTGTTCCGGGGGGATGGGGCTTACGGCCAGTTCGGCATTGTGATGACCAGGCAGGACACAGTGCTGGTCATCCAGTCCGCCTCCCAGACTCTGCAGGCTGTGCTGGAAACTGTTTGGGAGGAGCTGCTCCCAAACATCCAGGACGCGCCTCTGCCAGAGTCCCCCAAGGACCATCATATACTGGCCAACCGTCTCAGGCATTTGGAGCTGAATCCCCTGCTGGGCACCCGCTGTCCTGGGGGCGAGGACTCTCTCAACGGGGCTGTCTACACCCCGGATACCTATCTGCCCGGCCTGCGGGATTTGGTGGGCGGCATGGGCGCTTTTGCCCCCAAGGGCGGCAGCCTGCAGTCCATCCGCTTCCGCTTTGAGCAGGACGCGGCCCAGCTCATCTTCCAGGAGCAGGATGGGGAGCATGCCCTGGATTTGGGCATGGAGGGCCATTTTGCAGAGAACCGGGCAGGCGGCACTGTGTACGGTGCCAACGCGGCCTGGCGGGGCTTTGACACCTTAGAGGTCCACCTGCGCAACATCAGCACAGTCTCTGGCCGGCGGTTCCTGTTCCGGTTTGCTGGGAACAAGCTGGAGGTGACCGCTGCCCCCACTTTGCCTGAGCGGTACGGCTTGGGCGAGCTGGAGCTTCCGGCCATGCGCTTCAGCCTGACCGAGGGCGAGGTGAGCACCCGGACCCGGATGTACTGGGAAGTAAATGGCTAAACCATAAGAAAGAGGAGGCCCGTTTGGGGCCTCCTCTTTCCCTTTAATAGTTCTCTGGCTTCACCCGGAACCAGGCCTGGGTATGGGCACACACCGGGCAAATCTCAGGCGCTTTCTTCCCCACACAGATGTGGCCGCAGTTCATGCACTGCCATATCACGTCCCCATCCTTTGAGAATACCTTCCCGCCTTCCACATTCGCTATCAGCTTGCGGTACCGCTCCTCATGCTCCCGCTCAATCTTCGCCACCTCCTCAAACAGGCTGGAGATTTGGTCAAACCCCTCCTCTTTGGCTGTTTTGGCAAAGCCGCTGTACATATCCGTCCACTCATAGTTCTCACCCTGAGCAGCCTCTTTCAGGTTTTCCAGCGTGGCCCCCACGCCGCCATTCAGCAGCTTGAACCACATCTCAGCATGCTCTTTCTCGTTGTTGGCGGTCTCCTCAAAAATCGCCCCAATCTGGTGATAGCCGTCCTCCCTGGCTTTGGCGGCAAAATAGGTGTACTTGTTCCTGGCCTGGCTCTCCCCCGCAAAGGCAGTGAGCAGGTTGGCCTCTGTTTTGCTTCCTTTCAGTTCCGGCATGGCGGTGTCCTCCTTCAATTCAGTGTCGGCCCCAAATGTTAAATTATCATGAAAGGGCCCTCAGGTGTTGAAAATGGCGGGAAAAGGCGCTATACTTACTGGTACCGTGAACTTTCAAATTTGAAGATAAGGTCGTGATTTCATGTTCCTTCAAAAATTGCAGCGCTTTCTCTACGGCCGCTACGGCACTGACAAGTTCAGCCTTTTTCTCCTCATCCTGGGTCTAGTATTGACCCTCACCGGCGGATTATTCTTCCGTCCCTTGGTCCTTGTGGCAGACCTTTTCTATCTCTATGCCATCTTCCGCAGCTTTTCCCGGAACATCTCCGCCCGGCAGAAGGAGTACCGCTGGTTCTTAAAATGGTATGGCCCTGTGGAGAGCGCTTTCCGCCTGCAAAAGCAGAAATTTGCCCAGCGCAAAACCTATAAATACTTCAAATGCCCTGCCTGCCGCCAGCAGCTGCGGGCGCCCAGGGGCAGGGGGAAAATTGAGGTCACCTGCCAGAAATGCCACAGCGTTTTCCAGACCAAAACCTGACGGAAGGAGGAGCTCCCCATGCAAACAAAAGAGCCTGGCTTTCACCCCATCCTGCGCACGGGCTGCCTGCTGATTGCCTTTGCCGCCCTGGCTGTGCTGGCGGTGCTGCGCTTTGAGCATGTCTGGGCCGCGGGCAGCACCCTGCTGGGGGCTGTGGCCCCGGTATTCGGCGGGCTTGTCATTGCCTATATCCTTAACGTGTTTGTCCACTTTTTTGAGGACATCGCTTTCCGGCCCCTGGCCCGCTGCAAGGGGAAAATCTGGCAGAAGCTCCGCCGCCCCCTGGCTGTACTGCTGGCCTATCTGGTGGTGCTGCTGGTGGCAGCCTTTATCTGCTTCTTCATTATCCCCGGCCTGCTGGAATCCGTCAGCGGCCTGGCCGTCACCATTCAGCAGACCCTGCCCGCCACAGTCAACCAGGCCATTGCCTGGGCCGCTGATTTGGCCCAAAAGTATGATTTGACCTTTGTGCAGGACTTCCTCCGCGATTTTAATTGGAGCGCCCTGCTCAGCGATGCCACCCGCTTTACCACAGACTTTTTGACCTCCTTGTTCAATGTGACAGTGAACGTGGCCTCTGGGGTATTCTCGGCCATCATGGGGTTTATTTTCTCTGTGTACATGCTCTTTGGCAAAGAGCGGCTTATCCGCGGCACCAAAGATGCCCTGCGGGCTTTTCTGCCCCAGCGGGCCGCCCGTATCGCCGGACGGGTGGGGCGGCTTTCCAACCGGGTGTTTTTCTCCTTTATCCGGGGCCAGCTTACAGAGTGCGTGATTCTGGGCGGGCTGTGCTATGTGGGCATGAGCATCCTCCGGCTGGACTACGCCCTGCTGATTTCCTCTGTGGTAGCCCTGGGGGCGCTGATTCCCATTCTGGGGGCCTATATTGGCGCGGGTGTGGGGGCGTTCATCCTTTTGCTTGTACACCCCATTGACGCGCTGATTTTCCTTATCTTCCTCATCATTCTCCAGCAGGTAGAGGGCAACCTGATTTATCCCCGGGTGGTAGGCTCCTCCATCGGACTGCCGCCCTTGTGGACACTGTTCGCGGTGATGTTCTGGGGCGGTGTGCTGGGGATTGTGGGGATATGGATTGGCACGCCGGTGACAGCAGTGGCATACCGGCTGTTTAAGACAGAGGTGTATGCCAGGCTGCGGCGGAAGGAGGCCGCGGAGAAGGGGAAGAAGGCAAAAGAGATACCCGGGCAGGCGGACAGGCCGGACTGACAGGCGCCCGCCTCCCTCACCTCTGAAACTCTGTCATATTCTCCCAATACCGCATGGGCATATTCCCCCTTCTCAGCTTGGGATTTATCCTTCCCTCCACTGCTATGGTATCATAAAATCTTCTCCACAGCTCCTGATATCTCTCCTCTTCCTCTGTGGGCTCCGGCAGCTCCAGCGCCTCTGCGTAAAAGAACTCCCCCCGTTCCCTTGCCCCTGTCCGGTGAACAAATCCCATGCCGTGGTTTTTGTCGTATATTAAAAAATTTTCTGTGTTCAGCCTTTCGCAGAAATGTCCCACAATCAGCGGCAGCACCCAGTTGTTTGGGGTCAGCATGGCTGCCAAAAATCCCCCGCACTCCGCAAAGCGCAAAAACTCCAGGCTGTAGTGGGCCTCGTTCTTCAGGTACAGCAGGGCCTTATCCAGCCTATGAACAACATCATTGGTGCTCAGCCCAATCACCTGGGCCCCGTACCGGTACCCCAGCAGAATGAACCGCAGCAGATTGAGCTCCTTCTCCTCCATGCAGGTGAGGAACCCTCTGCGCACCATGTCCTTCACCTCTGGGGAGACGCGCTCTGTGATGGAGCGCTCTACCTGCGCTGCCAGCCCCGGACGGGTCTCAATGGCCCGCAGGGGGAACAGCGAGCCCTGAGGCTCATCCAGCAGCTGGATGGCCTGGGGCATTTTCTTTTCGTTGCAGCTCTCCGCCACACAGCACAAAAAGCCCTGGTAGCTCCCATCGTAGCGGTAGACTATATCTGTTCCGTCAGGCATTTCACTTGCTCCATGGTACCCCATTGGCATCAAAGGGGGAGGAATCCATCCCCTTTGATGCCCGGTACCTCTCCTTTCGTCAGACTTTTAACGCTGGCTTCCTTCTGCGGCCCGAACAGCGACAGCTGCTCCGGGGTGTCCAAGTCCCGCTGGGCAGGAGACCGCTCACTGATAGCCCCGGCAATCACCACTGGGTTATCCATGGGCAGGGGGGAGATGCTTTTGCCCCCGCACAGGATGAAGAACCTGGCCCGTTTCAGCACCACCCCCAGCTTTTTCAGCCCGTCAAAGTCCAGCCTGCACTGGCGCCGGGCTGAGCGGATGCGCTTGGCAGACTTGACCCCAATCCCCGGCACCCGCAACAGCATTTCATAGGGCGCGGTGTTCACCTCCACAGGGAACTGCTCCAGATGGTTCACCGCCCAGTTGCACTTGGGGTCCAGGAAGGGGTTGAAGTCCGGGTTCTTCTCGTCCAGGATCTCCCCGGCAGTGAATCCATAGAACCGCAGCAGCCAGTCCGCCTGGTAGAGCCTGTGCTCCCGCAGCAGGGGCGGGGGCGTGGTCAGGGCGGGCAGGGCCCGGTCCTCCACCACAGGCATATAGGCAGAGAAGAACACCCGTTTTAAGCTATAGATTTTGTACAGCCCTTCGGTCAGGGCCAGAATCTGCCTATCGCTCTCCGGGGTGGCCCCGATAATCATCTGGGTGGACTGGCCCGCGGGCACGAACCGGGGCGCGGCCTTATACTTCACAATCTCTTTGCTGTTCTGCCGGATGCCGTCCCGTATCTGGGTCATGGGCGCCAAAATCTTCTCCTTGGACTTCTGAGGAGCCAGGAGCTTCAGGCTCTGCTGAGAGGGCAGCTCAATGTTCACGCTCATCCTGTCCGCGTACATGCCCAGCTGTTCCGTGAGCCGGGGATTGGCCCCAGGGATGGCTTTCACATGGACGTAACCCCAGAAGCCCCTATCCTCCCGGAGCATTTTCAGCGCCCGCAGCATCAGCTCACAGGTATAATCCGGATTGCGCACCACTGCTGAGGACAGGAACAGTCCCTCAATATAATTCCGCCGGTAGAACTCCATGGTCAGCTCACACAGCTCTTGAGGAGTGAAGCTGGCCCGGGAGCACTCATTGGTCCGGCGGTTGACGCAGTAAGTACAGTCAAAGGCACAGTCATTGCTCATCAGCACCTTGAGCAGGGAAATGCAGCGCCCATCCGCCGCGAAGCTGTGGCAGATGCCCGCCTTGGCGGCACTGCCCAGCTTTCCCTTTACCCCTGGCCTGTCCACACCGCTGGAAGTGCAGGCCACGTCGTATTTGGCCGCGTCTGTGAGGATTTCCAGCCTTTCAAAAATATCCATCCCTACTCCTCCCTCTTTTTCCCCTCCAGAGTTACTGCCCGGCGCACACTCTCCCGGCCAAAGCGCTCCCGCAGCCTGTCCATGGCATTCTCCAAATCCTCCTGCCGTTTCAGCCCGTCTGTCTCCTCAAACATGCTCAGCTGCCGCCCGTTGTCCGGCACCAGGCGGCCTGCCCGCACGCCCAGCAGACGCACCTGCCAGCGCAGATTCTCCCGCCGGTACAGCTCCACTGCCGCCCGGTAGATGGACTGGGAATCGCACACAGCAGCCCCCAGCTGGCACTGGCGCTGCACCTCCTTAAAGTCACTGTTCCGGATGGTCAGCTGCACCTCACCGGCCCGCAGGCCCTGCCGCCGCAGCTGCTCTCCCACAGTCTCCGACAGGCCCAGCAAGGTGGCCCGCACGTCCTCCTCAGTGGTAATGTCCCGGGGAAGGGTAGTGCTGCTGCCAATGCTCTTAGGGGCTTCCCGGGCATCCACCAGCTGCACAGGGGAGGTGTCCAGCCCATTGGCGTATACCCAGAGAATATCCCCTCTGCGGCCCATCAGGCTGTTCATTGCCTTCCTTTCCAGCCGGGCGATATCCCCAATGGTGCGGATTCCATATTTATGGAGGGCTGTCTCTGTGCTGGGCCCCACAAAGAGCAGCTCTTTGCAGGGCATTTTCCAGATAATCTCCTCCATCTCCCGGCGGCCGAACTCAGTGACAGCGTCAGGCTTTTTATAGTCACTGCCCAGCTTGGCGAACACCTTGTTAAAGGACACGCCGATGGATACGGTCAGGCCCAGTTCGTCCTTGACCCGGCGGCGGATGTCCTCCGCGATTTCCCGCCCAGTGCCGAACAGGCGCTCACTTCCATACACATCCAGCCAGCATTCGTCCAGGCTGAAAGGCTCCACCCTGTCCGTGTAGCGGGAATAGATTTTTTTGGCCATGCGGGAGAACATGGCATAGCGCTCATGGTGAGGCGGAATCAGCCGCAGCTCCGGGCATTTGCGCATTGCCTGCCAAATGGGCTCCGCAGTCTGCACGCCTTGCTTTTTCGCCAGCATATTTTTGGCCAGGATAATGCCGTGACGGCTCTCTTTATCCCCGGCCACGGCCATAGGCACGTCTTTATACTCAGGGGCATACAGAGTCTCCACAGAAGCATAGAAGTTATTCATATCCACATGCAGGATGCCGTTTTCCATGGCCGCGCCTCCTATTGAATGATTCTCCGCTCTTAGTATAGAACGTTAGTTCGCGTTTGTCAAGTGTTTCTTTCAATTTTAAGCATACCCGGTCTTGGGAGCGGTATTCTCTCCAAAAGAAAAGGGAGTGCTTCCCTGAAACGCTCCCTTTCCCTCTTACAAGGGGCCACGCTTTTTGTGGAAGAACCACGCCAAAGCCCCACAGATTCCAATTCCCGCCCCATAGGGCACGCACAGCAGAAACGCCGTGGAAGCCGGGGCGCTGTACCCGGCGAACTGCCCACCCCATTGGAGGTCGCAGTAGTTGTAGGCCACTGCGGCCCACATCACGTGGGAGAGCAGCACCCCCAGGGCGGCGAACAGCATCGCCAAACGCCGGAATAGTTTCATCGGCCCGCCTCCTATCTTTTTCTGAAAATCATCACCGCGCCCGCTGCCATCATCCCCAGGAACAGGGCCATGAAAATACCTGTCCCGTTCAGGGTGACGGTGGAGGATTGGCTGACCTGTTCCGCCATGGGGGGGAGCAGCCCCAGCAGGGCCAGGCAGGCCCCTCCTATGGCGCAGAGGAGCACTCCCGCCCTGCTCCCGGGTTTTGACCGGGGATTTGGGGGCGGGCCCTCCTGGGTTTTGGTGGGGGGTGGGGCGGACTGGTTCCCGGTGAGCTCGTCCAGGGAGACCCCGAAGCACTGGCTCAGGGCCATGAGCTTATCCAGTTCCGGGGTGGAGAGCCCGCCCTCCCATTTTGACACGGCCTGCCTGGAAACCCCCAGCTTTTCCGCCAGCTGTTCCTGGGAGAGGCCGTTCCTGCGCCTGAGCGTATAGATTTTTTCTGACAGCATCCGCTCAACCTCCTTGCCGTAAGCATAGCACACCTCCCTGTGGCGTTCCAGCAGCCAGGGCTGGAAATTGCGCAACCGGGGGTTGCGGATGCTTCTGATTGGCGTTTTCTCTTATCATATATCGATTTTCCGGCGGGTGCAAGGTTTTTTGGGGAGGCTTTTTTGGGAGACGGTTCACGGCTTCGGCTTGGGAAGCGGCATCGTTTGGGAAGGTTTAGGGACCAGCGCTTATGCGTACAGTCTGCGGCTCTCCGTGAGTTAGGAAAGCTCCGCTTTCCTAACTCGACGGATTCGCGCGGCCGGCTTCTCCGGCGGCGCTGTCCTTGTGCCACTGACTGGCTGGGTGGGCCGTCTGACACGCTTCCCCGGGATTGCTTTGGTGAGCGCCGCCCCATACTTTGCTTCGCTCTCGGTCAGAGCGCTCTTGAAACAGCGCTCCAAGACCTTAGGGCTTTGCCCCAAACCCCACCAGGGGCTCCGCGCCCCTGGACCCTCGCAAGGGGTCACCCCCTTGACCCCTTTTCCGCCTATAGGTGCTTCTTACAGCCAGGCCCTGCCTCGGGCCGTCAGGCACTGTCTTACTCTGCCTTTTGCCGCTCATCTGTAGACACGCTTCATTTTTTGTGCTATAATGTCCGCAAGCGGACATCCGGAGAAGCCCTGAAGCGCAAAGCGCTTCTCTTTCGCTACGCATGACTTGGCGAAGCCAAGTCACAGCACCGGACTTCTCCAAGCGGATTTATGCTATAATACCTCTAAACACTGCGTTTTCACACTGATAATGAAAACTGCTGTCTCCAAAAATTCACCATAGATTGGACGTGTTACCCATGACCACTATCCCTTCCGCCTATTCCCCGTCCCTTGGCCTCTACGACACCCAGAAAGCCATTGGCCTAATCAAAAACATCTTCCAGGTAAAGCTCTGTGCTGCCCTGCATCTCAAGCGGGTCACTGCCCCGCTGTTTGTGGATCCGGCCACAGGCCTGAACGATGATTTGAATGGTGTGGAGCGGCCTGTGGGGTTTGACATCCCTGCCGTGGGCCATGACGGCCAGGTCGTCCACTCTCTGGCCAAGTGGAAGCGCCTGGCCCTGCATGATTATGACTTTTTCGTGGGCAACGGTCTGGTCACGGATATGAACGCCATCCGCCGGGATGAAGAGCTGGACAATCTCCACTCCATCTATGTGGACCAGTGGGACTGGGAAAAGGTCATTGACCAGGGCACCCGCAATACAGCCTATCTTATGGACACAGTGGAGAAGATTGTCAGCGCCATCTGCGGCACCTTAGACGAGCTGAAATGGCAGTTTTCAGATTTGAACACCCAGCTGTGCCGGGACGTGGCCTTTGTCACTGCCCAGGAGCTGGAGGACCTTTGGCCAGAACTCACCCCCAAACAGCGGGAGGCACGCTTCACCCAAGAGCATAAGACTGTGTTCATCCGGCAGATTGGCGGGAAGCTGAAAAGCGGCCAGCCCCATGACGGCCGGGCCCCGGACTATGACGACTGGGAGCTGAACGGCGATTTGCTCTTTTGGCACGAACCCTTGCAGTGCGCTCTGGAAATCAGCAGCATGGGCATCCGGGTGGATTCGGAGTCCCTGGACAGGCAGCTCATCCTCTCTGGCTGTGAGGCGCGGCGTGAGCTGCCCTTCCACAAAATGCTGCTCAGCGGGGAACTCCCCCTGACCATTGGCGGGGGCATTGGCCAAAGCAGGCTTTGTATGTTGCTTTTGGGAAAGGCCCATATTGGCGAGGTGCAGGCCTCCCTGTGGGATGAAGATACCCGCAGCAAGTGCAAGTCCGCTGGTATTGTGCTGCTGTAATTTAAGTAAAAAGTCCCGCCCCCTTTCCCAGAAGGGGGCGGGACTTTTTTGCCTGGGAATACCAAACAGAGCCCCGTGGAGGGTCAGGCTTCTTTCCCTCCAATGGCTGGCTGCAAAGGCCAGCGTTTTCCTGTTCCCTTTTGGCAAAAAATAGTGTATACTAAGGGATGAAAAACAGAGAATCTACATCCCTATTTCCAGGAGGTCCTGCTCATGAAACATATTCTTCTCATCGCCACTGGCGGTACGATTGCCTGCGCCAAAACCCAGGACGGACTGGCCCCGGCCCTCTCCCCTGGGCAGCTTCTGGGCCGGGTGCCGGACGCCCGCTCTTTCTGCCAGGTGGACGCCGTCCAGCCCCTGAACCTGGACAGCACCAATATCAACCCCAGCCACTGGCTTCTGCTGGCTAAGCTGATTGAAGAAAACTACAGCCGCTATGACGGCTTTGTCCTCTGCCACGGCACAGATACCCTGGCCTACTCTGCCGCTGCCCTCTCCTATCTGATTCAGAACACCGGCAAGCCCATTGTGCTCACCGGGGCCCAGAAACCCATTGACCAGGAGGATACTGACGCCCGCCAAAACCTTCTGGACAGCCTGCGCTATGCCTGCCACCAGGACAGCGGGGTGTGCATTGTCTTCGGCAGCCATGTGATTGCCGGAACCCGGGCCAAGAAAACCCGAACCAAGAGCTATAACGCCTTTTCCAGCATCAATTTCCCGGACATTGCGGAAGTCCGGGACCGGCGGGTGGTGCGCTTTATCCCCTGGGAACACCAGGGCCCGCCCCAATTCACCCACAGCCTGAACACCCGGGTTATGGTGCTCAAGCTCACCCCCGGCCTGCCGCCTGAGGCCTTTGCCTCTGCCGGGGCCCTGTGTGACGGGCTTATCATCGAGAGCTACGGGGTAGGGGGTATTCCGGACACATACCTCTTTCAGCTGGACGCCCTGGCCCGGGCAGGCAAGACCGTGGTCCTGGCCACCCAAGTGCCTCAGGAGGGCAGCGACTTGTCCGTATATCAGGTGGGCCAGCGGGTCAAGGAGCGCTACCGCCTGCTGGAGCCCTATGATATGACCCTGGAATCCACTGTCACCAAGCTGATGTGGGTGCTGGGTCAGACCCAGGATGGGGAGGAAATCCGCCGCCTGTTCTACACCCCCGTAAATTATGATTTGCTGTTCTGACTGCCGCTGATTTCTTGAAAGGAGCCTCTTATGCAGATTTATTCCATTGTTTTCTCTGATATTGACGGCACTCTTCTCAACTCTCGGGGCCAGGTCACTCCCGCCACCCGGGCTGCCCTCAGCCAGCTGCAGAAGCAGGGCGTGCCCATCGTGCTCTGTTCCGCCCGGCCTCCGGCAGGGGTGCGCAAGGTGGCGGCTCTGGCTGGCATCCGCGGGCCAATGATTTGCTACAGCGGCAGCCTGGCCCTGGACGAAGACGGCGCCCTCCTATCCCAGGCCGGGATTCCGGGCGAACTGGCCCTAAGGTTCAAGGCCTTTGCCCGAGAGGGCTTCCCCCGGGTGGAGACCAGCGCCTATCACCTGGAGGACTGGCTGGTGGACGACCCCTCCACTGCCTATGTGTCCGCTGAGACCGCCGCCACCAACTGTGTGCCTATTCTGGGCAAAATTGAGCCAGAAAGCTGGGTACACAAGCTGCTCTGCATCGGCCCCCCAGAGGAGATTTCCCTCCTGGCAGAGAGGGCAGCCCAGGCTTTTCCAGAGCTTTGCTTTGTCCAGTCCGCTGCCACATACTTGGAGGTGCTGCTGCAGGGAGTCTCCAAGGCCACTGGGGCCAAGGGGGTTCTGGAGCAGCTGGGCCTGCCTGCCCAGTGCTCTGTGGCTTTTGGGGACTATTTTGCCGATGTGCCCCTGCTCCAATACGCGGGCCTGGGGGTTGCCATGGGAAACGCGCCAAAGGAAGTCCAGCAGGCAGCGGACAGAGTAACCGGGACCAACGATGAGGAGGGGCTGTGCCGAATGCTGAAAGAGCTGCGCTTCACTGCGCCCAGCGGTAAAACCCCGCTGCCCGGCTTAGGGTCTGTTTGAAGGCCCCGGGAACACTGTCTGTTTTGGCCAGAAATCCAGCATTTCTCCGGTTTCCAAGCAGACTCCAGAGCCTGTATCCATAGCGGGAAAGTCACCGCCCGCGCGGTGTCCACCCGCTGTGAATACAGGCTCTTAGTCATACAGCTCATACCTGACGTGCCCGTCCGGCCCAATCCGCAGGACAAGGCTCTCCATCTCACGGAGTACAATATAGCTTCCTGGACTCTCTCCCTGGAACAGCTCCCATGTTGGCGTCTCCTCTGCCCGGAACAGAATGCCCATCTCCCGGGCGGAAGCCGCCTCCCCTGGCAGGGAGAGGTACAGTCCCGACTGCTTTTCCAGCTTCAGGCTGATTTCCCTGCCGCCGGCCAAAATGCTCAGGCCCTTGCCCTCCTGCTCCAGCTGGATTTCCACCCCGGGCAGCAGCTCCCAGCTCTGGCCCAGGGGCGCAAACTCTACAGGCACTCCCATCTTTTCCATGGCCTTCCATACATACGCGCCCTCTGGCAGAATCAGCCGCCCCACAGGGCAGGCATCCGCCAAATCCGCCAGCATTTCCCGGGCCTGGGGCGACCGCTCTGGAAGCAGGACACTCTCCACCGCAGTGATATGTTCCCGCCGCAGCATTTGCTCCGCCATACTGCTGCGGTAGCCGCCCAGAGACACTGCCGCGGCCCGGCCGTTCTCTGTCACAAGCACACAGACAGACTCCCCCTCCCCTGCCATGGAGATGCTCAGCGCGTCCCGCTGGGCATCTGTGCTTATCCAGCCCGCGTTGAGCACAATCAACAGCACGCCCAGCAGGGCTGCTGTCCTTTTGCGGCGGAGAGGCTTTTTCAAAACCACTAGGCACCACAGTGCCATCCACCCCAAAACGGCCAGCCACAGGCTGTCAAAGAACCAGAAGCTCCCGGGCAGAGAGGCCAGTGTTCCCTCCACCCATAGAACCAGCCTGGCCATCCAGCCAGCACAAAATCCGAAGAGCCGGGCCAAAGGCTCTGCCCCAGAAAAGGGGGCCAGCGCTGCCAGCGGCAGCGCGCAGTATAAGAGCCCGGACACCAGGGGCACAAGCAGCAGATTGGCGGGAATAAGCAAAAGGGAAATACCGCCAAACGCCTCCAGCTGAACAGGCAGGGAAAAAGCGTTGGCAGACACTGTGACTGATACAGCTGCCCAAAGAGGACGCAGGAGCTGGTTCACCCCCGGCAGACCGGACAGGAGATGGGTACAGGCTTCCATCACCGGGCGGTACAGCAGGATAATCCCAACAGTTGCTGTCACAGACAGTACAAAGCCCAAATCTCTCCCGGAAAAGGGGCGGAAAACACAGATAACCAGCAGGGCAAGGCCCAAAGCATTGAGGGTGTCGCCCCGATGGCCCAGGCTCTTGGCCAGCAAGGCCAGGAAAAACATCAGCGCGCTGCGCAGGGCCGACGCGGGGAAGCCAATCAGGCAGAGGTAGCTGAGCAGCCCTGTACAGCAGATAAGGAACCTGCCCCATCTGCCCAGAGGAATCCGCTGAACCAGCCAGAACACAAAGGCCGCCAATACCGCGATATGCAGCCCGGAGACTGCCATCAGGTGGGATGCGCCAATGCGGGCAAATCCGCTGCTGACGCCCCTGGATATGTCCGATTTATCTCCCAGCAGCACTGCCCGAATCAGCCCGGCCTCCTCCTTTGGCAGGTACCGGTTCAGCCCCCGGCTCACCTGGCGGCGCACAAGAGCTGCCAGCCTGGCGGGAGAATAGACTCTGTCCTGAACCCGCTGCTCTGCTTCCCCTGTCGGGTACGCGCCCAGCACATTCCCCGCGGCCAGCTGGGTGCTCCGGGTGGAGAACCAGTCGCTGCCCTCCTGGAATTGGTAGAACACCACCTGGAGCTTCAGCTGGTCATAGGGCTGGCAGTACAGGGGCTCCCGGCAGGAAAGGCGGATGGGGATGTCTTCTGTCTGAATCCCATTGAGCTCCTTTACCTGGGCCTGGTAATAGTACCGGTGATACCGCTCCTCAGGAAAGTCCAAAATGCGCACCACGGCTGTGGCCTCCCCATTGTCCAGAAATGCCACAGGCTCCACCTGCTCCTGCCAGGCCCAGCAATATCTGCCCAGCACCAGCGCGCAGGCGGCCAGGGCCATCACGCTGCCCACCATCACCCGAACAGGAAGATTCCCGCTTTTTTCGCTCTTGGCCAGGGCTTTCCTTCCGGCAACAAGCGCCCCTATCCCGAAAAAAGCCAGAACCCCGGCTGTTACCGCCAGGGTCCCGGAAACTTCCGGCCCCCCACGGGCGGCCAGAAGCGCGCTGATAAAAGCAGAAAAACCAAAAACAGCGAGAACTCGCTTTGGCATTTTACTTAAAGAACAGGGGCAGGGGCTCTAAGAATATAATATCTTCCCGGTCCTTCGCGTCGCCCTCCGCCAGAACACAGGCCTTCCCCACCACCTGTCCGCCGATGGAATGCAAAAGCTCTTCCATGGCGGCCAAAGACTCGCCAGTGGAAATCACGTCGTCCACAATCAGGATGCGTTTGCCCCGCAGGTTCTCGCAGTCCGCCTTAGAGAGGTACAGCTTCTGCACATGGGCAGTGGTGATGGACTTCACCTCCACGTGGATGGGGTCCTCCATATACGCCTTGATGCCCTTGCGGGCCACCACGTAGTTCCGGCAGCCGATGCGGGCCATCTCATAGGCCAGGGGGATACCCTTGCTCTCCGCGGTGACGATGATATCGTGCTCCGGGCACTTCTCCAACAGAGCCTTGGCCACCGCCTCCGTTATCTCCACGTCGCTGAACATCACAAATCCGGCGATATCCATATGCTCATTGATCGGGCAGATAGGCAACTCCCGCTCACAGCCCGCAATGTTGATTTTGTATACGCTCATCGGTAACTCTCCTTTGCGTTTTGCATATTACGGAACCACTTACATTTTTTAAGCGCTTCATATTCTCCCGCTTCGCCCTCTCCCTGGAAGCGCAGCCCTTTCTTTTGCAGAGGCGGCGGGCGCAGGATTTTCACTGTCCGGGAATCACCCAGTCTGAATCACGCCTCCGGCGGGAAGGGGGGCCAGCCCATCTTCTTCCCACCCAGCATATGAAAGTGCAGGTGCTGGACACTCTGCATCCCATCCTGGCCGCAGTTATTCACAATCCGGAAGCCATTTTCCAGGCCCAGCTCCTTGGCAAGTTGGGCTGCCACCTCAAAGATATGGGCCACCACTCCGCTGTTCTCGGGGGTAATCTCCCCAGCGGAAGCAATATGCGCCTTGGGGATAATCAGCACATGGGTGGGGGCCTGGGGGTCCAAATCTCGGAAGGCCAGGACGGTCTCGTCCTCATAGACCTTGGTGGAGGGGATCTCCCCCGCCGCTATTTTACAGAAAACACAGTCAGCCATGGTGTTCTTCCTTTCCTAATTACATATTTGAAGTATAGCATAAGTCCTATGATTTTGCAATAGACTCCTGTCACCCTTTGTAAAATTTCACCGGGGAGTCAAGAGAGTACAGCCTATCTTCTCCCTTGCCGGTAAAAACCATTTTACTCTTGAAAAGTTTTCTTGTCATTGCTATAATTTACTTGACAAGAAAACTTGGACAGGAGGTCCCTGCTGTGAGCATGAACAAAGATGAAATCCTGGCAAAAAGCCGGAAGGAGAACCAGTCCGGCGATGAGCGCGCAAAGTATATTGAGGGGAGGGGCGCTGTCTATTCCAGCGCGATTATGATACTTTTATGGGTGCTTCTCACCTGTCTGACCCCTCTGGATGAGGCTGCCAGGTATACTACCGGCCTGCTGGTAATGGCCACCTGCTTTGCCAACTATGCCTATCAGCTGGCCATGAACCGCACCAAAACCAATGTGCTGTTTTTGGCGCTGTATCTTACCGGCACACTGCTGTATCTGGCTGGATTCCTGCGCTTCGCGCTGGGCCTGTTCTGAGCGGGGGCGAAGCATGGACGGCAATCTCATTCTGCGCAACCGCCTGAAAGAGGCCCGGGCCGGGGCCGGGCTCTCCCAGGCGCAGCTGGCCAAGCTGGTGGGCGTGTCCAGGAACACCATCAGCTCTATTGAAACCGGACAGTTCAACCCTACCGCCAAGCTGGCGCTGGTGCTCTGCATTGCCTTAGACAAGAAATTTGAGGAGCTGTTCTACTTTTCATAATCTTTCATAACCGCATAATCACAAAAGCCGGGGAGCTTTCGTCTCTCCGGCTTTCTCTTTATTTTCAGTCTGGCTGGATTACCCCAGCTGCTCCTTTACCAAACCCGGCACTGCCGCCAGAGCTTCATCCAGCTTGGTCTGGTCCTTGGCCCCAGCCATGGCAAAGTCCGGCTTGCCGCCGCCGTTGCCCCCGGTGAGCTGGGCCACAGCCTTTACCAGCTGTCCGGCCTTCAAGCCCTTTTCTTGAGCGGCCTTGTTGCAGGCAGCAGCCAGAGAGGCCTTGCCCCCGCTGACTCCGGCAAACACGGCCACAATAGGCTCCTCCCGCTCTTTCGCCTTGTCGCACAGGGCCCGCAGAGCGTCGCTGCCCGTACCGGAGAGCAGGGCGTAGACCACCTTCACACCCTCCACATCCGTGGCATCCCGGAAGACCCCCTCCAGGTTCATGGAAGCCATCTTGGCGTTCAGAGCCTCGATCTGCCGGTCTTTCTCTTTCAGCTCTGCCATCAACTGCTTGGCGCGGTTGGGGAGTTCCAGGGGGTTCATCACCTTGAGGGCATGGGCGGCCTCCTGCAACGCGTCCATCTGCTTCCCCAGCTCTACCAGCACGCTGCGGCCGGTCACGCCCTCAATACGCCGCACGCCTGCCGCCACTGAGCTCTCGGAGACGATCTTGAACAAGCCCAGCCGGGCGGTGTTGTCCATGTGGGTGCCGCCGCACAGCTCCATGGAGAAGCCGTCCTTCACGGAGACCACCCGCACCACGTCCCCGTATTTCTCACCGAACAGGGCCATGGCCCCCAGCTTCTTGGCCTCGTCAATGGGCATCTCCCGCACCTCTACAGGCACAGACTTCAAAATTTCCAGGTTTACCAATCCCTCCACTTGGGCCAGTTCCTCCGGACTTAGGGCGGAGAAATGGGTGAAGTCGAACCGCACGTGCTGTTCGTTTACCAGCTGACCGGCCTGCTCCACATGGTCTCCCAACACCTGGCGCAGGGCTGCCTGCAGCAGATGGGCGGCGGTGTGGTTGCGCATGGTGTCAAAGCGCTGGCGCTCGTCAACCTGGGCAATGATTTTGTCCCCAACGTTCAGCGCGCCCTCGCTGACCTGGGCACGGTGGAGGAAAACCCCCTCGTGCCGGCTTACATTGATTACATCCACCGTGACGCCTTCCGCCCTCAACTGGCCGCTGTCCCCGGTCTGGCCGCCGCTCTCCCCATAGAAGGGGGTGCGGTCCAGCACCACGGACACCTCCGCGCCCTCTGAGGCAGAGTCCACCCGCTGGCCGTTCTGGATAATCCCCAGCACCTTGGCCTCTCCGGCAAGCTCTGTGTAGCCAATAAACTCCGTGGCGGGCAGGCCGCTGACAGCCCCGCCCTCGCCCTTCCAGGCCTCGGCCCCGGCGTTCTTCCGGGCAGAGCGGGCCCGCTCTTTCTGTTGGCGCATCAGCTCCTGAAAGCGCTCCTCGTCCACCAGCATCCCCCGCTCGGCCAGAATTTCCTTGGTCAAATCCAGGGGGAAGCCGAAGGTATCATTCAGGGTAAAGGCGCTTTCACCGGAGAACATCTTGCTCTCCGCCTTGTCAATAAATTCGGTGAGCATGGCCATACCCTGGTCAATGGTGCGCTCAAAGCTCTCCTCTTCATAGGCCATCACCTTGCGGATGGTCTCCCGCTTCTCTTTGAGCTCGGGATAGGCCCCGCCGTTCTCCTCAATCACCGTGTCCACCACATCCTTGAGGAAGGGCCCGCGCACCCCCAGCAGACGGCCGTGGCGGGCGGCCCGTCTCAGCAGGCGGCGGAGCACATAGCCCCGGCCCTCGTTGGAGGGGAGGATGCCGTCGCCGATCATGAACACGGTGGAGCGGATGTGGTCTGTGATGATGCGCAGGGAGATGTCAGTCTTGGGGCTCTGGCCGTACTGGACGCCGGTAATCTCGCTGATTTTCTTCATGATATTCTGGATAGTGTCCACCAGAAACAGGTTGTCCACGTCCTGCATCACGCAGGCCAGGCGCTCCATGCCCAGGCCCGTGTCGATATTCTCCCGCCCCAGGGGGGTGTAGTTGCCTTTGCCGTCGTTATTGAACTGGGTGAACACCAGGTTCCATACCTCCACATAGCGGTCGCACTCACAGCCTACGTCACAGTCGGGCCTGCCGCAGCTGTGCTCCGGGCCCCGGTCGAAGTAGATCTCTGAGCTGGGGCCGCAGGGGCCGCTGCCGTGCTCCCAGAAGTTGTCCTCCTTGCCCATGCGGCGCATATGGCTTTCCGGCACGCCCACCTCTTTTGTCCAGATGTCCCAGGCGTCGTCGTCCTCCTGGTATACGGTGACGTAGAGCTTCTCCTGGGGAATCTCCAGCACCTCTGTAAAGAACTCCCAAGCCCAGGGAATGGCCTCCCGCTTGAAGTAGTCGTTAAAGCTGAAGTTGCCCAGCATCTCGAAGAAGGTGCCGTGCCGGTCGTCGATGCCCACGCTTTCTATGTCCGGGGTGCGGATGCACTTCTGGCAGGTGGTCACCCGAAGCCGGGGCGGGGTGGACTCGCCGGTGAAGAATTTCTTCATGGGGGCCATGCCGGAGTTTATCAGCAGAAGGCTGTTGTCTCCCTGGGGAACCAGGGAGAAGCTGGGCAGCCGCAGGTGGCCCTTGCTCTCAAAAAAGCTCAGATATTTTTCTCTCAGTTCATTTAGTCCTGTCCACTGCATTTGTATCGTCTCCTTATAGTTTTAGTCCTCTTGATTCTTTCGGTTCCCAGTTTACCTGATAGTCCTTGTCAATGAGAATGTATTCCAATCCTCTCCCCGCTGCTCCACCACGCTGGCATACCCGCGGATATCCTCCCAGTGGGCCTTGATATACTGCCGGGACATCACCAGGCACACACACTGTGTCTCCTGGAGGTATTCCGCCTCCAGAGCGGTCTTGCCTGTGTGGCTGGTTCCGGCAATCAGCAAAACCATTGCTCACACCTCTTCCCCATCCTCCTTTTTCCACTCCTCCCAGAACTGTTGGAGGAACTCAGCCAGGAAATTGCCCAGAACGAAGCCCAGGGTCATTACCAGGAACAGGCCCAAGGCCCTGCCAAAGGTCATTTTCTTCTTTTTCATGGTATTGGCTCCTTTCGTATTGAGAGTGAGGACAACAGGCGAAAAAGAAAAGCCTGCCAGTCCCCCCATTGGGACGGGCAAGCCCGCGGTACCACCCAAATTGCCGGAGAAAAGACAGGCGCTCAAGGCCCAGGCTTCCTCCCAGCCAGCTTTGAACCGTTAACGACCGGTACGCCGCTGCTCATCGCCGCGGATGTGCATGGGAAACCCCACCAAGGGAACGGCCCGCTTTTCGTCCCGTAACGGCTTGCACCGGCCGCCGTCTCTCTGAACACGGGGAGGGAAAACGTCTTTTCCGCACACTGGTTATATTGTGAGATTAAGTATAGCGCTTTTTGCGCATTTTGTCAACGGGTTGTTTGGGGTGAATTTTTTGGGGGAGGGGCGCTTGGGGCGAACGGCAGCTTATGATTAAGTCTAGGGCCCAACGCTTCGGAAAGCCAGTCCGCATCTCTCCGCGACTTAGGAAAGCGGAGCTTTCCTAAGTCTGCGGAATCGTGCTGCTCGGGTGGTTTGGCGGCGCTCCGGTTGCTTCTATCTGGCTCGGGCGGGCCGCCGGACGCTCTGCGCCGTTCCTTTCTCTGTTCGCGCCGCCTGGAAGGGCAAGGTCAAGGGCAAGACCTTGGGGCGCTGGTCTCGCCTGGCGGCTCGGTCGGGTCAGAACGCTCCCCACTGGGGAGCTTCCCCCCAAACCCTGCCAGGGGGACTTTTTTCAAAAAGTCCCCCTGGACCCCTCAAAAACCTTTCGCCCGCGCCCCTTTATTGCTCTTGCTATTACGCTTTCCGCCCGCGCTTCACACTTCACTCCTCTGGCTTCTCCTTCAGCCGCTCTCCCAGCTTCTCTCCTATCTCCTGAAACACCTGGCCCACTTCTTTTCCCTGGACCGCTGACTCCTTCAGCACTGTCACGCAGTACACAGGCCCTTTCTCGTCGCACACAAACCCGCAGTACCAAAAGTGGGACAGCTCCTCCCCATTGGCATACACCCCTGTTTGTGCTGTGCCTGTTTTAATGCCGCTCACACAGTTCTCCGGGGCCCCGCCAGCCCCGGTACCCTCCTTCGCTGCCTGCACCAAGTACCCCCGCAGCCGCTTTGCGGTGGACGCACTCATGGCCTGGCGGGTGATGTCTGTCACCGGGCTCTGGGGCGTCAGCTCCCCTTCCCCGCTGACCAGGCCCTCTATCAGCTTGGGCGAGCTGTATACCCCATCCGCCGCGATGGCGTTCATCAGCCCGCACATCTGCAGAGGGGTGACGCTCACCTCCCCCTGGCCAAAGGAAAAGTTTGCCAAAGCCCGGGCATTTTCCAGCGCGTCCCCCTGGGGCAGGGCCCCGGCGTTCATAAACAGCCCCCGGCCGAACTCCTGCCCAGCCCCCAGGCCCAGGTTATAGGCCATACTCAGCACAGGCTGCCCCCCAATGGCCCGGGCCGCGCTGATGAAATAGCAGTTGCAGGACTTCTCTATGGCTCCGGCCAAATCCACCTGGCCGTGGGACTGACCGTCAAAGCAGTGAAAGAGCATCCCGCCCGCGTTCAGGGCACCTGTACAGGTAAAGTCCCGGAGCAGCGGGCCGCTTTCCAGCTCCACAGCCGCTGTCACCAGCTTAAACACCGAGCCCGGCGCATAGGCGCAGAAGGCCCGGTTCACTAAGGGGGAATCCTGGCTCTGGGCCGCCCGGCCGATTTGGCTGGGCTCAAAATCCGGCAGGCTGCATAGGGCCCGAATCTTGCAGTCCGGCACCTCTGTGATGACCACCGCGCCCTTGCCCAGCTTGGCCGAGGCCTCCTCTGCTATGCGCTGGATGTCCGCATCGATGGTGACAGCCACGCCCCCCTCCGCCTCCTCCATGGTGTCGGAAATCAGCCGCTTATCCCCGGCAATCACTCTGCCAAAGGCGTCCACATGGTAGTAGACAGACACTGCTCCCTGGTGCAGGCTCAGGGCGTCGTCCATGGCCAGCTCCACCCCAGCCGCGCCAATCCCCTGGCCGTCCAGATATCCCACCACATGGGGGGCCAGCTGCCCCTCCTCATACCGGCCCGCCACCTGGAACATATCCACACAGTCATGCTTCACCGGGCGCTCCAGCTCTATGGCAAAGGGCTTCCCGTCTTCCAAAGCCGCAGCCAGCCTGTCCCTGTACGCGCCGCCAGTGGCGGTCTCAATCGCGCCCACAGCCTCAATCGTGGGGGCCACTGCTGCCACCCAGTGCTTTCGGCTGCCGGTCAGGGGGCGGAGATTGCAGTCGTAAATCGTGCCCCTGTCCTTCACCACATCCAGCCGGTAGGTGCTCTGCTGGCCTGCCGCAGCCACATACTCCGCATCCCCGGACACATTGGCAATGGAGTACCCTGCCGCCCCCAGCAGCCCCATCAGCAAAAGCACCAGGGCATAGGCCTTGCGCCCTGCTGTCCGCTGTTTTTTCCTCTCTGCTCTGTCCTGCATTTCCGCCACCTCCGCGTAGGATTTCACCGGATAGTGTGCGGAATTTTTCGGTAGAAATACATCCCCAGCGTATGAGAGGGCCCGGGATTGGCAAGCTAAAGGTATCAACACACAAGGGAGGCCCTTATGAAACAGACAGGCACCCAGGCGTACAGGCTGAGATATTTGATAACCGGCGGGCTGGCTGGCCTGGCAAACGGGCTGTTCGGGGCAGGCGGGGGGCTGTTTTTGGTCCCCCTGCTCTCCAGCTGGGCAAAGATGCCCCGGCGCAAAGCCTTTGCGGCCTCTGTGGGGGTGATTCTGCCTCTCTCAGCAGTGTCAGCGGTGATTTACTGGCTCCGGGGCGGCCTGGATTTGTCCGGGGCCTGGGGCTATCTGCTGGGAGGAGCCCTCGGCGGGCTGGTGTCCGGGAGAGTGTTCCGCCGGGTGCCGGTAAGCTGGCTGCGCAGGGGCTTTGGCCTCCTTATCGTATACGGCGGCATCCGGGCCATTCTGGGGGGATGAGAGCAATCTTGGCGGCCGCCTCATAACCCTCACCTGAAAGGAGCATTCTCATGGACTTCACCCTTAACGCCCTTATCGGCTTTCTCACCGGCATCCTCTCCGGCTTTGGCATCGGCGGCGGAACCCTGCTTCTCCTCTGGCTCACCATGGTCCGCCATACCCCCCAGCTCCAGGCTGGGGGCATCAACCTCATCTACTTCATTGCCTGCGCCCTTCCGGCCCTATGGGGGCATATAAAAAACGGCCTGGTAGATTTCCAGGCCGTTCTGTTCTGCGCTTTGGCGGGCGCTCCCGCCTGTGCTGCCGGAGCCCTCCTGGCTTCTCAGCTGGACGCCTCTCTCCTGCGCCGGATATTCGGCGGGTTCATCCTGCTTATCGGCCTGCGGGAGGTCTTCCACCGGGCAGGCAGGGAAGATGAACCCGCTCAGCGGTCCCGGTAGAGCCTATCCGCCACCAAAGTGTTCACCAGGGTGTACACCCCGTCAAACACAAAGCCCACGCCGATAAACACCACCAGGCTCTCCACTGCCTTAAAGGGCCGCAGCACCATCACCGCCCCGAGCAGAGCCAGCACCAGCGCGGCAGACAGGGAAATCCACCACTTCTCAAAGCCCAGGGCTTTCATGTCCAGGGCTTTCTTCACAGCTGAGACGCTGTCCACCAGGATATACAGCCCCAGCGCCACGGGGATAACAGACACCAGCACCTGGGGCGTCACCAGCAGGAACACCCCAAGCAGGGCCAGGACGATTCCCAAAAACAGGTCGAACCGCTGGTCATAGCTGCCGCTGCCCCGGAAGTACCCAGCCACACGAACCACGCCATAGCCCAGCGTCACCACACCAATCAGGGTGCAGGCCAGTTTCAGCGCTGAGCCCGGGCGGAGCATAAGCACCACGCCCAGGAGGGTATATAAAATGGATGTTAAAATCAGGCTGTTTCGAATCGCTTTGAGCATGAAAGCCACTCCTTAAAGATATTTTATCATACTGTATTCGTCCGCATACGTGCCGTCCAGGTATTTCAGCGCCCGGGGCCGGGTGCCTGTGACTGCAAAGCCGAAGCTCTTGTACATGCCCAGGGCCCGCTGGTTCCCTGCCACCACATCCAGCTCTACCTGTTCCACACCGTGCTCCCGGTACCAGGCCAGGCAGGCTTCCATCATGTAGCCGCCGATGCCTCTGCCCCAAAACTCTTTCAGCAGAGCAAAGGCGACCCCGCCCCGGTGCCGGAACCGCTGGCCCCGGCTGACCAGCATCGCGGAGCACTGTCCAACCAGCCGCCCCTGGTAAAAGGCGGAATACCACTGTTGGTCGGGGTTCTGTGCCATTGCCTCAATCAGCGTCTGCTCCTGCTCGATTGTGAAGCTGAACTCCCCCGGATTCCGGGCCAGAAAGGGGCTTTCCGTGTCCATTTGGCGCATGACTTTGATCAGCTCCGCCGCATCCTCCACAGTAGGCGGGCGCAGGGTGAGCGTCTCGCCATTTTTCATCTGGTACTTCATGGGTATCGCCTCCCTATGTTATTTATTGTATGATGGGACGGTTATGCGGAGATAAAACAGGCCAGCTCTGCCGCAATATCAAAATGGCTCATATCGTGCTGCGTGCCGGTGAGGCTGTCCCCCTCCGAACGGGGGTCCCACTGGGGCGCGTCCAGCAAGTCGCCGCTGGTGAGGAAGTAATACAGCTCATAGCCCCGGAAATCGCACATAGCCTGCAAGGCGGCGCACTCCATCTCCACGGAGATGCACCCCTCGGCCTTGCGCTTTTGAAAATTCCCCTCCGTCTCCCGAAAGAAGGCATCCGTGGTCCAGGTGCCGCCGGTGACATAGGGAAGGCCCCGGCTTTTCAAGAAAGCCTCGACCGCCTGGTAATTTTTCACCACAATGCGGTCGGCCGGGGCGGCATAGTGGTACGAGGTGCCCTCGTCCCGCCAGGCCCAGGCGGGCACCATTACCTTGCCGTGGGCAATTTCCTTATCCAGGCAGCCCGCCCCGCCGAACACAATAAACTCCTTCGTATCCACCAGCATGGCCACGCCCTCCAGCAGGCCCACCGCCGCCGGAGCCCCAATCAGCGTTTTATAAAAGGCAAGTGTGCGCCCCTTGTATTCCAGGGAATAGACAGGTGTCGGCCCGCAGGCGTTTCGCTCCTGGGCGAACTCCCGGCAGGGGTAGCGGTTGAGCACATACTCTTCGATTACGTCAGAAAAGGTGACGATGCAGGCATCGCATTTCAAACGGTCCTCTGCCGGATGGAGCTGTATGATGGCGGGTGAGTTGGGGTCAAAGCTGCTGGTTATCATTTGTTCCCCTCCCGCAGCTCCACCCGCCGGATTTTCCCGCTGATAGTCTTGGGCAGCTCCTCCCGGAATTCCACAATACGGGGATACTTATAAGGGGCAGTGTGCTTTTTCACGTAGGTCTGTATCTCCTTTTTCAGCTCATCGCTGGGCTGGGTGCCTCTGGTCAGCACGATATCCGCCTTGACCACCTGGCCCCGGATGGGGTCTGGGGCAGCTGTGACAGCGCACTCCAGCACATAGGGCAGCTCCATAATCACGCTCTCGATTTCAAAGGGCCCAATGCGGTAGCCCGAGGACTTGATGACGTCGTCCGTGCGGCCCACGTACCAGAAGTACCCGTCCTCATCCCGCCAGGCTGTGTCGCCGGTGTGGTAGAGGCCGTCGTGCCAGGCCTCTTTGGTCTGAATCTCGTCCTGATAATACCCCCGGAACAGCCCGCAGGGCACCTTTTTATCGGTGCGGATAACAATCTCCCCAGTCTCGCCCACTGGGGCGGACTTGCCGTTGGGCAGCACCACATCCACATCATACAGGGGGCTGGGTTTTCCCATTGAGCCCACCTTGGGGATAGTGCCCACCGGGTTATAGATGACGCAGGTGGTCTCGGTCTGGCCAAAGCCCTCCATAAGCATCAGGCCCGTGGCCCGCTTCCACTGCTCATAGACCTCTGGATTCAGGGCCTCGCCTGCTGTGGTGGAGTACTCAATGCCGGACAAATCGTACTTGGAGAGGTCCTCCTTTATGAAGAACCGATACATGGTGGGCGGGGCGCAGAAAGTGGTGATGTGGTACTTGGCGAACATGGGGAGAATGTCGTGGGCGTCAAATTTATCGAAATCATAGGTAAAGAGGGCTGCCTCGCACATCCACTGGCCATAGTACTTGCCCCACATGGCCTTGCCCCAGCCTGTGTCTGAGATGGTGAAATGCAGGCCGTCCGGGTTCACATTGTGCCAGTACCTGGCAGTGATATAGTGGCCCAGGGCATATTTATAGCTGTGCTCCGCAATCTTCGGATAGCCCGTGGTGCCGGAGGTGAAATACATCAGCATCAAGTCACTGCCGCAGGGGGAGTCGGGCCTGCGCTCATAGGTATCCGGGAAGGCCGCCAGTTCTCTATCGAAATCATGCCAGCCCAGGCGATTCTGGCCCACCATGATTTTCACCTTGACCCCCGGACAGTTCTGGGCGGCCCGGTCCGCCTCGCCGGCGGTCTGGCCGTCCGAGGTGCAGACAATGGCCTTAACCCCCGCGGCCTTAAAGCGGTAATCGAAATCATGCTCCATCAGCTGGTGGGTGGCGGGAATAATCACCGCGCCCATCTTGTGCAGGGCGGTAATCACATACCAGAACTGGTAGTGGCGCTTGAGCACCACCAGCACCTTATCCCCCCGCTGGATGCCCAGGGACTCAAAATAGTTGGCGGTCTGGTTGGAAAGGCGGCTGATATCCCCAAAAGTAAACCGGCGCTCCCGCTTCTCCTTATCCACATGGAGCATGGCCAGCTTATCCGGAGTGCGGCGGGCAATCTCGTCCACCACGTCAAAGGCAAAGTTAAAGTTTTCTTCGTTCTTAAACTGGATGCCGTTTAAGATGCCGTTCTCATCCAGGCTGGTGTCAATAAACGGCTCAATCACGCATTCCCGGTTCTGGCGGGCCAGCTTGCGCTCAATCAGGGTCTGGAACTTGTCAGGCTGGGCAGGCGCGTCCTCTGTTCCCTTCATGACCATGGCATACAGCTGGCAGTCCTCGCCGCCAGTGGCAATCATCCCATGGGGTGTGCCGGAGTTATAGTAGATAGAATCCCCCTCATGCAGCACCTCAATATGGGAGCCAATCTGGACCTTCATGGTGCCCTTGATGACAATATCGAATTCCTGCCCTGCGTGGCTGGCCAGCTTGATGGCCACATGCTGCTCCGCCTCACTATAGGGCATGGTGACAAAAAAGGGTTCAGCGGTCTTGTCTTTGAACAGCGGGGCCAGGTTCAGATACTTGAAGCCATGCCGCCGGGTAATCGGCAGGCCGTCCCCATGGCGGACAATGGTATAGGTAGACAGAGTGGGGCTGACCCCGCGAATCAAATCAGTGGGGTCCACGCCAAAACGCTTGGCGCACTTGTAGATAAAGGTAAAGCTGAAGTCCTGTTCGCCGGACTCACAGCGCTGGTACTCTTCCCGGCTGATGCCTGTACACTTTGCCATCTCTTCCTCCGAAAGGCCCGTAATCTCCCGCATGGTACGGATACGGGTGGCCACCTCGGCCAACTGGGTTTTCAAATCTGTTTTTTCCATTGAATCGTCCCCCTTGTCAGTAGTATTTTTATTTCCATGGCGGTTATTCGCCAAACAGCAAAGCGGCTGAGCATGGGCCATGGCCGGAATAAAAAGAAAACCGTCCCACGGGAAGTACTCCCATGAGACGGATATGCTCCGCGGTACCACTCATTTTGCGCTGTGGCTTACACACAGCGCCGCTTATAGGCTCCAACAAGCCCTCCGCCTTAACGCGGCGGTCACGAGAGGCGCCTACTGTGGGGGATTCCCCAGTTCGGGCCTCCGGCTCAGAAGGGATTGGCAAAAAGAGCTTCCTGCCAGCTTCCACCTACCGCTGGCTCTCTGTAAGGACTCACTCCTCCGCTGTCTTCGTCACAGCCATTTGAGACTATTCCATTTACCATATATTGTATTTCAGTATACAATGTTTCTATGAAAAAGTCAAGATTATTCTGAAAAATTTTTCCTGTACTTTTTCTCCTGCCTCCGGGATTTGGCCAGGCTCCGGCTGGGCTGGCCCTGTTTCATGCGCACAGTGCTGATATGGTGGGTGCGCTGAGACTCCCCGTTGAGAAGCTGATAGCTCTTCCACCGCTCAGAATCCAGCTCCCCGCTCTCCAAGGCTGCCCGGACGGCACAGTCAGGCTCGTTCTCGTGCCTGCAGTCCCGGAACCGGCAGCTGGCGAAATATTGCTCCACATCCGGGAACGCCGCGGATAAGCCCTCCGCCGCGTCCCACATCCCCAACTCCCGCATACCGGGTGTGTCAATCACCAGCAGGCCAGAGGCCAGCCGCAGCAGCTGGCGGTGGGTGGTAGTGTGCCGCCCCCTGCCGTCCCGCTCCCGGATTCCGCTGACCGTCATAATATCCTCCCCAGCCAGGCGGTTGATAAGGCTGGACTTCCCCACGCCGGAGGAGCCCAGCAGGGCGGCGGTCTCTCCTGGCCTGAGATAGGGTGCCAGCTCCTCCATGCCTTCTCCCGTGCGGGTGCTCAGTGCAATGACTGGCACCTGGGGCCCGGCAGTCTCCCGGGCAGCAACGAGCTTTTCCTCATGGTTCCCGGGCAAATCCCGCTTGGTGAGCAGCACAATAGGCTTAGCTTTGCTGTTCCAGGCCAGGGTCAGGTATCTCTCCAGCCGCTGGGGGCTGAAATCCTGGTTCAGGGACTGCACGGCAAACACCACATCCATATTGGCGGCCACAGCCTGCTCGGTGCCGTGCCAGCCGTCCAGCCGGGAGAAGAAGCTCCTGCGGGGCAGGGTCTCCACAATCTGCCAGTTCCCGGGGGCAGGCAGAGCCAGCACAAAGTCCCCTGTGGTGGGAAAGATTCGTCCGGGCTCATAGTAGAATTCCTTGGTTTTCAGCTGCGCCAGCTGCTCTCCCTGAGGGGTAATAAGCTGGAAGCGCTCCTTCCACACTGCTGTCACCCGGGCGGGCTGGGCAGGGGCATTATCTTTGGGCAAATACTCCTGGGGAAAGCCCCAGTCGGTTAGTTTTATCATTCCATTCCTCCAATCGAAAACGGGTGGGCCTTCTGCTTGCGATGATGTTTTTCATAAGACATCACTCCTTTCCAATTCTGAGGACGGGCTGATTAGGGTTGAACAGGTTTATTATAGCACAGCAGGTAGGGAATGTCAAGGTTTGGGCTTTACAAGGGAGTGTCCTAACCACAGAGATAATCATCTGTGTTCCCCCGCCCTGCGGGGGAACACGAAAAACTCCCCGAAACGGGCACTCCCACTTTACAAGGAGTATCAAACCGCCGGGCAAACAGAAATCCAAGAAGGAAAAGGGAAAATTCTCCGGCTGTGCGATTTAACGCAGCGCGAAACACTCTTAGCCCAAGGACGCTCCAAAAGCCTCAATAACATCAGAGCCGCCCAGGTTTGTGACAGGCTTCCCCATCGCTTTGCTGATAAGCCCGAGCAGGGCTTTTGCCCTTAACGCAAAAAATGTATGGAAATCATCCCTGCGCAAAGAAGCCACATCGATTCCGTGGGATTGGATGTTTGCGTCCAAGCAGGCTGATGAAACATTGGTGTTTTCAATGGCTTTCAAGTATTTGCTTGGCGCACTGCCCCCCAGCTTTCTGTTGGTACGGTAGGCGATAGGGGTTTTATTTACAATGCAGTTCCACCGGCGCTCGCTATAGTCCTGGCTCTCGCAGTATTTTCGCGGGAAAATGTGATGGATGTCAACATAATCCGCCACAAAGTTGGTGTAATCCATCTTGCTGCCGCTGATGAAGTCCCGGGCTCCATTGGCAAGAATCAAGGCCAGAACCCCCTTATAGGCAGCGCTGTTCCGGGTTTTCAGGGAAATCAGCCGGGTAGGCTGGAAAAACGCCCGGCTGACCGTGTCCGGCTCCTCCCCGCCCTCTATCCATGCCAGGACGCCGGACACATCATTGGCGTAGCGGGTCTCATTGGCAGCGCCGTACATCTCGCCGAATACGCCGCACCAGTACCAGGCCGCCAGCTTTTCCTTTACCGTGCTGTCCTCTGCCTTACTGCCGAGAATCGTCATAATGGCTGCCAGCGGGATAAACTGTGTGGTATAGGGCAGGTCCCGGGGGTGAGGATGCTCTGCTGCACCAAGAAGCGCGCCGCCTGAATGTAACCGTTTGTAAGCGCTTCTTGAAAATGTCCCCGTATACAGCACATTCATCCTCTCACGCTGCTGGGGCAGATTGGCCGCCCTGCTAAACGCCAGGCACTCTGCTTCCAGGCATCTTGTGTGATTCATTCAATAAACGAGCTGCGGCGGCAGTTTCCCCCTCTCGTTACCCCCCCATCCGCCCGCTTTTCCAGGCTGAGCCGTTCCTCCCCACAGGCCCTCCCTGCTTGACAACCGGCCCCCTCTGGCGTATAATCAACTTTATAAAATTACCTCTTAATGGTATAGAAAGGTTGCCAACTGTGGACGATTTGATTCTTCGCTTGGAAAATATCTATAAGTCCTATCCCAACTCCTCTGCCCCTGTTCTGAACGGCATCTCTCTTTCCGTGGCCCAGGGCCAATTTGTCACCCTTCTGGGCTCCTCTGGCTGCGGAAAAACCACCACCCTGCGCATTATCTCCGGCCTGGACGCCCCGGACAGCGGCCGGGTGATTCTGGCAGGCCAGGACATGAGCCATGTGCCCCCCAATGCCCGGGACGTGAACACTGTCTTCCAGAGCTACGCCCTGTTCCCCCACATGACTGTGGAACAGAACGTGGGCTACAGCCTGCGCCTGCGGCGGCTTCCGAAGGCGGAAATCCGCCAGCGGGTTCGGGAGGCCCTGGCCATGGTGCAGCTGGAGGGCTTTGAAAAGCGCAGGCCCTCTCAGCTCTCCGGCGGCCAGAGCCAGCGGGTCGCCCTGGCCCGCTCCATTATCAGCCATCCCCGGCTCCTCCTGCTGGACGAGCCCCTGAGCGCTTTGGACTATCAGCTCCGCCAGCAGATGCAGCAGGAGCTGAAACGCCTGCAAAAGCAGCTGGGCATCAGCTTTATCTACATCACCCACGACCGGGAAGAGGCCTTGAATATGTCTGACGTTATCGCCGTGATGCGGGACGGCGCCTTTGAGCAGGTGGGCACCCCGGAGGAAGTGTTTGACTCCCCCCACACCTCCTACGTGGCGAAATTTGTGGGCGGGGCCAACATCCTCCACTGCCATGTGGAGCGGGTGGAGGGCCAGACTGCCTGGTTCCAGAACGCCCAGGGCAGCGGGGCTTTCTCCACCCGGTGCCACAGCTTTTCCCCTGGTCAGAACGCCACCCTGGCCATTCGGCCTGACCAGGCCCAGGCAGAAAAAGACTTTGACAAAAGCTCGCCTGGTCTGGTGGGCACAGTAAAGGAAAAGAGCTTTGCTGGGGGCGTGCTGCGGGTTGCCGCTGAGCTCTCTGGCGGGCAGACCTTTGTGTGTAGCCGCCAGGGCATTGACTGGGATTTGGCCCCCGGGGACCAAATCAAAATCAGCTGGGCACCAGAGCAGGCCTGCCCAGTGGACTGGGAGGCGCTGGATGAAAAAGAAAACTAAGGAGCTAAGCTGGCTGACCTTGCTGCCCATCTACCTGTTCACCCTGGCCTTTATCCTGGGCCCCCTTCTCTACATGGCTGCCCTCAGCTTCATGACTCGGGAAGAGGTCTGGGGCGTGGCGGCAGAGTTCACCCTGAAAAATTATCAGGACATCCTCCAGCCTGTGTACCTGAACACCTTTGACGAATCCCTGAAGCTGGCCTTTCTCAGCACTGGGCTGGTGGTGCTGCTGGGCTATCCCTTTGGCTATTTTATGGCCAAGCTCACTGCCAAGTGGAAGCGCCGGACCATGCTTCTGCTGATGATTCCCTTCTGGACCAGCTCTCTGCTGCGGCTCTACGGCTGGGTCATCATTTTCCGGGCTGGGGGCGTGTTTGACCAGCTGCTGACTGCCCTGCATATTATTGACGAACCCCTCAAGCTGCTGTACACCTATCCCGCCGTGGTGGTGGGCATGGTGTATGCCCTGCTGCCCTTTATGATTTTCTCCGTCTATTCCAGCGCGGAGAAGCTGGACTTCCGCCTGGTGGAGGCAGCCAGGGATTTGGGCGCTGGGCCTGTGCAGGCTTTTCTCACAGTGAGCCTTAAACTGACCCTGCCGGGGCTTCTTTCCGGGGTGGTGCTGACCTTTGTGCCCAGCATGGGGCTGTTCTTTATCGCGGACATCCTGGGGGGCAATAAAGTGGTATTGGTGGGCAGCCTGATTCAGGAACAGCTGATGAAGGTGCACAACTGGCCCTTTGCGGCCGCGCTGTCCATTGCGCTGCTGGTACTGACCTCCGTCATTCTATTCCTATACCGAAAGATTTCAGGAGTCAAAGATTTGGAGGGCCTGGGATAAAAGAACCACATCAGAAAATTCTCAGGAGGTGATTTCCCTGTCCCTTTCCCTTAACCAACCAGTCAGCTCCCTGAAGGGCGTGGGCGCCAAGCGGGCTGAGCTCTTTGCCAAGCTGGGCGCTGCTTCCCTAAAGGATTTGCTCCACCTCTATCCCCGGGACTATCAGGACTGGTCCTCCCCCCTCCCTATCGCAGAGGCCCCGCTGGATACGCTCTGCGTCATCCGGGCCCAGGTGGTGGCAGCGCCTTCTGTTGCCTTTGCCCCTGGCAGCCGCCTTATTATCCGCATCACGGCCACGGACGGAGAGTCGGACGTTAAGCTCACCTTCTTCAACAACCGCTATATCCCCAACCTCCTTCTGCCTGGCCATGTATATCTCTTCCGGGGCAAGCTGAGTAAATTCCGGGGCGCTTGGGCCATGACAGCCCCAGACTTTACCGCTGAGAGCCCGTCAGTGGGCATTGTGCCTGTGTACCCCTCTACCCAAGGGCTCAGCTCCCGCGTTATCGCCCAGGCTGTGCGGGCGGTTCTTGCCACACTGCCAGAGGCTTTGGAGGACTCCCTCCCCCTGTCCCTGCGGGAGGAGCACCAGCTCTGCCACTTGGGGTACGCCCTGGAAAACATCCACTTCCCCCGCTCCCAGGGGGATTTGGACATTGCCCGGCGGAGGCTGGTGTTCGAGGAATTTCTCATTCTGCAGTTGGGCCTGATGCAGATTAAAAGCGGACGGCAGGAGCAAAACCTCCACCCCATTCCCAACTGCTTTCCTGAGGCCTTTGCCCGGCTTCTGCCCTTCCAGCTGACCGGCGCCCAGCAGCGGGCCATCACCCAGGGCGTCAGCGACATGGCCGGGCCTGCCCCCATGAACCGCCTGGTTCAGGGGGATGTGGGCAGCGGCAAGACCGCTGTGGCTGCCGCCTTCTGCTGGTCTGTGATTCGCTCTGGCTGGCAGGCGGCGCTGATGGCCCCCACGGAGATTTTAGCTGGCCAGCACTACCAATCCCTCTCCGCCCTGCTGGAGCCTGCTGGGGTGCGCTGCGCCCTGCTCACCGGCAGCGTCAGCGCGGCAGGGCACCGGAAACTTTTGGAGCAGCTGGAGGCAGGAGAAATTGATTTGGCCATCGGCACCCATGCCCTTATCAGCGAAAAGGTCAAGTTCCGGGACTTGGGGCTGGTCATTACAGACGAGCAGCACCGCTTTGGGGTGAACCAGCGGGTGGCCCTGGCTCAGAAGGGAGCCTCTCCCCATCTGCTGGTCATGAGCGCCACGCCCATCCCCCGCACCTTGGCCCTGATGGCCTACGGGGACATGGATGTCTCTGTCCTGGACGAGCTGCCCCCGGGCCGCCAGGAAATCGAGACCTATCTCATTGACCCAGGCAAGCGCAGGCGGGCCTTTGGGTATATCCAAAAGCATCTGGACGAGGGGCGGCAGGGGTATCTTATCTGCCCTCTGATTGAGGAGGACGACAGCGGCATGATGAGCGTGGAGGCCTACGCCAAAACCGTGGAGCAGGCCTTTCCCTCCGCGGCAGTGGGTGTGCTCCACGGCAAGATGAAGCCCGGGGAAAAGGACGCGGTGATGGCCCGTTTCTCCAGCGGGGAGATTCAGCTGCTGGTCTCCACCACTGTGGTGGAGGTGGGCGTGGATGTGCCCAACGCGGCTATTATGCTGATTGAAAACGCCGAGCGCTACGGGCTCTCCCAGCTCCACCAGCTGCGGGGGCGCATTGGCCGGGGAGAGCATAAGTCCACCTGCATTCTTATTTGCGCCAGCGCCGCGCCGGAGACCTTGGAGCGGCTCAGGCTGTTCAAAAGCACCCGGGATGGTTTCGCCATTGCGGACGCGGACTTGAAGCTGAGAGGGCCGGGGGACTTCTTCGGCCAGCGCCAGCACGGCCTGCCCCAGATGAAAATCGCCAACATTGCCATGGACATGGATTTGCTGCGGGAGGCCCAGAAGTGCGCTGCCCGGCTCTTCCGGAGCAATGCCCTGGCCCAGCCGGAATACGCAGCCCTGCGCCAGGAGATTCAGCAGCTGTTCGGCAAGGCCGGGGATGAGCGGCTCACCATTTAAGCTGGTTATCATGAACCTGAAATTCACCCAAAACAAAAATACGCCGCCCGGTCTCTGTGACCTGGCGGCGTATTTGATTTCGTTTGTCCAGTGGCTATCTGTGCCTATCTGTATTTGTTGTAAAACGAGCGCTCTCCGCACATCCGCTGGCTGATGTGCTTATCCAGCTCCTGACAGCGTGCAATCAGCCGCTGGTTCTGGGCCACCTGGGCACAGAGCATGGCCTCTTCCGGCGCCTGCTGGGGCGCACCCTCCGCGAGCGCCTTGGCGCGGATGGCATCATCCTCAGGCAAGGCCAGAATATACTGCTGCATCTGCTGGCCGCTCTCCCAAAGCTGCTGGGCAGGCTCGCCCCGCATATTCAGAAGCATCTGCACGGACACCTCGTCCCTGCGGTCCACTGCCTCGGCCAGCTGACGGGTCAAATCCTCAAACTCTGTGAGCTTTACATAGATGCGTCTGGCCTTCAGGAGCATTTCCTCCAAAATGTGCCCGTCCATACGGTCACCCCCTAGTCCTGGGACTCAGCCAGTTTTTTCTCCGCCTCCTCGGCCACATTTCTGTCCGCCTGGCGGAAGGTGTCCCGCAAATCAGCAATCATGGGCCGCACCTGGTCCAGAACAGCCTTGTTTCTGCCAAACTTCACCCTGCCCAGCTGATAACCGAAAAAGTCATACAGCTTGTGCAGCTGCCGGCTGATGGGATACTGGTCATCCAGGGTATCATCCAAATAGCGGATAATGTCCTGGGCCTTATCCACAGAAGCCTCCATCAGCTCATACTCCTGCTTATCCAGTGCCAGACCGCACCGCAGCAAGTTCTTCATCAGCTCGTCAAACAGCAGCAGAAGCAGCTCGTTGGGGGTCATGGTGTTCACGGACTGTTCCTTATAGTGCTGAATCGGGTTGTTTTCCATAATTACCCCTTCGGTTTATTGTTCAAGTCCTGCTGGTTTACATTCCGCCGCTCAGCCCTGCCAGCATAGAGCTTTGAGAGTTCATTTTGTTGATAAGCAGCTCCAGCTGGGTAAACTGGTTGGTGTAGAAGTCCACCCGGTCGCTCATTCTATCCTGCCATTTCTCAATCTGCTCCTGCAGGTTGTTGATTTGGTCATTCAGCTCGTTGTTGTTCAGAGAGTAGGAAGAGAGGGTGGTGCCGGCCTTGTTCACCAGGATGCCCGGGCTTCCGATGGAAGTGCTGGCATACATCTCGATGGTGGACTTGAGGTTATACATCAGGCCATTGGTGCTGGCCCCATTGGCAGTGGTCTGGGTAAAGGCGTTTTTCACCTTATCCGGGTCGCTCTCCAAAGCGTCGCGCAGGGCGTCCTCGTCCAGCTCAATGGTAGACAGTCCATCGGCAAATTTCACCTCAAGGCCAATGCTGCGCAGGGTTGCGCCCAGCTCACCGTCACCCTGAACCGCGCTGGTCAGCTTGCTGTACAGGTTGGCCAAATCCATGTCCGCGTAGAGCAGGCCGGTTTTGGCCTTCTCCTCATAGTTCTTGATGGCGCTCTCGCTCATCTTGGCCTGGTCTTCATCTGTCAGGGGCTGGTACTCTTCCTTCTTGGTGTTGGTCAAAGGCTCGGTGGTGTAGGCGCTGCGAAGGGCTGTGACCATCTCGTTATAGTCCTTCACAAATTCCTTAATGGCGTCCACAATCTTATCCGAGTCGGTGTTGGTCTCAAAGGTGATAGGCTCAGCGCTGTTGTCCACAGTGCCGTCAGCGTTATAGCCGAACGCGCCCTTCAAAGTCACATTATAGCCGTCCAAATCCACGTTGTTGGAGGAACGGGTCAACTCCATCTGCTTGCCGTTGACAGTGACAGTGAATTCCGCGTCCTGGCCTTTCTTGTAGTCACCTGCCGCTACGTCATCCTCTTTGCTGGTATCCATGCCAAACAACGCCTTGCCCAACTTACCCTCAATCTCAATCTTAGAGTCCGCGCCGGTCTCTGTGGCGGTCATGGAGAACTGCCCTGTCAGGCTGGAATACTTGATATTGACACCCGCGTCAGAAGAATTGATTTTATCCATCATGTTCTGGATGGTGTCAGTGGACTTGAGCTCAATCTTCTCGCCGTTGATGATTAGGTCAGCAGCCTGATAGGTATTGCCGTCCTCGTCAGTGCGTGTTTCGAATTTATCCGCGCCCAGCACCCGCTCCAGGGTCCAGCTGGTCTGCACAGTGTTGCTGTAGCCGCCCTCACCCAGGCCCAGGGCATTGTTGACGGTGTTGTTGCTGCCAAGCACCTTGAAGACAGAGCCGTCGCCAAACGTCTCAAATTTGCCGTTCTTCTTGGTCCCGAACTCCAGCTTGCCGTCCGCGCTGGCCTGAACAGCGACCCTGTCTTTGCCGAACTCAGCGTCCAGCTTTTCTTGCAGTGCCTCGGCAAACTTCTCTGTGCTGTCGATGTCGGTATTATCCTTCAGGAAATCCAGCTTGATGGTCTTCACCTTGCCGTCCAAGCTGATTTGGATGCTCTTGTCCGCCAGATATTCATTGCGGCCCTTTTTCTCAACCAGGTTATCCACTGTGAAAGGCTTGTTGCTTCCTGTAATGCTTACGCCAGCTGCTTCCTCTGTCTTGTCAAAGAAATTCGCCATGCCGCCGCTGGTGCCGGTAATCTTAAAATTGTTGCCCTTCTTGTCTGCCAGGATGACTCTTCCGTCAGCACCAACCGAAGCCTCCAGATACTCGCTGGCCTTGCTTGTGCCCTTGCTGCTGGTGACGTTCTTCTCTTCCAGCTGCTTGTTGATGGCATCTGCCAGCTCCTGGGCGCTGCCAAATACCTGGCCCTCGTCAAAGCGCAGGGTAAAGCTGCTGCCCTTGCCTGTCTCGCCGCCGCCGTATTTGATGGAGATAGAGCCTGCCACCGCGCTGGTGGAGACCTTCTCGCTCCAGTTCACTGCCTCTGTGGCCGCGCCAGTGGCCGCCAAATCCTTGGCGCTTACTGAATAGCTCGCCGCCTGGGCCAGCTGCTTAATCCGGTCAATCTGAACATCGCTGGTGCCCTTGCCGCTGACCGCCACCATCGCGGCGTTGGCCCCCTTGGCCACAGCGTTCACGGCCTTGGAGAAGAAAGAGGCGCTGAACAGGTTGGTGCTGCTGGTAAAGGAGGTGTATTTGTTCAGGATGGAGTTCATGGAGGAAATCAGGCCGCGATAGGCGTCCTGCTTCCACTGCAGCTTGGTCATCTTCTGCTGCAGAGAGGTAATCTTGCTCTTGTAGCCAGCCACGCTGTTTTCAATCATGGACTCTGTGTCCATGCCGCTGGCCAGGCCGCTGATTATGTTCCGGTTGCCGTACAAACTGCTGGTACTGCTGGAACTGTTCATTAAACTTGTGATAGAAGCCATTGCATTCACTCCTTTTTTGTGATAACATATAGACATGAGAGCTTGATATGGCTGTGAAAGAGGGCTTTTGGGGTAAAATATCCGGGAAGACCGGCCCGGCAGCCCAGCCAGAGTCTTATCTCGTTCCTTATTTATATCGACATTCCTGAAGGAAAGATAAGAGTTTCCGCGAAAATTTTGAGCATGGAGAGAACCTTGTATGGAGAAAATCATCGCAGTTACCAATCAGAAGGGCGGCGTTGGAAAAACCACCACCTCCCTTTCCCTCATCAACGCCCTGCACCTGCGGGGCTATAAGGTCCTGGGTGTGGATTTGGACCCCCAGGGCAGCTTGGGCTTTTCCGCCGGTCTGGACATCGAGAACAGCGAGACCGTCTATGAGGTGCTCAAGGGCACCGCTGCCATTGAGGATGTTATCGTCTCTACTGATTTGGGCGACATCCTGCCCTCAAACATCCTGCTCTCCACCGCGGAGCTGGAATTCAACACCCCAGGCCGGGAATATCTGCTGCGCAACGAGCTCTCCAAGGTGGAGGCTGACTATGACTATATTATTATCGACACCCCCCCTGCCCTGAACGTGCTGACCATCAATGCCTATGTGGCCTCCGGCGCGCTGATTATCCCCATGGCCCCGGAGATTTTAAGCCTGCTGGGCATCTCCCAGATTCGGGATACCATTAACACTGTGCGCAAGTACTATAACCCTGACTTGCGGGTGCTGGGCATTCTCCTCAACAAGTTCAACGGCCGCCTGACCCTGAACCGGGAGGTGCTGGAGCTTTCCAGCGAAATCGCCCGCAAGCTGGACACTAAGGTCCTAAGCTCCAAAATCCGCTCCAGCGTGGTGGTGGCTGAGGCCCCGGCCCACGGGGAGAGCGTGCTCTCCTACGCGCCCCGCTCTAACCCTTCCCTGGACTTCCAGGCCCTGCTGGACGAGCTGCTGGCAGAGGGATAACCAAATTCGTGATACTGCGTTTGAGATAAGAACCCAGAGAAAGGAAGAAGATTATGGCTAACTCAAAATCCAAGTCCAACAACAAATCCAACGGTAAGTCCAACAAAACCGCCCATGTGCTGAATCTGCTCACTGAGCCCGGCGAGGCCGGGGAGTCCGCCGCCCAGCCCAAACAGCATCCTGCTGCCCAGCAGCCCCCTGCTGACAACAGCCAGGAGGTGGCTGAGAGCATCCGCAGCGCCCTGGAGGAGGACCTGCTGGCTGAGCTGGAAGAAGAGCCCGCTCCTGTCCAGGAGCCCAAGCCAGAGCCTGCCCCAACCCCCATTATACCGGAGCCCGAACCTGAGCCGCCTGCCCCAGAGCCTCAGCCTGAGCCCGCCCCTGCCCCAATCCCAGAACCGGAACCAGTGCCCGCTCCCCCAGCTCCGGCAGCGCCTGCCCCTGCGGAGGAGCCCAAAGAGCCGGGCATCACCTATCTGAACGTGATGCAGGCCCTGGTGGAGGATAAAGTAGACAAGTATATGGAGCGCTTCCACATGTGCACCTGCGACCGCTGCCGGACAGACGTGGTGGCCCTGACCCTGACCAGCCTGCCTGCCAAATACATCGTTGTGCCTGAGGCAGAGGGCGTGCCCATGCTGAGTATTTATGAGGGCCGCTACAATGCCGCTGTAACCGCCCAGCTGATGTGGGCCTGCCAAAAGGTCAGCGAGCATCCCCGCCACACCCCGGGCGACGACGGCCAAATGCGGCTTGGCGCACCTCGCAGAGAGGATGACACCATTTACGAGCTGCTGGGCACCAACCCGGAAGAAGGCTGAGCCTTCTCCCTTGACTGAAAGCAAAAGCGCGGAGCAAAAGCTCCGCGCTTTTTTGCTGTTATTTGTCCTGGCCTTGGGGCGCCGGCGTTTCTTCGCCCTTTTCCTGAGCGCCTTCCGGCGGCTCTTGGGCAAGCATGGAAAACGCCGCCAGCAGCTCCTGGGGCAGGCTTTCCTCTTGGGCAGCCTCCCGGTTGGCGTTCATGGCATAGGCCAGCTCACTGCGCAGCACAGCCACCTCTTTGGGGGCGTCAATGGCAATCTGCACTTCTTTGTCTTTGGTGACCATAATGGTCACACGGACATCGCTGCCAATCAGAAAGGACTGTCCAGCCCTGCGGCGAAGAATCAACATGGTTCAGCCCTCCTTCGCCTGGAATTCCGACAGCAAATGCCGCATGCTGTAACGGTCATCCTCCAGAATCACCTGCATACACGTACAAATCCTGTCGTTAATGGCAATGGGGCACTGAAGATTGACTGTGCTGCTGGACACAGGATTCTTCACCCCGCAGAGCACGTAATAGCACAGCTCGGTGCTGTCCTTTACCCCCAGATATTCCAGCTCCTCCGGCTGGAGAACAGGGGCATAGCTCCCGTCCAGAGAGAAGGGGTTCATCACCACAAAGGCCAGCTGAGGGGTGGCAATACTCTGCAGGCACAGCAAAGTTCCGCTACTGCCGGAAAAGGGCAGCAGCAGGAACTTTGTCTCCTCCTCAAAGGCGAACAAGCCCTTGGGGAACGTCAACACATCCTCTTCCTGATACTCAATTTCTCCGAAGTACTTGCTTGACAGCTTCAACAATCGTTCCTCCTGACAGTGGAGCCTGATGTCCAGGCCCTATGCTCTCACGTCTACCGGCTGATAATTGGGGTCAGAGGAAGGCGGGACATACACAGCGCCGCCCACATACTTGATAATCACTTCAGGCCGCTGGGTCATGGTGAACTCAATGTCCCCGGGCACAAACTGGAACCCCATGCCGTTGGTCTTCCAATCAAAGTTCAGCTTATCCATTTCATAGCGAATCTGCATCTGGCCTGGCTCCCAGTCCAGGTTGATGCCGCCCTCCGGCAGAAATCCCAGGCCAAAGTCCTCCAGGTGCCTGCCCATCTGGGCGTCCTGGGTCTCCTGGGCAAACTGCGTAATCAGCTCCTGACCCAGCTGGGCATCCATCACCAGCTGGCCCCGCTGGGCATAGGTGGCCGTGGCCTGATACGCCGCCTGCTCTCCCTTCTGGGCAGCCTGCTTCACACTCTGCACAGTGGTTGGCCGCACAGAGCTTCGGGCCTGGAAGGAGTCAATATTCAGCTTGACAGGGCGGCTCTTAATATTCAGCCCGCCCTTCTCCCGGCTGACTTCCATCTCCGCTGTGCCTCTGGAATAAATCAGCTGGGCGTTGGTTGTCTTCATTTCAATCTCAATTGGTACAGTGGTAATCTCAATCAACGGACCCACACATAATCCCCTCTTTCCTTTCGAAATAGCCTATCCGGCGGATATGTCAGTTCATATAGTCAATCAGCGACTGGGATAGGATGCTGGTGCCGATGCGCAGCGCCGCGTTATAGGAATACTGGGCCCACATCAGAGCCGTGATGGCCTCAGCCGGGTCAATATCCTCCACATTGGTAATCTGCTCATTCAGGCTGTCATCCATAGACTCCAGCCGATCCTCATTGGTCTTGAGGAAGGTGGCCCGGGTGTCGTGAGCCATCCAGTTGGCGTGCAGCTCGTCAAGCACATCCTCCAACTGCTTCTCCAGGGCGTCACAGCGGGTCTCAGCGCCATTGGGCCATTTGGCCGGATCCTCGGGATAAGCGCCAGTCTGCGCGTCGCACTGGGAAAGAATCTCGCCGTATTCCCGGATAAGGGCAATCAGATTGTTGGGGACGTCCGTTTCAACTACATCCTTCCCGTCGGGCCCCTCTACTGTGACGGAGGTTGTGCCATAGCCAATGGTGGCAATGCCGCTCAGGGCTGTGTCAAAGGCACTGGAATCAATCAGGTTGCCGTCCTTATCCTCCTTCATGCCCAGGCCCAAATCCACATAGGTGTGCTCGTTCTCCACCGTATTGTACAGCTTGAGAAAATCCGCATAGTCAGGTTTTCCCTGCCAATTGCCAGCCGCCAGCTCTGCCTCTGTGGGTGTCTTTACATCCACCTTCATACCCCGGTACAGGACCTCACCGTCCGGGCCCCAGCTGAAAGGCACTGTCTCCCCGTCCGCGCCGGAGAAGACGAAATTCTCCCCATACTTGGCGTTCATGGTCTGCATAACTGAGTCAGCCGCACCCTTGATAATCTCACCCAAAGCCTTCCGGCCGCCAGCCTCCGCATCGTTCTCCGCGCGAAGGGAGGAATACTTCACTAATTCAGTGCCCAGCTTCTGATAGGTGTTGTCCATACAGTCCCAAGCCTGCTGGAATTTGTGAGTGACCTGCTTGTTGTTGGCCAGCTGGTTTTCCACGTTCCAGCGGCTTCGGCGCAGCTGGAATGCCTGGCTGGCCTTGGAAGGGCTCTCCGCGTAAGAGTTAAACTGCCGGTGGGTGGTCACCTTTTCAGTGACCCCAGCCAGGTTGTTATAAGAGCGCATCAAGTTGGACTTGTAGCTCATCATCATGCCATTGGTCGTAATTCGCCGAACCATAGTCTCACTTCTTTCTGTTGAATAATATAGCGGTACGCTATTGGGGCTGTATGCTCAATTACCTGCCGGCAATGCCTGTGCCGTTAATCAGCTTATCCAGCACCTCGTCCAATGTGGTCAGCAGACGGCAGGAAGCGGAATAAGACTTCTGATACTGCATCATATTCAGGGCCTCGTCGTTCAAATCCACACCGGACACCGAGTCCCGGCCCAAATCCAACTCTGTCGCGGTGGCCATGTAGTTGTCCAGGATGTCCCCTGTGCTCTTGGTGTCTTCGCCCAGCAGGCCGTTCACATAGTCCAGCATCTCATGGAAACTGCCGGTAAAATACACTGTACTGTTGGCCGCGCCGGCAAACACCTCGTCCGGGGCAAAATCATACTTCTCCTGCATGGCGGAGACCAGGTGGGCGATGTTGCTGTTGGCCGTGCTGGCAGGCCGCATGGTTGTATTTGTGGGGTCGCTTGGGTCAGCCGCCACCATGTCATTTATATTCTTGGTCTGAACCACTTTGATTTTCTCATGGGCCCAGCCTGTAGAAATAGAGATATTCTTTGCGGTGATAAGCTCGCTGTCAACACCCGCGTCATTGCTGTCGCCGCTGATGCTGAACAGGTTGCCGCTGACGCTCTCTACATACTCTTTATATTCGTCTTTCACTACAGGATTGCCATTGGCGTCTAAAGTAACCTTACCGTTGGCGTCAAACACAAAGAAAGCATTTTCCCCTTCATCAGGCGCCTTGTTCTCATCCGGGACAAAGTTATTGGAGCGGTTGAAAACCTTTGCGAACTTATTTGCCAGGGCGTCCAGGGCCTTTTGATAATAGGGGATGCCCCGCTTGGTGGCCGCTTTGGGGTCACCAAGTCCCGGAGGAGTGCCATTGATATCGTTAATCTCCTCCTGGGTGGAGAACTCACCATTCTTAATCAGCATCTCCCGCTTGGCCTGCAGAGAGCCGGACTTCAGGCTCTGGTCCTCCAGCTGTACCGGGTCATGGCCGTTTTTGTAAGAGGCAATCACCTGCCCCCGGCGGTCCTCCAGGGCAGAAATGTTCAGCCGCAGATAGGGGTCGTCAACATCCTCCATTACAGGGTTGCCAACCCCATCAACCATTGGATTGCCGTCCGCGTCCAGCTTCTGCTGCTGTATCTGCCGGATAGACAGCTCGCCGCTGTAAATGCCGTCAATCAGCACGGTGTTGCTGCCGGAGAGGGTAATGGTCAGCTTCTCTACGGTCATCCCCGCGCCGATGGGCTCGTCAGAGTAGGTCACGTCAATGGGCAGGTATTGGGCCAGCTCGTCAATCAGCTGGTTACGCTCGTCCCGCAGCTCCAGAGCCTGCTGGCCGCGCTCGCCAATCATCCCCTCCTTGCGCTCTGCCTCTGACAGGGCGCCGTTGCCGATTTCCGCTTTCCGGATGGACTCGTTCAGCTCACGAATCTTCTTGAGGGTGTTGTTGACATTGCCCAGCATCTCCTTGTACTCTTTCATGGTGTCGTTCTGCAGCGTTTCCAGCTGCTTGGCGAACTCATTAAAGAAGGTGACAATGCCTTTGGCCGCGCCTCTCACATTGTTCTCATAGCTCTGGGTGCCGGCGTGCTCTGTGTTGAAGTTCTGCAGCTGCTCCAAAAGGCGGCTTAGCTGGGCTTCCAGGATGCCGTTGTCATCCTCGCCCTTGCCCACTTCATCAAAAATATAGGAGAGCTGGTCCAGCACATAATACTTCTCGTCATAAAAGCCTACGTTAGACGCCTCATTGCGATAGCGGATATCCAGATAAGGGTCCCGCAGCTGAGACACGCCAGTGGTCAGCGCGCCCGCGCCCACCCGCACGTCAAACTGAGAGGAGTAGCGGTCCGCGCCGCCGATATACAGGGCCCTCTGGTCCAGCATCTGCCGGGTATAGCCAGGGGTGTTGATGTTGGAAATATTATTGCCCGTAACCTCCAGGGCCTTGCTGGACGCCATAATGCCCAGGCGCGCCATAGTAAAGCCGCTGAAAGTGGATATGGTGCTCATAGGTAAAAACCTCCTTTAGTCAGGGTCTCTGAAATGTCCGGGGAATTCCCCCGACGCGCGGCCCTGCCGTTCCGCGCTTATGCCCGGAAGTCTGTCTTCATCCGGGGGGGCGGCTCCTCAGTGTGAGGCTCCGGGATAGGGGCGTCCTGGGGGAACATGCGCTCAATATCCCGCAGGGCCAGCTCCATCGTGGTTTTGGCCGCGTTGGCGGCACTGTGGTACATCTCAAACCGCTTCAGCGCCAGCTCGGCAGTCTTGGCGGCCTGGCCCCGAAGCGCCTCTGGGAAGTGCCCGGGCACCTGGGAGAGGGACACACCCTCCAGCCCCATGGCCTTGTGCATCTTCTCCCGCTTCTGGTCCATACTGCGCAGGCTCATGCTGTAAACCTGCTCCTGCTTCATGCAGGCGTCCACCCGGACCAAATCTCCCACCCGGGCGGCAGCGCCTTTTTCCTTGGCGGTTGTAATCATCTTTTCCAAAAGCTCCGCCAGGCTGGTCAGATAGCGCAGGTACTCGTCATACACAGGCTCCAAACTCAAACCTCCCCCAGCAGAAGCAGCTTTTTGGCAATGCTCTCCGCGTCAATCCGGTACTCCCCGCTCTCTACCTGCTGGCGCAGATGGGCCAGGGTGCCGGTGGTGGTTGCTGTGCGCACCTCTTGGGAGAGCTTGCTCTGGATTTCCAGCTTGCGGGAATCCTCTCCCTCTCTGGCGCTCAGGGTGACCTTATCAAAGCTCTCTCCAGCATGGGAAGCCGGAGCGGCGGCGCTATGCTGGCGGGACTGGCTCACCCGCAGGGCGCCGCTGTTTACAGGGCTAATCTTTTGCGGCATAGTAATCATACATACATCCCTCTCTTCTCGTTGGGAAACTGGTTAAAAAGCGAAATGGGTAACAGAACCCCAAGTCCTTTCTACATAAAGTATCGGATGGCCCCCCTAAAAAAATAAGAGGCCATCCGATGATTTATAAAATTCTTTGGGGATTTCCCCTTTTTTCCGGCCGCATTCGGAGCGCGGAAAAAAGATTCCCGTCGAAAAAGCTATTTTCCAGTCTGCAGGCTACGCAGAAGAACACTGGCCACCCGCTCACAGCTGGCCTGCTCACAGACAGCGCCCTTCTTGAACGCCACCCCGGGCATCCCGTACACCACCGAGGACTCCTCGTCCTGGCCAATGGTATAGGCCCCCTTGCGGCGCATCCGCAGCAGGCCCTCAGCCCCGTCCGCGCCCATACCGGTCATAATGATGCCAATCATCTTGCAGCGCACATTCTCCGCCATGGACATGAACAGCGCGTCTACAGACGGCCTGTGGCCGCTGACCTTATCCCCCGGCAGGCAGGACACATAGTACTCACCGGCAGCTGTGCGGTTCACCCGGCACTGCAAATCAGCCGGGGCCACCAGCGCCAGCCCTGGGTGGAGCCTGTCGCCGTTCACAGCCTCCCGCACCTCCATGCGGCACAGCCGGTCCAGGCGCTCAGCATACATTTTTGTAAACCCAGGGGGCATATGCTGCACAATAACCATGCCCGGAATATCCGCAGGCAGGCGTTTCATTACCTCCAGGGTGGCCTCTGTGCCGCCAGTAGAGGCACCCAGCCCGATCAGGTAGGGCTGGGGCACCCGAAGGGGAGTCATGGTGAGAGAAGCGCTCAAATCCGGCTGCTCCTTGGGGACGGCTGCCGGGCGGCGCACTTTGGCGCTGGCCGCCTCGATTACCGCCTCCACCAAAGAGTCCACAAAGCCCTGGCGGCTCTGCACCCCGTCCGGCTTGCGGACAAAGCCCACAGCCCCGGCGTGCAGGGCATCAAAGACCTTCAAATTCAAAGAGGACACCAGCACCACCGGCAGGGGATGCTGGGGCAGCAGCTTCTTTAGAAACTCGATTCCAGTCATACCGGGCATCTGCACATCGCAGGTCATCACGTCCGGGTTCAGCTGCTTTACTTTATGTTCGGCGTCCATGGCGTTGATGGCATAGCCCGCCACCTCAATCAGAGGCGACTTGCTGAGCCCATCCATAATCGTCTTGCGGGCGATGATGGAATCATCCACCACCAGTACCCGTATCATTTTCGGCAAATTGACCCCTCCTAGTTCTCGTTTCATTCCTTCTGGTCTGACTCACAGGAACTCCGTCTCTCCGCAGGCCCTATTTCTTTTGGAAGATGGACGTGGCCGCCCGGGCATAGGGCGTATCAGGCGGCAGGTTCTCCGCCTTGCTGATAATCAGGTATCCGCCGGGCACAGTGGCGTCATACATGCGCCGGGTCAGCGCGGACTTGGTTGGCTGGTCAAAGTAAATCATCACGTTCCGGCAGAAAATCACGTCAAACTTCCGCTTAAAATGGATGGGGTCCATCAGATTGAACTGCTTGAAGATAACATTATTCTTGATTTTCGGCGCCACCTCATACATTTTCCCCCCCGCGGGCTTAAAATAGTCCCGCTTCCAGTTGGGAGGGATAGTGTCCGGCAGCTCATACACCCCGCGCTTAGCCTTGTTCAGCGCGTCCAGGGAAATGTCCGAGGCCAGCATCCGGGTATCCCAGGCAGAGGCCTGGGCGCCCAGATAATCCATAATATACATGGACACATTATAGGGCTCCTCGCCGGAGGAGCACGCGGCGCTCCAGATAGAGAGGCACTTGTCGCGCTCATGCCGGCGGACAATATCAGGCAGAATCACCCGGGTGAAGTAGTCAAAGCTCTCTACTTCCCGCATGAAATAAGTATAATTGGTGGTCAGCTTGGAGAGCAGCTGGTTGATGTCATCCCCTGTGCCGCTCTTCAAGAGATAATCCACATACTGGGTAAAGCTGGAATATCCCAGTTTTTTCACTGTGCTGGACAATCGGCTGGTCACCAACTGCCGCTTCTGGTGCAAATCAATGCCGTATTTGCTGTGTACAAAGTTCACCAGCCGGATAAAATCCTTTTCGCTGATGGTCAATGCCGCGCCTGTCCCCGCGTTGATATCCTTCTTCTCCATGCTCAGTGCCCCTGCAGCAATTGGGTGCAGTCCAGCACCATCAGGGTCTTGCCGCTGTCCGGCAGGCTGTACATGCCGGTGACCATCTTCTGGGTCTCCACCCCGCTCTGGTAGGGCACGGGCAGCACGGCGCGGGGGTCAATATCCACTGTCTGGTCCACCTCGTCCACCAGAATGCCAATCTGTACCCCGCCCATATCCAAAATGACGGTGCAGAACTTATCCCCAGGTATCTGGCCCATCAGCAGGCGGAAGTCCACAATGGGCACCACCCCGCCCCGCAGGTTGATGACTCCCTTCACATGGGGCGGGAGCATGGGCAGCCAGGTGATGGAGGTCTCCCACTGGGTGATCATCTCTTTGATATACTTGGTATCCACGCCGTAGTAGATGCCGCCGGAAAGGAAGATAAGATACTTATCCTTCTCCGGCTCCACCACTTCGCCGAGCACGTCCAAATCCGCGTCTTCAGCCCTCTGGGCCGCCATGGTCTCTTCTGACATAGCTTCCAAATCCTTTCCCCGGCCGCCCGCGGTACTCCGCTGGGCTTCGGCCGCTGCTGTTTCTGTATTTAAGTATCTCCCGGCCACGCACCGGGCCTCTGCCTTATATGCTTACATCTGAGAGGCGGCGTAAATATTCGCCACATCCAAAATCAGGCTGATGTCCCCATTGCCCAGGATGGTGCACCCAATCACCCCATAGTTGCGGATGCCGTACTCATTTACATAGTCCGGCAGGGGCTTTACCACCACCTGCTGCTCCCCAATCAGGGCGTCCACAAACAGGCAGAAGGAGTTGTCGCCGGACTCCACCCAAAGGATGATGCCCTCGCCGTAATCGTCCTTGCCGTACTCCATCTGGAAGAACTCCTTGGCCCGCACAATGGAATAGAAATTATCCATCAGCCGCAGCATCTCGCCCTTGGCCGCGTCATGAATCACATCGCCTTCCGTGATTTTTTGGATAGAGCGGATATTGTTGATGGGCACTGTGAACACAGACTCGCCCACCGACACCTCCATGCCGTCCATAATCGCCATGGTCAGCGGAATCTTCAGGGTGGTGGTCATGCCCTTGCCCTTTTCGCTGGAAATGGACACTGTGCCGCCCACGCTCTCCACATTGGACTTAACCACGTCCATGCCCACGCCCCGGCCGGAATACTCCGTAACCTCCGTGTTGGTGGAGAAGCCGGGCATCAGCAGGAAGTTGAGGATATCCTTGTGGGAATACTCCACCCCCGGCATGGCCAGGCCCTGGCGCTGGGCCTTGGCCAGGATGGCATCGTCATCCGCGCCCTGGCCGTCGTCAATCACCTCAATGATGACCTCTCCGCCGGTCTGGCGGGCAGCCAAGGTGATGCGGCCCACCGGGTTCTTCCCGGCGTCGACGCGGTCCTGCACGTTCTCCTCGATGCCGTGGTCCATAGAGTTGCGCACAATGTGCATCAGCGGGTCGCTGATGCTGTCCACAATGGTCTTGTCCACCTCTGTGCTCTCACCCTCCAGCACCAGGTTGACCTCTTTGCCCAGCTTTTTGCTCATGTCCCGCACAATCCGGCGCATTTTCTGGAATGTGGCGGACACGGACACCATCCGCAGGGACATGGACACATCCTGAAGCTGGTCTGTAAGGCTGCGCAGCTGCCGGGCCGCTGAGGTAAAGTTATCCAGCTTCAGCCCCTTCAAATCCGGCGAGGCGGTGACCATGGACTCTGTGATGACAATCTCACCCACTACCGCGTTCAGTTCATCCAGCTTGGAGAGGTTCACGCTGATAAGGCTTTCTTTATTATGATTGTTCTGAGGCTGCTGCTTGCTGCCCTGTGCCGCTGGGGCCGGAGCCTCCTTGGGCGCTGCCGCGGGGGCGGGCGCGTCACTGCTGGCCGGAATAGGCGCGACCGGGGGAGCTTCCTCCGGCTCAGGCTCCGCATAGTCAAACAGCTGATAGTCTGCCACGCTGCCCGCGTCTCTCACCACAGCCACAGCGGCCTCCCGCAGCTCGGGGGTGAGGAAGCGCAGGAAGAAGCCCTCCTCCACCACAAAGGCCGTAGTCTCCGAGTTGCTCCCCACGTCTTCCGGATAGAAGTCGAACTGGTCGTCTCCGTCCAGCGCGTCCTTCACGGCAGTGGCCAGCATGAAGGAGCGCAGGTTCTCCATGCCGCTGCCCTCGTCAAAGGTCACGCGGATGCCATAGGGGAACTGGCTGCTGCCAAAGCTGGCCGCGTCCCCCGGGCCAGCGGCAGAGCCTCCTGCCGCAGCCTCCTGGGCAGGCTCTTCCTCCTCTTGGCCGCCCCCCTGAATTTTATTTGAAAAGCTCTTAATATTCGCCAGGATACTGTCGATATCCTCAGTGAGAGGTTCACTGTTTTCCAGCTTCTCCACTTCGGCCTTAAAGAAGTCTATGGCCTTGAAAATCAAATCGAAAAGCTCGGGGCGCAAATTCTCCGCCACTGCTTCCATTCCCTTGTCACGGATGATGAAGAACATATCCTCGATTCTATGGGCGACCGTCATGAGGTTGTCAAACTCCATCATGGCCGAGGAGCCCTTAATCGTGTGCATAATGCGGAATATCTCGTTCACGTCGTCCTGCGAGAAGGTCTTCCTGTCCTCCGCCCCCAGCACCATCTCGTCCAGGGACTCCAAAAGCGTGTTCATCTCATAGAGATAGGCTTCCATCATGTCGTTGCCCATACTTCATGTTCCACCTTTTCTGCATAGATTGCCGGGGGTATCCAGCCCCCCGTCCGTACTATTATAACACAGGGCTGGAAGTTTCGCAACATAAAAACATATTCCCTCCCGTAAGTCTTTCGGCTGGAAACGGGAGAAAAATAAGGGCCTGCCCGAGATTTGGGCCCATATCTTATCACAAATTTTCGCTTTTTTCCAAAAAAACTCCCTGCCGGGCAGGGCTTCGGCCCCACACGAAAAATTGTGAATTTTTTGTGAATTTTTCTCCCGTGCTTCCTGGATGCCTCTTTTAGAGAGGGCTTTTCCCTCTGTCCTGCCTGCCCGGCCCCTTTGTCCAAACCCCTGCCCAGCCTCACGGGGATTGTCCAAACCACAGAGATAATTATCTGTGTTGCCCCGCCCTACGGGCGG
>CAJTXF010000010.1:0-25689 GCA_910580045.1 uncultured Eubacteriales bacterium
AACCGCTCTTGCTTTTTTCCTTTTTTACGAGGGTTCGAATCTATTTTTCGCTTACAGAATGAAATCCCGTCAAGACTCGTCCTCAGCAGATGGCGGCAACTTGAATCCTGCGGCTTCTATAAGGGGAGCTGGGAGCAAGGATTCAGATTCATTCTGCTTGCTTCTTTGTATCTCAAAGGATGCCTCCTCACAGTGGAAAATCAGGTGAGCGGCAGTAGCTCACAGAGTTTGGAAATCTGATAATCTGCTGTCTTTGGGTTAGAGCTGCTTCCTTTACAGTTGTACCAGCATGTTGCCATACCGGCATGTTTTGCCCCATTGATATCGCTGGAAATCGAGTCCCCTATCATCAAGCACTCACTGGGCGCACGACCCAAATCGTCTATAATGCGTTTGAAAAAGAGAGTTGAAGGTTTGATGCAGCCCACCTCTTCTGAGATGTAGAGCCTGGCTGTCATGGGCAGAAAGTCCCGCAGCCGGCTCCGCTGCACCTGGCCCAGTCCATTGGTGGCTATTATCATTGTATGCTGTTGACTGAGCTCTTCATATAGAGCCAGCGTATCTGGCTCCATGGGCTTGCGCGAGGAAGAAAGCCCGGTGTAGTACGCGTGTAAGACAGCGTCCGTTTCCGCCCTCACCCCAAAGGCCCGTGCAATGCAGGCAAAGTGTTTTCTCAGATAGGCGTCATATAGGCTGTGATAATTCTGCTGGACTGTTTCATCCTCCACATGGCTTAACCCAAATTCATCCCACAGCTCCCAGCTGAGCTTTTCGTCCATCTGGACAAACTCTTGGGAGAAGCTGATTCCCAGCGTCTTGGCGACAGCCTGCTGGGCTTGTAAATAGGCTGCACTAAAATTCAGCAATGTGCCCCACATCAAAAATCAAATACTTGTACCGCATAAGCGACTCGCCTCCAAAAGCTTCCAATATTATACTAAAAGGCTTCGGCGCTGTCAAGAGACGGTCTCGGTTTTATCCAACCCATGGAGTTGCTGCAGCGTGAAACCTTACAGAAAGCAGGGCAGACAGGCTTTTTCCATCCTGAAGATACCCGGATGGATGAACTTTCTTTTGAAAAGCATGGTGATTGTGGTTGCACAAACGGCAGTTTTGCGGTAAAATGAATTTGTGAATTTTTTTCGACGGACTGATAAGGCTGCTTCTTATAGGAAACGCGTTTGCGGCGCTGGTGCTGGCCCCTCCTCTTTTGGACTGCGTGAACTATAAAACCGGCTCTTGAGAGGCCCCGTCAGGAAAGGAATGTGGCTATATGCAGGAGCAATTCCCAAAGCGCCCGTACCGTACCCACGGCGGCGCACCCGTACCACACCATAAGAACACTTGGCAGAGAGAATCCGCTGTGATGTCTCCCCCTGCCCGGGTCATTATCCCCATGCAGCAGCACATCGGCGCGCCCTGTGTGCCCACGGTGAAAAAAGGCGACCATGTATACCTGGGCCAGGTGGTGGGCGACAGCGAGGCCTTTGTCAGCGCGCCTATCCACGCCTCTGTGTCCGGCACAGTGGCAGAGGTGAAAAAAGTCATGCTCACTGGCAGCGCCCCTGTGGACGCGGTCATCATCGACTCGGACGGGCTCATGGAGCCGGACCCGGACATTCAGCCCCCGGCCCCTATCACGGACAAGAAGTCCCTGGCAGCGGCGGCGAGAGCCTCGGGCCTGGTGGGCCTGGGGGGCGCGGGCTTCCCGGCTCACGTGAAGCTCAACGTGCCTGAGGGCAAGAACATTGACACCCTGATTATCAATGTGGCCGAGTGCGAGCCCTATGTGACCTCTGACCACCGTGAGGCTCTGGAGAATGGCAAAAACGTGCTGGACGGCATCTACAAGGTGAAGGAGATTCTGGACGTGCACCGGGTGCTGATTGCTGTGGAGGACAACAAGCCCGACGTGATTGCCAAGCTCACTGAGATTGCGGACAACCCCCAGATGGACCCCAAGGACGAGGTCCGGGTGCTGGCCCTCAAAAGCCGCTACCCCCAGGGCGCGGAAAAGGTCCTTGTACAGGCCTGCACAGGCCGGATGGTTCCTCCCGGGGCCCTGCCCGCGGACGTGGGGTGCCTGGTGATGAACATTGCCTCGGTGTCTTTTTTGGCCAGCTATATGCGTACAGGGATGCCCCTGACCAAAAAGCGGGTGACCATCGACGGCTCGGCGGTGAAGAATCCCCAGAATGTGATTGTACCCATTGGCACGCCCATCAAGGACGTGATGGAATTCTGCGGAGGATACCGGGCAGAGCCGAAGAAAATGCTGATGGGCGGGCCCATGATGGGCATTGCCATCACTGGGGACGACTTGCCTATATTAAAGCAGAATAACGCCATTTTGGCTTTTGACGAAAAAGAGGCCAAAATGTACGAGACCACGGACTGCATCCGGTGCGGGCGGTGCGTGGCGGCCTGCCCTATGAACCTGATGCCCACCAAGCTGGAAAAGGCTGCCCAGAAGAAGGACGCGGAGGCATTGCTGGAGCTGGATGTAATGACCTGTATGGAATGCGGGTGCTGTGCCTTCTCCTGCCCGGCGGGGCGGAGATTGGTGCAGAGTATCCGGTTGGGGAAGGCGTACGTCAGAAAAGCCAGCCAGAAGAAGTGACCCAACCAAGCCCAAACGCGTGCCGCAAGCCCAACTCCAACAGCGCTCCTGGTACGCGAACGAAAAGTTTTTGAAAGGTCCAGAAGAACTTTTTTCAAAAAGTTTTCCTGGCAGGGTTCGGGACGGAGTCCCGAGGTCTTGCCGTAGGGCGGCATCGCCGCCCGGAGGCTGAACCCTACAAAAGCCCTTTATCACCATTTTCCTTTGGAAAATGGTGATGTGTGCGCTCGCTCCGCTCGCTTGTCTGACGACGTTTTTGGCGCTGGCGCGCAAGACCTTGGGGGCGCTGCCCCCAAGCCCCTGCCACCTTTGAAAAGGTGGACGAAACTTTTCGACCGCGCTCCTTCCGCGCTGTTTCGGTTACGTTTGCCGCCCGCGTTTTGGGTGGAGCTCTCTACATTGAGCCGTCAGCCTCATCTCAACCTAACGCGCAAATCCTTCCAACTTAGAAAGGACCTGATACAATGGATAAACTTATCGTGTCTTCCTCCCCTCACTTCAACGGGAAGAAGACCACCCAAAATATCATGCTGGACGTAATCATCGGGCTGTGCCCTGCTGCCATCGCGTCCGTTATCATCTTCGGGCCCAAGGCACTGCTAATCATTGCTGTGTGTATCCTGAGCTGTGTGCTCAGCGAGTACCTGTCCCGCAAGGCCATGAAGCGCCCCCAGACTGTGGGTGACTTATCCGCCGTGGTCACGGGCCTGCTGCTGGCTTTGAACCTGCCTGTCACCATCAACCCTCTTATTGCGGCCTTTGGCGGCGTGGTGGCGATTGTGGTGGTAAAGCAGATGTTCGGCGGCATTGGCCAGAACTTTGTGAATCCGGCCCTTACTGCCCGCATTGTGCTCATGAACTCCTTCCCTGCCCGCATGACCCACTGGGTGGGGGCCTTTGACTACTCTGCTGCCGCCGACGCGGTGACCACCGCCACGCCTCTCTCAGGCCTGATGTATGTGGACTCCCCCAGCAGCGCCCCGGATTATCTCCAGCTGCTGCTTGGCACCCATGGAGGCTGCCTGGGGGAGACCTGCGCATTGGCTATCCTTCTGGGCGGGCTATACCTTATTATGAGGAAAGTTATCAGCCCTGTGATTCCTGTTACATACCTGTGCACTGTGGCAGTGCTGTCGGCAGTTCTGGGCCGGGATCCCCTCTTTGACCTGCTGGCGGGCGGGCTGATGCTGGGCGCGTTCTTTATGGCAACCGACTACACTACCAGCCCCCTGTATTTTGGGGCCAGGATTGTCTTCGCCATTGGCTGCGGCCTGCTGACCGTGATTATCCGGGAGTTCGGCTCCCTGCCTGAGGGGGTCAGCTACTCTATCGTGCTGATGAACATTATCACCCCGCTGATTGAGCGGTATGTGAAACCCCGGGCTTTCGGCAAGCCCAAGGAAAAGAAAAAGAAGGAGGGCTCCGCGGCATGAATATCAAAGAAGTCATCAAACCAGCCGCCATCCTCTTTGTCATCTGCGTAGCGGTATCGGCGGCGCTGGCGGGCACCAATCTGCTCACCGCGGACCGCATTGCCCGGGCGGCGGCCCAGAAAGCCGAAGAGAGCCGCATGGTGGTGCTCCCGGAGGCGGAGGCCTTCCAGGAAAAGGAAGGCGAGGACGGCACCCACTATATTGGTTTGAGCAAGGAAGCGCCTGAGGGCGTTGTGGTAGGCTATGTGTTTGAGACCGAGTCCAAGGGCTATGGCGGCACCGTGAAGGTCATGACCGGCATCAACACCGAGGGCAATATCACCGGCGTGATTGTGCTCAGCCACAGCGAGACCCCGGGCCTGGGGGCCAACGCCGAAAAGGAAACCTTCCGGGACCAGTACCAGCAGCCTGTTGCCAACCTGACAGGCGGCATCCAGGTAGTGAAGTTCCAGGCTCCTGCTGAGGGGGAAATCCAGGCCATGACCGGGGCCACCATCACCAGCACCGCTGTGACCAACGCGGTGAACCTGGCCATTGAGCAGTACCAGAACGCATACGCTTCGGAAGGGGGCAACTAAAGATGGAAAAGAAAAAGAGCCTCTGGTCTGAATTTACCAAAGGCATTATTATTGAGAACCCGGTGCTGCGGCTGATGCTGGGCTGCTGCGCCACCCTGGCCGTGACCACCGCGGCCAGCAATGCCATTGGCATGGGCGCGGCCACCACCTTTGTGCTGGTGTGCTCCAACGCGGTCATCTCCCTGCTGCGGAATGTGATTCCCAACAAGGTGCGCATTCCGGCGTTTATTACGGTCATCGCGGGATTTGTCACCATTGTGCAGATGTTTATCAAGGCCTTTTCTCCGGCCCTGGACACGGCCTTGGGCGTATTTTTGCCCCTTATCGTGGTCAACTGTATCATTTTGGGCCGGGCGGAGATGTTTGCCAGCAAGAGTAAGATTCTGCCCTCCATTATTGACGGCCTGGGCATGGGCGTGGGCTTTACCGCAGCTATGCTGGCTATGGGCATTATCCGGGAGCTTTTAGGGGCCGGGACCGTGTTTGGCCTGCCCATCCTGTCCGGGTTTATGGAGCCCATTATCATCTTCCTGCTGCCTCCCGGAGGGTTCTTTGTGTTCGGGATGCTTATCGCCCTGGCGGGGAAGCTCTCTGCAGAGGGCAAGGCCCCGGAGGCCATGGGCTGCTCCCACTGCCCCCTGGCGGCTTCCTGCTCCAAAATCAATGAGAAGAAGGAGGGCAAATAATGGACGCGCAAACCATCCGCTCTTTGGTGGCTATCTTCCTGGCCGCCATTTTGACTGAGAACTATGTGCTCAATAAGTTTTTGGGCATCTGTCCCTTTCTGGGGGTATCCAAAAAGCTGGACACTGCCTTTGGCATGAGCTGCGCGGTGACCGTGGTGATGGTCATCGCCACAGCGGTGACCTGGCCCATTTATATGTATATCCTGGTGCCAAACGGCCTGGAATACTTACAGACCCTGGTGTTCATTCTGGTGATTGCGGCCCTGGTACAGCTTTTGGAGACCGTGCTGCGCAAGTACATGCCCCCCCTGTACAACTCTTTGGGCATCTATCTGCCCCTGATTACCACCAACTGCGCCGTATTGGGCGTGACCATGCTGGTGCTGGAAAAGGGCGCGGCGGACCCCAGCTTTGGGTATGTCCAGTCTTTGGTGAACGCCTTTGGCTCGGGCATTGGATTCTTGGTGGCCATGCTGCTGTTCGCCGGGGTGCGGGAGCGCCTGGAGGACTGCGACATCCCCAAGACCTTCCAGGGCCTGCCCATCACTTTGGTGGCGGCGTCCCTGGTGGCGGTGTCCTTCCTGGGCTTCAACGGCGTGGTGGACAGGCTGGCGGGCTAACGGGCTGCACCCGCGGGCAGTTCGCGTTTTCGCTTCGCTGTGTTTCTCGAAAACATCACCGACCTCACGCGCAAAGGAAATGCCGCGGGGATACATAGCCGAGCTTTCGCTCTCAGCAAACGGCCAAAATATTTTTCGGTTCCATGCAACCATTTCTCCGAAATCTGACTTCTTAATAGGTAGAGGGGTATTCCCCAACACTTTTTAGGAGGTTACTGCCATGAAAAAGTTCTTCTCTGTTCTGCTGAGCCTGTGCCTGCTGTGCGCCGCCTTTGGCGGGTGCCATAAGGGAAACCTGCCTGTCACCACTATCCTCACCGGGGACGGCAGCACAAAGGAGCTGCCCCTGGTCACCGTCCTGGCCGACGAGCCCTTCTGGGACAGCGGCCCGCTGCGCGCCCTCTTGAACACTGTACCCGGCAGTGACAGGGATTTTCACGTAGAGTTCGAGCTGCTGCAGGAGGAGCCCGTGCGCTCCCAGCGCATCGAGAACCTGCGGGTAGAAATCATGGCGGGCAAGGGGCCGGACCTGTTTCTTATGGACTGCTTCTATCCTACCCTCTGCAGCCTTTCCATCTATGAGGACAATGTGAAGTCCCTGTTCCCCTTCCCCGAGCAGGCCAGAGATAACCACCTGTTCCTGCCCTTGGATGACTACATCGCCGGCGCCCAGTGCATGGACCGGCTGATGCCCCAGATTATGGAGGTGGGCCGGGGGGAAGAGGGCCAGACCATCCTCCCCTTGCAGTATGACTTCACCGTGCTGTTTATGGAGGAGGACCAGTACACCGAACCCCCTGCCCACAGCCGGGAAGGCTATCTCCAATCCGGCAACCGGAATCTGGAGCGGGCCGCCCTGGCCGCGGACAACTGGGCCCTGCTGGGCTATTTTGGCCGGGACGCGGACTATCCGGCGGAGGAACTCACCTTCCGGGAGGAGGAGCTGGGAGAGATCGCTCTGGATGCAGCTGAGAGCCAGAAAAAGTGGATGGCGGGCTATTATGACCGCAATATATACCAGGACTTTTTCGGCCTGCACGCCCAAAACGGCCAGTCGGCGGATGGGTTCTGCGTCCCGGTGTACAACCGGGACCAGGGCGTGACCGCCTATGTGACCAGCTATGGGGCCATCAACCGCAACGCCAATTACCCGGACTACGCCTTCCGGATTCTGGATAAGCTGCTGAGCCGGGAGGCACAAAAGGACAGCCGGCTCTATGTAGGGGAGTTCAATGGGGGCAGCTTTGGCCTGGTGCCCAACCTGGATCAGGGAGAGGAGGATTTTCAGGGCCTTTCCATGAGCCCGGAGGGCCGCGGCCGGTTCTTGGAGCTCCGGGAGCAGATCAATGCCGTGAAGTTCCTCACCCAGCTGGACCGGGAGGCCGCCCGGAAGGTGTGCTTACGCGCCACTGCCTCTGCCACCCGGCAGTCCATTGAAAAGGCCGTGCACGAGGCCTGCCGCACCATGGAAATGATGCTGGCGGAAAGCTGAAAAAGACGAAAAGGACTGATGACACAATGAAGAAGTATATCGCGCTGTTTCTGGCCCTCTGTATCTTCTGCCTGCCCCTGGGGGCCTGCCAGGGGGAAAAGGCTGAAGAGGACAATAAGTCTCGGCTGATGGCCGAGGTGCAGCAGGAGCAGGCCGAGGCCAGCGCGGCAGCGGAGAAAAAGGCCAATGAGGGCAAGGACATCCTGCGGGTAGTGACGGACATCGACTGCCGGAGCAAGATGATGGGCAAGCCCTCGCAGGCCAGCCAGGGCAAGAGGACCTTTGAGACGATTTTGGAGTATTTCGGCGGCACCCCCAGCGGCATTGAGGTGGAGCTGAATATCCTGCCCCAGGACCAGGGCGGGGCCTATGACGCAGAACTGACCCATATCCGCACAGAGATTGCCGCCGGAGAGGGGCCGGATGTGTTTTTGATGTCCGGCTTCGGGGGGCCTTATGAGGGCTACGGCCCGGCAAACACCCTGTTTCAGAGCCCGGAGGCCGCCATGAAAAAGGGCCTGTTCCTGCCCCTGGACAGTTACATGGAAAACGCCCAGCACATGGACTTTGACAAGCTGGACCAGAAGGTGATGGAGGCCGGGCGCAATGAGCGGGGCCAGGTGATCTTGCCCATGTTCTACCGGCTGCACCAGGCCTGTGTGTTCCAAAAAGTGGAGCCGGAGGCCCTCCCCAAGGATTGGGAATCCGCCGCAGAAGAGGAGGATGAGCGCCTGTTGGAGACCTTTGCCCTGGGGCTGGCAGCGACCGGGTTCCGGGAGATGGCCTTCGGGCAGATTGCCGATTGGGACGAGGAAGAGCTTCTGCTGGACAAAAATGCCTTCTATCAGCGGGCCCAGGAGGCTGTGGGTGCCTATGGACGGGCCCTGCCCCATTTGAAGACCCTGAACACCATGGACTATAACGAAATGACCAAGGAAATCTACGGCCAGGTGGACGCTTGGACAAACAACGTGGCTCTGGGCCGGGAGAAGTATACCTCCTATGTGTTCCGCAATGAGCGGGGGGAGATCAACGCCCCCATCGAGACCTGGTGCGCCGTGAACGCTAATACCAAGCACCCGGAGGACGCTTTCTTTATCGTGGACTGCCTGTTAAGCAAGGAGTTCCTGGGCCAGGAGGCGTTTTGGCTCAAGATGGACTCAGGCAAAGACAGCCACGACCAGATGACCTTCTTCTGGCTGGCGGGGGAGGACTGTGTGCCTGTGCACACAGGGCTTTTAAGCAGCCCGAAGGGCCACTATAAGTATGTTGACGCTTTGACCTCCGCCCAGCGGGACGCTCTGAAGGAGGCCCGCCAAAACATCGGCTATGCCTACTTCACCAGCAATATTGACCGGGAGATAGACCGGACTGTACAGGGCCTGCTGGAACAGCTCTATGACGGCGGAGAACTGACCGGGGAGGAGGTCCGCAAGGCCTGTGACAAGTGCTATACCACCCTAAAAATGATGCTTGCCGAAAGCTAGCATCCCTAGAAATCCCTGGGGAAACCCAGAAAGGAACGTGATTGTAATGGATATTTTAACACCAATTCTGATTGTGGGCATCATCGGCCTTTTGGCTGGTGTGGTGCTGGCCGTGGCCTCCATTGTAATGGCTGTGCCCAAGGACGAGAAGGCTGAGGCTTTGGAGGCCATCCTCCCTGGGGCCAACTGCGGGGCCTGCGGCTATTCCGGCTGCTCTGGCTACGCGGCGGCCATGGCCAAGGGCGAGGCCGCGCCCGGGCTTTGCTCTCCCGGCGGGGCGGCAGTGGCTGCTCAGTGCGGGGAAATTTTGGGTTCCGGCGCGGTGGAGATGGAGAAAAAGTCCGCCTTTGTCCACTGTCTGGGCAGCGAGGACAATACCACCCAGAAGATGGAATATGACGGGCTGGAGAGCTGCACGGCAGCCTCTCTCCTGAACGGGGGGGGCTCCAGCTGCCGGTTCGGCTGTCTGGGCCTGGGGGACTGTATGGCCGTCTGTGACTATGGCGCCATACAGGTCTGCAGCGGCCTGGCTGTCATTGATACGGACAAGTGCGTGGCCTGCGGCAAATGCGTGGCCGCCTGTCCCAAGGGGCTGATAAAGCTGGCCCCAGTGAAGGCCGTGGCTGTGGTGCGCTGCTCCAACTGCGACAAGGGGAAGGACACCATGCAGGCCTGCAAGGTGGGCTGCATTGGCTGCATGAAGTGTCAGAGGACCTGTGAGGCCGGGGCTGTCACTGTGCAGAACGGCCTGGCCAGCGTAGATTCGGAGAAGTGTACTGGCTGCGGCAAGTGCGCAGAGGCCTGCCCCCGGCATGTGATTACCATGAGCCCTTTAGGGCTTGGTTGAAAAATCGAAAACGCCGTCTTTTAGCCCATAAGCAGCCCCTTTCTGCGTCAAAAATCCTCGCCAATCGGAAGATTGACTTGCGGTTTTTTCCTTGAAATGGAGCCCTTCTGGGCAAAAATCCGTCATTTCCTCTATTTTCAAACAGACCCTAGGCACACCGGAGTAAAACATCCGCATAAACTGAGAAGAGGAGGCTGGCCTATGCCAACTATCACAGAGCAGGAGCTGAAAACACAGATGAGTGGAGGGGCCCTGGCCTCCCTATACCTGCTTAAGGGAAAGGAAAAACTGCTGGTGAAGCGGGCGGCAAAAAAGCTGATTCGCCTGGCCAGCGGGGATGTTTTTCCTGAGTTCAACCGGAATGAATTTCCCGGGGAAGCGGCGGTGGAGCAAATCTCGGATGCCGCCGCGGCCCTGCCTTTTATGGCTGAGCACAAGTGCGTGGTGGTGTCAGACTTCAACGCCGAGGAGCGCCCCCAGGCGGAGCTGGAGCAATTGCTGGACCTGCTGGACGACTTGCCGGAGACCACCACCTTGGTGCTGTACTTCCCCACCCTGAACCCAGGTGGGAGCTCCGGCAAATGGAAGAAGCTGCTGGACCGGGCCGGGAAACGAGGGTTTGTGGTGGACTTCCCCCAGCGGGAGGCAGCAGATTTGCGCCAAATCCTGGGGAAAACCGCGGAGCGCCAGGGCTGCCAGCTGAGCAGGCCAGCCCTCAACCGGCTGATAGAGTACGTGGGCAGCGATTTGACCCAGCTGCTGGGTGAGGTAGAGAAGCTGTGCGCCTACACCCTGGGCCAGGGCGGGCGGGAAATCACCCTTGAGACTGTGGAGGAGATGACCCCCAAGAGCACAGAAGCCACTGTGTTTGTAATGATGGACGCCCTGCTTGCCGGGGACGCCCAGCGGGCGTACACCATCCTGGACAGCCTGCTTTTCCAGAACACAGAGCCTGTGAAGATTCTGGGGGCCATGGTGACGCCCTATTTGGACATGGTCCGGGTGAAGGGCGCCATGGAGAGCGGCCTCCCCACAGACGCGCCTTTAGAGTATGCCCCTGAGTATAAGCCGGGCCGGGATAAGAAAATCAACTTCCGCCTGCGCAAGGCCCAGCAGAATCTGCGCCATTTTAACACCCAGACGCTGAAAGCCTGCCTGGATTTGCTGCTGGAGGCGGATGGGGCTCTAAAGGGCTCTCAGCTGGATAAAAACCTGGTTCTCGAGCGGCTGGCCGCCCAGCTGATGCTGACCCAGCGGGGGGAACGCTAGATGCCCCGGCTGCGGGAGGCGGTCATTGTGGAGGGCCGGTGTGACAAGGCCAAACTGGCCCAAATCCTGGAGGACACGCCCATTATTGAGACCGGTGGGTTCCGCATCTTTAAGGATAAGGAAAACCTGGAGCTTATCCGCCGCCTGGCCAAAGAGCGGGGTGTGGTGGTGTTCACGGACAGCGATGGGGCTGGGTTCCTGATTCGCAGCCGCCTGAGCCAGTGCCTGCCCCCGGACAGAGTGAAGCATGCCTATATCCCGGATGTATACGGCAAGGAGCGGCGGAAGCGAAAGCCCTCGAAGGAGGGCAAGCTGGGGGTGGAGGGTATGCCCGCTGCCCTGCTGCTGGACTGCCTGCGCCGGGCAGGGGCCATGGTAGAGGAGGCACCCTCCGCTGGGAAGGAGAAGCTCTCTAAATCGGATTTGGCGGAGCATGGCCTCTCCGGCGGGGCAGACAGTGCCGGAAAGCGGCGGGCCCTGCAAAAACGCTTGGGCCTGCCGGAACGGCTCTCGGCCAATGGGCTGCTGCAGGCGCTGAACGCCCTCTACACCCGGGAAGAGGCCTTGGAGGCTATCGTCACACAGAAAGGGGAGGATTCCAACTGAGTACAATGGAGGAAAAACTGCGGATACAGAATGAAAATCTGGATGGGCGGCGCCGTGCCGAGCTGTTCCTGGACTTATACAAGCAGATGGAGGATGCGCTGGAAGAAAAGTACCGCCATGCCAGGCGGCACTTTTCCAGCGCGGTGTTTGAGTTCCAGAAGGACTATGAAAGTGAGCCGGTGCGGGATAAGCTGGACATCTGCAGGCATATCCGCAACCTGATGGCTCACAGCGCCAATATGGACGGGGAACCAGTGGTAGTTCCTTCTCAGCCGGTGGTGGACGCCCTGCAGGAAGTGCTGGACTTTGTGAACCGGCCGCCCCTGGCAATGGAGTATGCCACCAAGGCCGAGCGGGTCTTAAAGGTGGGCCCAGACCAGCGGGTGCTGCGGGTGATGGAGCTGATGGAGAAAAACGGATACTCCCATGTGCCTGTGATGAAGGACGGCAGATTTTTCGGGGTGTTCAGCGTGGGCTCAGTGTTTCGCTATGTTCTGCGGCGCAAGGGCAAGGGCCTGGAGCCTGAAGCCACGGTGAAGGATTTGAAAGGCTATCTGGCTGTAGAGGAGCATACAGAGAATTATGAGTTCGTTTCCGCGGACGCCACATATATTGAGGTCCGCAAGCGCTTTGAGCAGGTGCGGGGCAAAAACAAGCGGGTGGCAGTGATTTTTATCACCCAGGACGGACGCCAGGACCAGCCCCTGCTGGGGATGCTGACCCCTTGGGATGTACTGGGCCGGGACGATTAGATTTGTGCCTGCAAAAACAAGAGAAACGGCTGGGAGGAATTCATCCGCCCAGCCGTTTCTCCTTTTCGTTTTCTCTTTCTGTCCAAGCATTGCGGCAGAATCACTCTGCACTGCCTGCGCTGTCCACGCTGATTTCCCCGCTGCCCACCTCTGCTGTGGCCTCTGGGCCGCCGGCAGATTCTGCGCCGCTCTGTTCCCGCTGCAGGTCCTCGTCGTCCAGCTCAGATTTGACCTTGTCCTTGTCCTCTGCCATCATCCGCAACATAAGGGCCATCATATAGGCATTGGGGTCATTCTCCAGCAGGTACTGCTCATCTTCCAAGGGCACCTTGTGGCCTTTGCCGATATTTCGGGAAATGCGGGCGCACTTTTTCATTTTGTCCAAAGACTTTTTCAGCGCATCTGCCTGCTTTTGGCTCTGCTCCTTCATCTGGGCGCTCTGCTGCCGCATCACGTCAAGCATCTGTTTGGCGGCTTTCAGCTTTTCGGCTTGAGCCTGCTGGCGCTTTTCCTCCGGCGACAAAGTCTCAGTCTGTCTGCCGCTCTCCTGTTGGTTCCGCATATGCTCCAGCGCCTCTGGGGACAGCTCTACCTTATCCTCCTGAGCCTGGCCCTGGCGCGGAGAGGCGGACCCGGCCTCCTGCTTCTGCTCCCGAACAGGGGAGGGCCTCCCGGCTGCCCTTGGGCTTCTCACTTGGGGATTCATTTTCAGCTCCATAATCTCGACCTCCTTTGTACTATAATCGGCAGAAGCAGGGAGGAAATTAAGAAAAATAATCATTTCAAAACAGAAGAATTTATGATATAATGGTTGCAGACAGTCTGCTTGCGGGCAGAAGATTTTTCGGGGTGACCAGCTAGAGCCTGCCCCCATACCATACATCAATGTTGAAGGAGTGTTCCCCATGACAAGAAAAACCAAGATTATCTGCACCCTGGGTCCCGCCACAGAGGACGAGAGCGTCCTGCGCCGCCTGATGCTGGGGGGCATGAACGCGGCCCGGTTCAATTTCTCTCACCTGGGCCATGAGGACGCCCGGAAAAAGCTGGAGCAGGTCATCCGCCTGCGGGAGGAGCTGCAGCTGCCCATTGCCACTATCCTGGACACCAAAGGGCCGGAAATTCGGGTGGGGAACTTTCAGAATGGGCCTGTGGAGCTTCACCCAGGAGACAGCTTCACCCTCACCACCCGGGAGGTTCCGGGTGACGAGAAGGCTGTATCCATCAGCTATAAGGAGCTGCCCAAGGACTTGAAGCCCGGGGCCCGGGTGCTGATTGATGACGGCCTGGTGGAGATGAAGGCTGAGCGGGTCTCAGACACAGACATTGTCTGCACAGTGGTCAACGGGGGCAGGGTCTCTAACCGCAAGGGCATCAATGTGCCGGGAACCAAGCTCTCCATGCCCTTTATCAGCGAGAGGGACCGCGCTGACATTATCTTCGGCATTGAGAACGGCTTTGACTTTATTGCTGCGTCCTTTACCCGCACTGCTGCGGACATTCTGGAGATTCGGCAGATTCTCAAAGAGTACAAGTGCCACACTGTGAACATCATTGCCAAAATAGAGAATATGGAAGGTGTTGAGCACATTGATGAAATCCTTCGGGTAGCTGACGGCATTATGGTGGCCCGGGGCGATATGGGTGTGGAAATCCCCTTCCAGGATGTGCCTGTGCTGCAGAAACAGCTGATTCAAAAATCCTATATGGCGGGCAAGCAGGTGGTCACCGCCACTCAGATGCTGGATTCCATGATGAAGAATCCCCGCCCTACCCGGGCCGAGGCCACGGACGTGGCCAACGCCATCTATGACGGCACCAGCTGCATTATGCTCTCCGGCGAAACCGCTGCGGGCCAGTATCCGGTGGAGGCCCTGGAGACCATGGTCCACATTGCGGAAAAGGCCGAAGAGAGCATTGACTATATCCACCGCTTCAACTCCCGGGACAACAGCGATGTGGCATTTGACGTGACCAACGCTATCTCCCATGCCACCTGCACCACGGCCCATGATTTGGGCGCCAAGGCCATTATCACTGTGACCAAGTCCGGCGTGACTGCCCGCCAGCTCAGCAAATTCCGGCCCCTCTACCCCATTGTGGGCTGTACCACAGAGGAGAATGTCTGCCGCCAGCTGAACCTGTCCTGGGGCGTGACTCCTCTGCTTATTGATGAGGAGAGCGACACAGACGCCCTGTTTGACCACGCGGTGGACGCGGCCCAGCAAGCGGGTGTGGTCCACAGCGGGGATATTGTCGTCATCACCGCTGGAATGCCCCTGGGGGTCTCCGGCACCACCAACATGATGAAGGTCCACGTGGTGGGCCATGTGCTGCTCACCGGCCAAGGGGTCACGGCCAAGTCCGTCTCTGCCCGGCTGTGCGTGTGCAGGCATCTGGAGGACCTGCCCGCCCGCTTCCGGGATGGCGACATTATCGTGGTGCCTGAGACAGACAACAGTATCGTGGACTATATGCGCCGGGCCTCGGGTATTATCACTGAGCAGGCCGGGCTGAACACTCACGCTGCCATTGCTGGTCTGGCTATGGATAAGCCGGTCATTACTGGGGCCGAGCAGGCCACCCGCATTCTGAAAGGCGGCGCAGTGGTCACCCTGGACGCCGGAACTGGACGGGTAAGTGTATGCTGAGGCGTAAAAACAAAGCGGTTCTCTGAAATACTGTAAAGGAATTGGGAGGAAGCGGCAATGACAGACCAGGAAATTTTGAAGCAGTTTGAGGGCATGAAAGAGGCCATGATGAGCGGCTTTGCGGCGCTGAACGAAAGAATCGGCGGTGTTGAGCAGCGGATGACAGAAAAAATTGACAGTGTCGAGCAGCGGATGACAGAAAAAATTGACAGTGTTGAGCAGCGGATGACAGAAAAAATTGACAGCGTGGAGCAACGGATGATAGACCGCCAGGATACCTTTAAGGTAGAGATACTGGAATTGTTCCAGCAGTCCATGGAGACAACGGAGGCCATGATTCAGGAGGCGGTTGCCCAGGGAGAGAACCGCACCCGGGCCTGGGTGGAGGTGCGTATTGGCTCGAAGATTGACGCACTCTATGAGGGCCTGAAATCCGCGAATGAAGCGCAGGCCCAAGCCAAGCAAGAGACAGAGGCTCTGGAGCAGCGGGTAGACAATCTGGAGACACGCGTAAGCTCCCTGGAAAATAAAACCCCCGCATAAAAGGAGAAAACTATGCCTATTTTTAGCAAAAAGCCCAAATACATTGATTCGGACGGCAAGCCCGTCTATAAGCCTGGAGGAATCCCCAAGCTTGTGCCTGTGATTATCCTGGCGGTGCTGGTGCTGGTGCTGGCCTCATCCTGCTTCACAGTGGTCAGCGCCGGACATACCGGGGTGGTCTCCACCTTTGGCAAGGTCAGCGAGGACGTGCTGCAGGAGGGGTTTCATATCAAAATGCCCTGGCAGCAGGTGACCAAGATGGACAACCGCATTGTGAAGCTGGAGGTCTCTACCGAAGCGTTCAGCTCTGATTTGCAGACCGTAAACGTAAACCTGGCGGTCAACTACCGGGTGGACACCAGCAAATCCTACTCCATTGTGAAAAATGTGGGCACCAACTATGAGAGCGTTCTCATGACCCCTGCGGTCAACGAGGTGATGAAGTCCATCATGGCCCAGTATACCGCGGAGCAGAGCATCACCAACCGGAATGTGATTTCCACCGCCCTGCTGGACGAGCTCAACGAAAAGCTGGCAGACAGCGGCATCTATGTGTCTGACATCAATATCATTGATTTTGACTTTTCCGATGTGTATGTTCAGGCCATTGAGGCCAAGCAAGTGGCTGAGCAGGAAAAGCTGCGGGCCAAAATTGAGCAGGACCAGCTCACCATGGAGAAGGAGGCAGAGGCTGCCCGCCGGGTGATTGACGCGGAGGCTGCCGCTGAGGTGGCCCGCATTGAGGCTGAGGCCGCTGCCTACGCAGGCGAGAAGGAAGCTGTGGCCAATGAGAAAATCGCTGCCTCTCTGACCCTGCCCCTGATTGAGTACTACAAGATTCAGCATTGGGATGGCAAGCTGCCCACTGTTTCCGGCGCGGACACCATTATCCGCATGGACGGCATCACCGGCGAAGCCCCCGCAGCCACCCCCGCTCCGGCAGGGGAATAACCTGAACAGAATAGGAAGAATGATACCCATGTCTATGACACTGAACCGCCAGCTTCCCCAGCCAGCGGAGCTGAAAGCCCAATACCCCCTCTCTCCCGCCATCCAGGCCATGAAGGCCCAGCGCGACAGGGATATACGGGAGGTGTTCGAGGGAAAATCTGATAAATTCATTGTGATTGTAGGGCCCTGCTCGGCGGACAGCCAGGACGCGGTGCTGGAATATGTCCACCGGCTGGCGGAGCTGAATGAAGCTGTGAAGGATAAGCTGGTGCTCATTCCCCGGGTGTACACCAACAAGCCCCGGACCACTGGCCAGGGCTATAAGGGTATGCTCCACCAGCCCTCCCCGGACAAGGCCCCGGACCTTTTGGAGGGGATTATCGCCATCCGGCGGATGCATATCCGGGTCATGGAGGAGTGCGGCCTCACCGCGGCGGATGAGATGCTCTACCCGGAGAACCGCAGCTATCTGGACGATGTGCTCTGCTATGAAGCGGTAGGGGCCCGGTCTGTGGAGAACCAGCAGCACAGGCTCACCGCCAGCGGCATGGACATCCCCGTGGGCATGAAGAACCCCACCAGCGGTGATTTGTCCGTGATGCTTAACTCCATCCAAGCGGCCCAAAGCTCCCATAACTTCCTCTACCGGGGCTGGGACGCCACCACAGAGGGAAATCCCCTGGCCCATGCCATTCTCCGGGGAGGCGTGGATAAGTACGGCACCTGCGTGCCCAACTACCACTATGAGGACTTAATGCGCCTGTGCGAGCTGTACCAGGGCCGGGATTTGCAGAACCCGGCAGTAATCGTGGACGTGAACCACTCCAACTCGGACAAGAAGTACAAGGAGCAGGTGCGCATTGTCAGCGAAGTGCTCCACAGCCGGGCCTATCACCCAGAGCTCCGCCAGTTGGTGAAGGGCGTGATGATTGAGAGCTATCTGGAGGAGGGCTGCCAGCCTATTGAGGGAGAGCGGGTCTATGGAAAGTCCATCACCGACCCCTGCCTGGGCTGGCCGGATACCCGGAAGCTGATTCTCACAATGGCGGAGAGGGCGTGACAAGATGATACGAAACTCAGCCAAGGCCTTGATTTACCACAACGGCAGGCTGCTTTTGAACAGCCATCTGACCAGCGCAGGGGAGCTGTACTATGACTTGCCCGGCGGGGGACAGGAGCCTTATGAGACGATGGAAGAGGCGGTAATCCGGGAGGTTCTGGAGGAGACAGGCCTGACAGTGGAGCCTGTGCGCTTTGCCGCCCTGTGTGAGGAGATTTTCACCGATGAGCAGATGCGGGAGCGCTGGCCAGAGTACTGCCACCGGTGTATGCACATCTTCCTGGCCCAGTTGCTGCCGGTTCCTGCCCAAGAGCATGTTCTGGACTTCCAGCAGATTGGAAGCGGCTGGTTTACGCCGGAGGAGGCGGAGGCACTGCCTTTGGTGCCTCTCCAGCTGCGGGGCCGGGTGCGGGAGGTGCTGGAATCTCCCGCGCCTCTATATCTGGGCTCTCTGCGCCGGGACGAGGTTTGTATGTAGACCTGTGCCTTGCTTTCGGTGCCCTGTTGGTTCCTGACGCCTTGTTCCTTCCATGCTCACCATATAGCGGCATTGTACAGTTAGGTCTAGGGCCCCGCGCTTAGGAAGACGGTCTGCGGCCCTCTGCGATTTGGGAAATCTGTGATTTCCCAAATCAGCAGATTCGCGCGGCCGGCTGCTCTGGCGGCGCTGCATTGTGCCGTTGATGGACTTGGGCGCTGGGAATAGGGTACTGCTTCTCTGTGAAGACTTGTAGCGCCGCTTCAAAAAAGGTCAAGACCACGAGGGCTTTGCCCCCGCACCCCTACCACCTTTTGAAAAAGGTGGACGAAAACTTTCACTTCACCTTACCTGTCTTCTTGGCGAAAGCCCCTGCCTTGAGCTGTCAGGACGCTGCACGCATAAAAAACAGGCCCCCACAGGGCCTGCTTTTTTTATACTGCCTTATTCTTAGCCGCAGGCGGACTTAAACTCTGTCCACACCCGCTCATGGATTTCCAGAGCCCCAGAGGAGATGTTCTCAATCATCTCCCAGTCCCCTTCCACGCTCTCAGGCAGGGTGAGGTAGCTCTGCATCTCTGGGCTGATAAGGGCATCCGCATCTTTATTGGTGCAGTAATAGCCCAAAAACTCATAGCACTGGGCAGAGACCTCAGGCCGGAGGATGTAGTCCATAAACTGATATGCCGCCTCCGGGTGGGGAGCGTTCTTAGGAATGAAGTTGGCCATGACCCCAAAGCCGATGCCCTCTTTGGGATACACCACCTTCAGCTCAGGATTGGCCATCATGGCCATAGTCACCTGGCTGGTGTACATCACCGCCGCGCCTACTTCGCCGGAGAGCAAATCGTCTTGGAGGTTGTCGTCCTTAATCAGCCGGATATTGGGGGCCAGCTCCAACAGCTTCTCACCGGCCCGCTCAATGGCCCCGGTGTCCTCAGTGTTGTAGCTCTCACCCAGCACCTTGAGGGCCATGCCGTCTATGACCCGGGCGCTGTCAATAATGCCCACATTGTCCTGGAGGCTGGAATCCCACAAATCAGCGTATCCGGTAATCTCCTTGTCCACGGCCTCTGGGTTGTAGACAATGGTCTGCACTCCCGCGCCGTAGGGCACGGTGTACTTGTCCTCCGGGTCAAAGAACTGGCCCTGATAGACAGGGTTGATGCTGGCGTAGTTTTCCAGCTTGGAGGTGTCCAGTTCCTGGACCAGGCCCTCGCTGACAGCTATCTCAATAATATAATCATCCGCGATGACCACATCATACTCTCCGCCTTTGGCGGCCTCCAGCTTGGCCAGCATGGTCTCGTCATAGTCGAAGTTCACATAGTTTATGGCAATGCCCGTTTCCTGGGTGAAGCCGTCCAGCACCTCCTGAGGGAACATATTCTCCCAGGTAAAGAGCACCAGCTCCTCTCCGCTCCCCCCAGAGCCGCAGGCGGCAAGGCTCAGGAGCAGGGCCAGGGCCAGCACCAGGGCTGCCAGCTGTTTTGTGATTTTGTAAGCCATTGGTATCAGTCCTTTCCGAATTCAGCCAGCCCGGCAGAAGCCCCTTCCCCGGGAACTTCCAGCCTCCGCCCCCGCCCCAGAAGGGCGGAGAGCCCGCAGAGCAGCAGGGTGGCCAGGAACATCAGGGTGCACAGGGCGTTGATTTCCGGGGTCACGCCGGTTTTCAGCTGGGTATAGATTTTGATGGGCAGGGTGTTCACGTCCACCCCGGTGACGAACACGCTGATAATCACATCGTCAATGCTCATGGCAAAGGCCAGCAGCATTCCAGAGGCAATGGCCGGGGAAATCAGGGGCAGGGTGATGTCGAAAAAAGCCCGCACCGGGCCAGCCCCCAAATCCCGGACCGCAGCGGCCAGCAGAGGGTCCAGGCCCACCAGCCGGGCCTTCACCAGCATGAACACATAGGGAATACAAAAGGCCGTGTGGGCAATCATCAGGGTGCCCAGGCCGAAGGGCAGGCCAATCAGGGAGAAAAAGGCCATGAACACCATGCCCAAAATGATTTCCGGCACCATCATAGGCAGGGTGGACAGGTACTCCATGGGGGCGTTGAGCCGCCACTTCACCCGGGTCATGCCAAAGGCTCCCAGGGTGCCGATTATCCCCGCGCAGAGGCAGCTGGACAGGCCCAGAATCAGGGTGTTTCCCAGGGCCTCCAGCATGGCCCGGTCCCGGAACAGCTGGGTATACCATTTAAGGGAAAAGCCGCTCCACACGGAGGAGATTTTGCTGTCGTTAAAAGAGTAGACCATCACAAGCAGAATAGGCAGGTACATCAGGGCCAGAATCAGGACCAGGTAGAGGTTGGGGAGCTTAGTGCGGTTTTTCATGAGTAATCACCAAATACAGTGGAATAGGGGGCAAAAACAGGGCGGTCCAGGGAGTTCCCCGGGCCGTCCAAAGTTTTTACTCCACAGACACAATAAAGTAATACACCGGCTGTCCGCCGTCCACCAGGGTGATTTCCACGTCTGAGTGGACCTTTGCCGCCAGCAGCCGCTTGGCCTCCTGGGCCTGCTCTGCCGTGATGCCCTCACCGTAAATCAGGGTGATGAAGGAGGTCTGCTTGGTAGAGAGGGAGCGGGCTACCCGTACACAGGTAGAAACCGGCTCCTTCTCAATATAATGGAGCTTGCCGTTTTTCAGGCCCAAAATATCTCCTCTGCGGATGGCGTCGCTGCCAAACTCAGAATCCCTGGCCGCAAAGGTTACCAGGCCCGTGTCTACATTGCCAGCCGCCTCCATCATGGCCTCCTGGTTCTCCTCTGCCGATGAGTCTGGGTCAAAGGCCAGCATAGCCGCCAGGCCCTGAGGAATGGTCTTGGTGGGCAGCACAATAACCTCTCTGTCCTCTGCCAGGGGGATGGTCTGCTCCGCTGCCATGAGGATGTTCTTGTTATTAGGCAGCACGAAGACCTTTTTGGCTGGGGTTGCCAGCACGGCGCTGAGGATGTCCTCTGTGCTGGGGTTCATGGTCTGGCCGCCGCTGACTACCACCGCGCAGCCCAGCTCTAAGAACAGTCTCTTGAGCCCGTCCCCAGCGGCCACGGAGATAAAGCCCAGCTCCTCTGTGGGCTCCTGCCGCTCCAGCACCAAAGCGGGGGCCTCCTCTACAGCCGGTGCCTCCTGGGACTGGCTGTTCAGCGTTCTGTGCTGCTCCTTCATGTTGTCAATTTTCACCGTGAGCAGCTGGCCGTACTGCAGGCCCTCCTGCAAAGCATTGCCCGGCTCCTCGGTGTGCACATGCACTTTGATGATTTCCTCGTCGTCCGCCACTAGTACACAGTCGCCGATGGTCTCCAGATAGAGACGCAGCTCCAGAGGATCCTTGGTGATGTCCTTGTCCCGGCCAATCACAAACTCAGTGCAGTAGGTGAAGTTGATTTCGCTGTCAAACTCTGCCGCGGCACTGCGGAAAAACTCAGCGGTCTCCTGGGCCCGCTCCTCCTCAGAGAGGCCGGACTCAATGATAATGCCCCCACGGAATACGCTGAGCATACCCTCAAAAATCAGGCAGAGCCCCTGCCCGCCCGCGTCCACTACCCCGGCCCGCTTGAGCACAGGCAGCAGCTCAGGGGTCTCGGCCAGGGCCTCGGCAGCGCCCATGCACACCGCGTCCCACACCTGTACCGGCTCCTCAGAGCCCTGGGAGAGAGCGGCCCGGCCCTGCTCTGCCGCCACCCGGGCCACAGTGAGGATAGTGCCCTCAGTGGGCCTGGTCACAGCCTTATAAGCCTCCTCCACGCCCAAATCCAGGGCATGAACCAGTGCTTCAGAGCCAGCCTCCTCCACGTCCTCAAAGCCTTTGGCAATGCCCCGGAACAGCAGGGAGAGAATGACGCCGGAGTTGCCCCGGGCTCCCCGCAGCATGGCGGAGGCAGCGCTTTTGGCCACCTGAGCGGCAGAGGCAGTGTCAGGCAGTGCCTTCAGGGCTTCAGCCGCCGCGCCGATGGTCATGGACATATTGGAGCCAGTGTCCCCGTCCGGGACGGGGAAGATGTTCAAATCGTTGACTTCTTTCCTGTATTTGGAGATATTATTTGAGCCGGAGATGATTGCGTTTTTCAGCTGAGCGCCTTGAATCATGGGGAAACACTTCCTTCATCGGATAGATACGCAGCGCGGGCATCCCGGCGGCGCAAAAAATAATACTTTTAGCATATTGTAACACAGAAGCCTGCAAAATACAAGTCTCCTCAAGAAGTTATCTCCAGCGCAAAGCCCCAGGCCAAGGGGATTTATGGGGAAACAGGCTCCATATTGAAATGCAGCCGCCCATCTTTTTCACGGATATAAGGCTGCCGCTCCTGGATGTATTCATATTCCGGACAGCGGGCGGCAGCGTTGCGGAGCATACAGGCCAGGGTGGGGTGCACAGTACAGTCATGCTCGCTGTGCATCACAAAGCTGCGGTCATTCAGCCAGTGGAGCATGGGAGGAAGGTTCCGCCTGAGCTCTTCCTCAGCCACAGAGAGAGGCGCTTCCGAAAGGCAGAGCCAGTAGTACCACTGGGAGAACCAGGGCCGCTTTTTTTCATCCTTGTGCCGCAGATAGTTCTCCATGCGGCTCTGTATCCAGCGCTCATTCTCCGGCGCGGCGGTGCACAGAAACCGAAGAACCACCAGCGAGGTATCGAAGCACTCACCCACCCCGTCGTCCTGGCTGCCAAAGCAGGTGGTTCTGAGCCGGTCCAGCACACTGTCCCGCAGAGCCGGAACCTCCCCCTCCTCTGGGGCCAGCAGGCACAGCAGCCGGATTACCTCCAGCTCATACATATTGGCAGAGAAAATCTGGGTCTTGGGGGTTTGGTTGAAGATGGTTTTCAGCTTCTTTCCCCTGTTATAGGGAGGAAGGAAAAGTTCTGGATACAATCTGCCGCCCTCTGAGCTCTGAAAGCGGCGCACGCCTGCCTGGAACTTCCGGACCTGCTCCGGGGTGCTGCGGGCAGCCAGCAGAGTGCTGGTAATCTGCCGCTTCTGGGCCTCTGTCAGTTTCTGAGGGCCTCCTGCTTTTATCAGGCAGTGGTTGGCCCAAAGCATCGTTTCATACGCTTTATATGCTGTCATTGGACTGCCTCCTTGCGTTGATGGTTTCATTTGGCAAGCCTGCTGTCCATATTATAGAACGTTTGTTTCGCTGTGTCAAGAAAAACTTTTTGGGTGGGCGGGGACTGGCTGGTGTTTTAGACTTTGCCGGATTTTGGCGGATATTCTGTTGTTGGCGGGAGGGGAGAGGAACACTTAGGGGCCAACGTCCAACTGAACGGAATCGCGCGATTCGGCTTCTCTGGCGGCGCGGGTGGGTGCCGCTGACGAACTCAGGCACGGGGAGCTGGGTACTGCCTCTCTTTTGTTTTGTGTGCGCCGCCCTAAGGGTAAGACCGCAGGGGCTCTGGTCTCGCTTGCCGGGTCGGTCGGGGGTGCGGGGGTGAGCGCTTGTGCTTTGCGCCAGCTGTTGCCCCGAGCCGTCAGGTGATGGTGAGCCTTTCCACGCTGGTGCACAGCCCGGTCTTCTCCTCTGCCGAGAAAATCACGCAGTCCAGCCTGCAGGGGCCGCTGGCCAAATCAAACCGGGCCGGCATTTTGGTGGTGTATCTGCCAATGATAATCTCAGGCTTCACCCCCAGCACGGACTGGATGGGCCCGGTCATGCCCACATCTGTAATATACCCTGTGCCCTGGGGCAGAATACATTCATCCGCTGTAGGCACGTGGGTATGGGTGCCAAACATTGCCGTCAGCCTTCCATCAGCGAAAAATCCCATTGCCCGCTTCTCTCCTGTTGCCTCGGCGTGGAAGTCAAGAATTTTCAGCTTAGGCAGCTCCGAATTCTTCAAAATACCGTCCAGCGCCTCAAAAGGAGACTGCAGGCTCTCCAGATACACAGTACCCATCAGGTTGATGACTGCTGCCTGCACCCGGCCCAAATCCACAACCGCCACGCCCCGGCCCGGGGCTGCGTCCGGGTAGTTGGCCGGACGCAGCAAGTCTTCCCGCTCCTCATAGAGGGAATAACTCTCCTTCCGGCGGAAACTGTGGTTGCCGGTGGTGACAATATCCGCGCCGCTGTCCAGCAGATGACGCAGAGAATTGGGGGTAATGCCGTTGCCGTCCGCGGAATTTTCCCCGTTCACAATACATAAATCAATGCCCTTTATCCGCCGGAGCTCAGGCAGATGCCTGCGAAGGAACTCGCAGCCAATGCTGCCTACCACGTCGCCCACACATAAAATATTGAACATAAGCGCCCTCTCTTCATTAAAAACAGGTAAAGGTGCGCTGTCAGAGCGCACCTTCTCAGATTGCTTGCTATCTATTCTGCCCAATAATAGGGCAAAATCTCCCTCACTGTCACAGCTGTCCCCGGGGATAAAAACACCCGGGTCTCCGGATTGCCCAGCTGCATGAGCAGCTCCCGGCAGCGCCCGCAGGGGGACATGACCTTCTTGTCCCAGCCCACTGCCACAATGGCCTCCACCCGGCTCTCACCAGCAGTGACCATAGCGGAAACAGCTGCGTGTTCCGCGCAGAAGCCCATACTGCAGGCTGTATCAATGCACACACCCCGGTAGATATTTCCCTTATCCGTGACCAGCGCCGCTGCCACGCCCCCTACCTCAATGTCCTCAGAAATCCGGCGGGGCTTCAATACCTCCAAAGCGGCATTGTACAGGGTTTCAAAGTCCATAAAGTCCTCCTCTATCTTTCAGCGAAACAGCCCTTTTATTATCTTCGGAATCACCTGCCCGCGTACGTAGTTCCGCCGGGCCTGCTCCTCTTCACTCACGCCCCCCAGCAGGGACTTCTTCCCCAGAGAGTTGTCCGACACGCACTGCAAAGCGGCCACCGGCAGGCCCATCAGGGCCCCCGCTCGGAAGGCCACGGCGCTCTCCATGTCCAGGGTATTGCATCCCCAATTCAGCACATCGGGGATGTGGTGGAACTGCGCCAAAAGGGTGTCCTCGCAGAAGGGCCGTCCCAGGTGCCAGGAGACGCCCTCCTGGCTGCATACGGCCTGGGTCTCCTCCTTCAGCCGGGCAAACAGAGCCGGGTCAGGATAGGACTTCTCCCCCAGGGTGTCCGCAAAACTGTCCGTCAAGTAGCGGCTGGCCCCGTCCCCGCTGACGGAATACTCCGGCAGCACCAAATCGCCTACCTCCATGGCAGAATCCAAGCCCCCGATAGAGGACAGGAACAGCACACGCTTACAGCCCGTCTCCCCCAACGACAGCAGGGCGTCCATCACAGGAGGCGCGCCGCAGCCGGTCTTGATATAGGTAACCGCCTGGCCGTCCACGTTGACTTCCCATATGGTTATGCCGTAAAGGGGCCCGCTGGCGGAAATCAGCTCCGCCTCGCCCAGCCCGGCCACCCGTTCCGGGGGCCAGCCGGGGGTAAGTATCACGTTCTCACGAATCCGGGAGCCCTTGACCCCCAGGCCGCTTTTGCACAAATCATCTGTGCGGCTGTATTGGCGCATGGCCTGGGCCAATTCCTTGTATGTCATAGAGCACCCCTTTTTAGATTTTTATGAACCCCCCGCCCTGAGGACGGGGGGCCATTCCTGGCACTAAGTATGGCTGCAGTCAAACTGCTTGGCGTAAT
>CAJTXF010000010.1:25786-60972 GCA_910580045.1 uncultured Eubacteriales bacterium
AATAAGATTACGCTCCGCTTCACTTCGCATAATAAGATTACGCTCCGCTTCACTTCGCATAATAAGATTACGCTCCGCTTCACTTCGCGTAATCTACCGCCCTGCTCTCCCGAATCATGTTTACCTTGATTTGACCGGGATAGTCCAAATCGCTCTCAATCTTTTTGCAGATGTCCCGGGCCAGCAGGGTCATCTGCTCGTCGCTGACTGCCTCAGGCCGAACCATAATGCGAATCTCCCGTCCAGCCTGGATGGCATAGCAGCTGTCCACCCCATTAAAGGAGGAGGCCAGTTCTTCCAGCTTTTCCAGGCGCTTGATGTAGTTTTCCAGGTTCTCCCGCCGGGCCCCGGGCCGGGCAGCGGAGATAGCGTCCGCGGCCTGGACAATGCAGGCGATGATAGTCTTGGCCTCCACGTCTCCGTGGTGGGCGGCAATAGCGTGAACCACCGCCTCGTTCTCCTTATACCGTTTGGCCACCTCCACGCCAATCTGTACGTGGGAACCCTCCATCTCGTGGTCCAGGGCCTTGCCGATGTCATGGAGCAGGCCCGCCCTCTTGGCCACAGTGGGGTTCAGCCCCAGCTCAGAGGCAATCATGCCGGAGAGGAAGGCCACCTCCAAAGAATGGTTCAGTACATTCTGGCCATAGCTGGTGCGGTAGCGCAGGCGGCCCAACAGCTTTACCAGCTCGTGGTGCACGCCGTTGACGCCTACTTCCAGCACAGCCCGCTCGCCCTCCTGCTTGATGGTGGACTCCACCTCCCGCCGGGCTTTCTCCACAGTCTCCTCAATGCGGGTGGGATGGATGCGGCCGTCAGAAATGAGCTTCTCCAAGGCCACCCGGGCCACCTCCCGGCGCACAGGCTCAAAGCTGGAAAGGGTGATGGCCTCAGGGGTGTCATCTATAATCAAATCCACGCCGGTCAGGGTCTCGATAGCCCGGATATTCCGGCCCTCCCTGCCGATGATGCGGCCCTTCATCTCGTCATTGGGCAGGGGCACCACGCTGATAGCCGCCTCAGACACATGGTCTGCCGCGCAGCGCTGGATGGCCGTGGCAATGACCTCCCGGGCCACCTGGTCGCTGTCCTCTTTCAGCTGTTGCTCATATTCCCGGACCTTCACAGCCTTCTCGTGGACCAGCTCATTTTCCAGGTTGTTCAGCAGGTATTCTTTGGCCTGCTCAGTGGAGTAGCCGGAAATCTTTTCCAGCATGTCAAACTGGCTCTTGCGCACAGCCTCAGCCTCTTTCAGCCGCTCCTCTGCCTTTTTGTTCCGCTGGTCGATTTGGTCCTCCTTGCGCTCCATGCTCTCCAGCTTCTTTTCCAGGCTCTCTTCTTTTTGCAGGTTCCGTCTCTCCTGGTGCTGAATTTCCCTGCGCCGGTCAGAGAGCTCCTTTTCGCTCTCATTGCGCAGCCGGTGGATTTCATCCTTGCCCTCCAGCACAATCTCCTTTTTTCTTGCTTCCGCTGTCTTGATTGCGTCGCCCACAATGCGCTTGGCCTCTTCCTCGGCAGAGCCAATGGTGGCCTCAGCCTTTCCCTTGCGGTAGTTCACGCCCAGGAAAAAAGCGCCGCCGCCGCTGAGCAAGGCCGCCAGCACGGCAATAAGCACGCACAGCCATACAGATACCCCGTCCAATCGGGCACCTCCTTTTTTGGTTTTGGAATATTGGTTCAGAACGTTTGCCGTCAATATGGGGCAGACATCCGCCTAAAGCGGAAAAGCCCGCAGGCGTATGTTCGCCCCGGGAGCTGCATGGCTGCTTAAATGTTGAATTTTTATATATTGTACTGTATCGTAGTCGGCCCACCCAGGCCGGGAATCCATAAATATATAAAAAGTATATAAAAAGCACTCCAGTGCACTCTAAAACTAATTGTATATCTATCCGCCCTCCTTGTCAAGAAAATTATGAACATTTCTTGAAATATAACCGAAAAAATTTCCGGCAGGAGAGTGTCCGTGAATGAAAAGGAGGCGGTTTTCTCCGCCTCCTCTGTCTCCCGCACGGTTTAGGGCTTATATTTCCTGAGCAGGAAAAAGCTCCCGCCAGCCGCCGCCAGGTACAGCACAGCGAACAGCATCCACTGGCGGATGTCCACAGGATAGGGCGAGAGGATTCCCAGCAGGACCATGCCGGTCAGCATGGAGATGGGCATAAACACTGCGGCCAGCACATTCAGCCAGCGCACGGCAAAGGGCGGCTTCCTTTTGGAAAGGGCCTTCCCGATAAAATACCCCGCTGCCCCCAGGGCCTGGGCGCACATGGCCCCAAAGACGCCCGCCAGGCTCTGGTGCTCGTACCAGTCCGCGAAGCCGCAGAACAGCCCGATGAACAAAAACGCCGTGGAGGCAATGTACAGCACCCGGCTGCCCAGCTGCCCGTCGTCGGCCTGGCCACTGACAGGCTCCACCCCTTTAAGAAGGTAGTCGGTGGTCACACCGAAAAAATCGCTGAGGGCCACCAGCTTGTCCGCCTCAGGCACGCTCTGCTGGGTCTCCCATTTGCCCACAGCCTGCCGGGAGACACCTATCTGCTGGGCCAAGTCCTCCTGAGAGAGGGCCCGGGACTTGCGCAGCTCCTGGATACGTTCTGACAGATTCATAAGACGACACGCTCCTTGTGGTTTGGTTATCAAAACATGCCCATATTATACCCCAACCTTTGGTTGCACTGCAAGCAGCTGTGCTTTCCATTTCCGCAACTAGGGGTAGGCATCCCCCGAAAGCGGGAGCTGTCTGGTGAGAGCAAGGCCCTGTGGCTCAATCTCAATGGTCTCCTTCGTGTAAGCCCTGTCAACGTTTTCGGGAAACACAGCGGCCTGGAGCCAACGGGCTTTCGGCAAAAGCCGTGCCAGTGGTAAGAGAAAATTAAGTTGACGCCTGCGGGAAAAGAACGTATAATATGATTGGGGCAGCTGGGCCCTTTCATTGGCTGCCCTTTTCCTGAAATTTTCCGGCCTAATGTTAACCGCAGGGGGTACAGAATGAATCAGAATCCGAACCAGAAAAATGTGAACCGGCCCGTGGAACAGGAGTACCGGGCTTCCCAGATGTACAGGGCCCTCAGCGGTACCGGCCTGCCCGGGGCAGACAAGCTGGCCGAGGGGCTGGGCAAAGCTGCCGCGGGGATTGACGCGGCTTTGAATACTGTAGGCCCTGTGGTGCGCTCTGCTGCCCAGGGATACCGGAACGGGAACACCCCGCCCATGCCCGGCCCGGGCCAGCAGCCCGGCGGCACCTATCGTTATACCGGGCCCCAGCAGACCCGCCCGCCTCAGCAGGCGCAGCCCAGGCCCCAGCCCCGGCCTCAGGCCCAGTATTCTCCCAGGCCCCAAGCGCGGCCTGGAGGGATGCCTCAGACCCAGGGCACCCGTCCCCCTCAGGGAGTGACCCAGGTCCCGCCGCCCCAGATGCCGCCCATGAAGGTAGTGCACATGGGCAGCCCGGCCAAATATTATATCACGGGCGTTGTGGCCCTGCTGTACGCCATGAACGCCCAGATGGTGGAACCCCAGCAGTGGGCGGGGTTCGCCATTGTGGTGCTGCTGACCTTCCTGCTCTCCGGGGCGCTGTTCCGGGGGAAAAAGCAGCTGGTGCCCATTGAGGCCCAGCAGCCCAAGCCGGAACCCAAGCCGGAGCCTGTGAAGGAAGAGAAGAAGGAGCCCGAGAAGAAATCCGCCACCGGCAATCCGGAGGTGGATAAGATTATTGACGAGGGCCATGATATGATACAAAAGCTGCGGGCCGCCAATGACGCTATCCCGGACGAAGCCCTGTCCGCGGACATCAACCGGATGGAGCGGGCCTCAGCGGACATCTTCAGCTATATTGCCAAGCACCCGGGCAAGGCTCCCCAAATCCGCAAGTTTATGAACTACTACCTGCCCACCACCCTCAAGCTGCTGAACAGCTATGAGCAGCTCAGCAAGCAGTCCGTGAAGGGGGAGAACATCACCTCCACCATGTTCAACATCGCGGGCATGATGCACACCGTGGCGGACGCTTTCGAGAAGCAGCTGGACTCCCTGTTCTCCGACGAGGCCATGGACATTTCGGCGGATATCACCGTGTTTGAGACCATGCTCAAGCAGGAGGGCTTTGTGGAGGAGAAAAAGAACGGGCTGTAATAGGGAGGATACATGGAAATTGAGGGAAAAAGGCTTTTGCCGGATTGGCTGAGGGTTATATCCGCTTTTTGACGGGATTCCCCGCGGCGATGGGAGGGGAATATACAAGCCCAAACCGTTTGCCCTTAAAAAATCTTTAAGAAACCGCAAAATGACCTGTAACAAATCAGGTATAAAATAAATCAGGAAACGAGGTTGTAAGGATGGACAACGAAATTAAATTGACCCTGGAAGAGCCCGCAATGCCCACGCTCACTCTGGAGCCGGAACAGCAGGAGCAGCCCGCCCAGCCCGAGGAGAGCTCTGTCACCACGCTGGACGAGAGCATCCTCTCCCCAGAGGAGCAGAAGATGGTGGACGACTTCTCTCAGAAAATCGATTTGCAGAACAGCACCATGGTCATGCAGTATGGCTCCGCGGCCCAGAAGAAAATCGCCTCCTTCTCGGACACAGCTCTCAACAATGTGCGCACCAAGGATTTGGGCGAGGTGGGCGAGCAAATCAGCAGCCTGGTGGTAGAGCTCAAGGGCTTTGACATTGACGAGGAGGAGAAGAAGGGCTTCTTCGGCCTGTTCAAGAACACCAGCAACAAAATCGTGGCCATGAAGGCCCGGTACGACAGCGCGGAGGTGAACGTGAACAAGATTGCCGCCGCTTTGGAGAGCCACCAGGTCCAGCTAATGAAGGACGTGGTCATGCTGGATAAGCTCTATGACATGAACCTGAACTATCATAAAGAGCTGTCCATGTACATTATCGCAGGGAAGAAGAAGCTGGACCAGGAGCGCCGCACCACTCTGGAGCAGATGAAGCAGAAGGCCCGGCAGACCGGCCTTGCCGAGGACGCCCAGGCGGCCAATGACTTTGCCCAGCAGTGCGACAGCTTTGAGAAAAAGCTCCACGATTTAGAGCTGACCCGCATGGTCAGCGTGCAGATGTCCCCCCAAATCCGGCTGGTACAGAACAACGACAAGCTCATGAGTGATAAAATCCAGTCCACTTTGGTGAACACCATCCCTCTGTGGAAGAGCCAGATGGTCCTGGCCCTGGGCCTGGCCCATTCCGAGCAGGCAGTGCGGGCCCAGCGGGAGGTCACGGATATGACCAATGAGCTGCTGAGAAAGAATGCCGACAAGCTGAAGATGAGCACCATCGAGACTGCCCGGGAGACCGAGCGGGGTGTGGTGGATATGGAAACCCTGCGCCATACCAACCTGAGCCTGATTCAGACTTTGGACGAGGTGGTCAAGATTCAGGACGAGGGCCGGGCCCGGCGCCGGGCCGCGGAGCAGGAGCTGGGGCGGCTTGAGGGCGAGCTGAAGCAGAAGCTCCTGGACATCCACTCCTAGCCAGCGTGACGCTGGACAAGGGTTCGCCAACGGCGAACTCTCATTCGCGAAGCGCTCGCGAGACTTGCCCGGCGGGCAAGTCTTCGATTCGCTGCGTTTCTCGAAAACTGTACCGGCATCGTGCGCAAAGGAAACCCTTTGGAGATAGGGGACGCTTTGGCTGCTTCCCGTTCGGCGTGCGGTTATTTTACATTTGCAGGAGGTGCTCCTAAATGAAAATCAAAAAGAAGAAACATCCTTTTGCCGCCCTTTTTATGGCAGCAGCCATTATTGCCGCTGTGCCCCTGGGTATCAATTCCTCCCTGTCTGAGCTGCGGGAGGAGGCCTCTGACAGCTACTACTATGACCAGGGCGGCTACGCGATTTATGAAGGTCTGGAAAAGCGCCGGGCAGCGGCCAGCGACCTGGTCACCTTGGCCAAGCGTTACACGGACAAGGAGCCCTCTCTGGAAGCCCTGGCGGATGACTTAGAGTATCAGGTGCGCTGCGCGGAGAGGGCTGTATTTGACGGCGAGGAGACAGGCTTTGCTGACACAGTCCGTGCCAACCAGGCTCTGGATTCGTCCGCGCAGGCCCTGGCAGATGCCTTGGAGCAAGTGGGCTTGGCGGAGAAGGATAAGAAATATCCGGGCCAGCTTATTGCCCAGATGAAGTCCGAGCAGGACAAGATTCAGCGGAGCAGCTATAATGATAATGCCCGGGAGTATAACGCCAAACTGGAGCGCTTTCAGCCCATCGCATTTCAAAAGGCTCTTGCCACCTTTGATAAGGCCGTGACCGAGGAGGAAGAGGCTGCGGTGGCGGAGGACACCCGCATTCCCGTCCCGCCTGCCGCGCAGGAGGCTCCCGATGCCCCGGACTATGACGTGGTCATGGAGCAGGTGGAGGACTTCACCAGGGATATTACGGACCGTGCCAATGAATTCGCCGGTGATATCACCGGTTGGGCGGAAGATTTGAGCGGCGATATTGCCGGCCGGGTCACCAGATAAATGGAAGGAGCGCGTATGCCCATGAGAAAGCCTACCTTTTCCCGCTCCCTGGCGCGGCGGCTGGCGGCCCTTTTCGCGGCCCTGCTGATAACAGTCGCAGCAGCCCCAGGGGCCTGGGCCGCCATCCCGGATAGGCCGGAAAACCGCTATGTTCTGGACTCTGCCGGGGTTCTGTCTCGGGATTTGGAAGATGAAATCATTGAGGAGAACCAGCGCCTGTTTGAGGACTATGGCGCGGAAGTGGCTGTGGTTGCTGTGGACTTTTTCGGCGGAGAGGATAGTGAGGATTACGCCAACCGGCTTTTCAACCAGTGGGGCATTGGCTCCAGAGAGCGGAACAACGGCATTCTGCTGGTGCTGGCTGTTGGCGAGGAGGATTACTACGCCACAGCTGGCTTGGGTATTGAGGACTATTTCGATGGGGCCCTGCTGGACGACCTGCTCTATGAGTACTTGGAGCCGGACTTTGCAAAAGAGAAGTATGACGCGGGTGTAAAAAAGTTCTTTCGGGCCGTGGTGGATGAACTGGACAGCTACTATAGCCATACATCGGTTGGGAACGGCAGGCCCTATGATGACGGTGTGGATGATTATAGCAGAGATGATACAAACCTCCACGGCGCGGGCCACGCGGTCAAGCAGGTTGTCTTCTTCTCTCTGCTGCGGGTGGCTGTGGTAATCATTGTTTTGCTGGTAGTGTTTAGTCTTATCAAACGCGCGGGCAGGGGAGGGGGCCCAGGTCCTGGCCCCGGGCCTGGAGCCGGAGGAGGCAGCGGTTTCTGGCAGGGTATGTTTATTGGCAGTGCCCTGAACCGCCGCAGACGGCCTCCCTGGGGCGCACCCCCGCCTCCGCCGCCCCCGCCGGGTGGGTTCGGCGGATTTGGAGGATTTGGCGGGCCGGGCCCCAGACCGCCCCGTCCCCCCAGGCCAGGCGGCTTTGGAGGACATTCCGGAGGGTTCAGCAGCGGCGGGCGTTCCAGCGGCTTTGGCGGCGGGGGAAGGCCCTCTCGAGGCGGCGGAGGCCGGTCAGGGGGTGGATTTCACAGCGGCGGCAGCTCCCGCGGCGGAGGCGCGGGCAGGCGGCGTTAACCGCCGGCAGGGAAGGCAGAGCAAGAGCGCCGCTCCCAACTAACGGCCTAGAATCCTTTGGGGAAATCCCGGCAAAGGAGCAGAGGCAGGGGTTTGCCCATCTTCTGCAAAAGACGGAAGAATCTCTTTCCTATAACCAATACAAAAGCCAAAGCGGCTGGGCGAAGGATTTCGCCCAGCCGCTCCCCTTTTTCCGCGCAGACCCCTTTTCAGCTCCCCCGCCCCTTGCGGCCGGCAAAGAAGTACAGCCCATAGGCAATCAGGCAGACTGAAATCAGCGCCGCAGAGGCCCCGGCCCCAATCGCGATTGCCGTGTGGCGCAGAGGCCCTGCCACCATGCTTACCAGAATCCCCGCGCTGTCCACCAGCAGTAAAAATCGAAAGAGTTTTTTCTCCGGCTCCGTCATATTCCTTCTCCTTCCCAAAGGTTTGCTTTGCCTGTAATATCCCACAGCGAGTCAGCCAGGGCGGCAAACTGCTCTAAAGTCAGCTGCTCTGCCCGAGCTGTTGACGCTATCTTGGCTGAGGCCAAGGCCTCCTCTACCTGCCCCTTCTCCAGGGCAAGCCCAGCAGAAACCGCGTTGGCCACGGTTTTTCTGCGCTGGGCAAAGGCCGCGCGGGCTGTGCGGAACAGCAGCGCCTCACTCTGAACCTGTACCGGAGGCTTCTCCAGCATATCAAAGCGGATAACAGCAGAATCCACCTTTGGCGGTGGGAGGAAGCTCCCCCGGCTGACCCCAAACAGCTGCCTGGGACGGCTTCTGTAGTGGACGCTGACGCTGACCGCCCCGCAGGCCCGGATTCCCGGCGGGGCGCAGAGGCGCTGGGCTGCCTCCCGCTGAACCATTACGGTCACCGCGTGGAGGGGCAGGCCACTCTCCAACAGGCTCATAATCACCGGAGAGGTGATGTAATAGGGCAGGTTTGCACAGACGCAAATTTTCTCCCCGCCAAATTTCTCCCTGAGCAGGGCCCCTAAATCCAGCTTGAGGATGTCCCCCTGTACCAGCTCTACATTTCCGCAGGAGCCCAGGGTCTCGTCCAGCAGCGGGAAGAGCCGTTTATCCAGCTCTACAGCCACCACCTTGGGGCTGATTTTTGCCAGCTCCCAGGTGAGTACCCCCACCCCTGGACCGATTTCCAGCACCCCCGCGCAGTCCGCGGCCCCAGAAGCCTCTGCCATGCGGGGGCAGACGCTGGGGTTAATGAGGAAGTTCTGCCCCAAGCCCTTGGACAGGCGCAGTCCGTGCTTGTCCAACAGGGCCCGCAGGCTGGCAGGCTCAGACAGATGGCTCATGGCGTGTCTCCTTTCCCGGAGCTTCCCTCTCCAGAAAGCCCCTCCACCCGGTATAGTATCCGGCAGCCGTCGTCAAACACCCGGGGGAACATCTGCTCTAAGGCGTCTGTATCCACAGTGAATGAACTCCTCTCAAAGTCGCTGACAAGCACATAGTCCACCCCCAGGCGGATGAAAAGCTCCCGGCTGGCCTCAGGCTCCTCATACATTTTCCGGGCAGCCTCCTCGTTGCCCGTATAGGGCAGGCCGTGGTAGAACAGGTAGGAGGGAGAGCCGCACACCACGCTTCGGCCGCTGAGGGAGGCCACCTCGTTGTTGTGGCGCTGGTCTGTGAGTACAATGGCAGAGGGCTCCAGATTCTCTTCTATGTACTGGCAGAGGGAGAGAGCGCCGTCTCCAAACAGCTCATAGCTGGCCACAGCCTCCCGGCCCATAGTGAGCAGGGCAGAGGAGGTGAGCACGACCATAGCCGCGCCCGCGCTCCACAGCTTGGCCCGCTGGTCACGAACCCGCTCCAGCAGGCTGCAGAGCCCATCCGCAGCGGCACAGCAGAGGAACAGAAAGCCCACATACAGCAGCTTGTTGTTGTCATAATCATTGGGCTGGAACTCCACGAACTCAGCCAAAAACCAGATGGCCAGGGCCGGGCAGTACCGGGCAAAGGCCTCCGGCTTAGCGGTAAGCAGGCCGAAAAAGGCCAGGGGCGCTGTAAAGCCCAGGTTTTTCAGATAGAACCACAGGTAGTTGTCCTCTCCGGTAATCCAGCCAAAGTGGCCCCGGAGCATACTGCCGGTGCTGACCTGCTGAAAGGTCCAGGTCAGCAGCTGAGGCACGGCCAGCAGAAGGGTTATGCCCAGCAGAAGACCCCAGCTCATCAGCCAGGGGCGGCCCTTTCCCGCGGTGAAGTCCATAACCAGCAGGGTTATCACAAATCCCGCCCACAGGCAGAGGGCTCCGCAGGCAAAGATTAGAAGGCCGGAGGAGTTCTCCAGGCCGCTGCGGGTGAGGATGTACTGCAGAGCTGTCATCAGCACCAGCCCTGCTGGGAGCAGGAATTTCCCCAGACGGACTGCCCGCTGGGAGAGCTGATGGGCGCGGCAGAGCTCCACCGTGAGCCAGACCCCGCAGACCAGGGCCAGAGCTAAGAAGGAGTGGGTGTGTATCATGGGCAGGGCTCCGGCCAGCAGGCCTATCACTGGGAACAGGCTGCGCTTCTGGGCAAAAACAGCCCGGCACAGCAGGTATAGAGCCGGGAACAGTACTGCCCAGCCGAACAGAGTGGCCCGCTGGGGCAGGAGCATATCCACCACCACGTTCACCCAGCGGACGTTCTTCTCTGACAGGTTGGTGGGTGTCTGATAGAAGCCGGTAAAAATCCGGGAAAGCCCCCCGGCATGGAAGAAGTAGAGCAGGCCCAAGCCCCCGTTAAAGAAAAAGAGCAGCCAGGCTAAAAAGCCGCGCTGGCGGCGGCCCATCAGCGCCCGGAACAGGAGCCAGCCGCCAAACATCACCTGGGCCCCGGCCAGAAACATGGGCAGGCAGTAGGCCAGGCGCAAATCGCCGCCCACCAGATAGAGGCTGGAGGAGATGCTGTCTGATAGGAAAGGATAAGAAAGCCTCACACCCGGCAGCAGGGAGTAGTTAGGGGGAAAAGTGCCCTGACGGGCCAGGCTGGTGATAAAGCTCAAGTGCATGGCCATGTCCCCAAAGGTGGCCTGGCTGCTGTAGATTCGGCCATCTGCCCATCGGAAGGAGTGGAGCACAAGAAAGCAGAAGAAGAGCCAGAGGGCCAGCACTGCAACCAGAGAGCTGTGGCCCAATACCCCGCTCAGCTGGCGGAGGGAAAAGGGGGCAAGGCGGTTGTGTTTTCTGGCCAAAATCACAGCGCCCGCAGTGAGCAGACTGGCAAGCAAAATTGCCAGCAAGTGGGCGTTCAGAGTAAAGCCCAGGAAGAAGGCCAGCAGGGCCGGAAGCCATTGGAGCAGTACGCTGCCGAACACACTGCCCAGCAGGAGTCTGGGGGCCGGGCCTTCTTGGGGGAGGAGAACCCGGGCCAGGGTCACGCCGCAGACCTGGAAGAAAAGGAGCATGGCCAGGGTGGCCAATGCGCCGGAAAATGAGCCAATCATGGAAAAATCACCTCAGGAATATCATAGCATTTTTGGGGTGAAAAGTAAAGTGCACATCCCTTTTTACTTGGATTTGCTCCTGCGTAGCTGAAGAATAAGCTCTGTCTCCTCTGGTGTTAGCCCGCCAAGACGCTCTGCCTTGCAGTCTCCTGTTTTGGGAGGCTGTATTCTTATAGCTTGTACACTCTGAAATTTCTCGGGGCAGAGAAAGGCTTCTGCGGGGATGTCAAAAATTTTTGCTAATATAATTAAAATCTCTATACTTGGAGTGCGCTTTCCTTCTTCATAATATGAATAGGTGGCCCGATGGGCACATAGTCCCTTTGCCACCGCCGCCTGAGATAATCCACAGGACTGGCGGACAGAGCGCAGCATTTTCGATAAATTGTGGCGGTAGTTTTCCATGGGTTTCCTCCCGAATGGTATTTTTTAACTTCCATTATAAGTGGATACCCACTAGATGTCAATATGGGATACACTGTTTTGCTTTTGATACAATAATTACGATTTACAAAATTCAAAAGCGGTAAAAAGGAGAGTGTATCAGAATGAGCCGCCACAAATATCCTCAGTATACTTTGCGTATCCCAGAGAAAGCCATGGACAAGCTGAAATATATCGCTGAATATAACGGACGCTCTGCCAATCGGGAAATTGAGCAGCTGATTTTGGCTCATATTGCCGCTTTTGAAAAAGAATACGGTGAAATCCTCCTGACGGAGGAGGATTATGCCTTTATCCGCAAGAGCAGCTTGGGCAGGAAGTCTTAGTCAAAATGCAGCGGTATCTTTGACGACGAAACTTTTCTCCCGCGTTTTCGCTTGTGCTTGGCGAAAGCGGGCTGCTCCGAGCCGTCAGGCCCGCTGCGCTCTCCTCCTTGCATTCCTACCCCATCTATGCTAAAATAATCTTACCAACCATCAAAGGAGGCTTCCCATGCGCCGCGATAAAATCAATTATTACCTGGATTTGGCCGAAGTAGTCTCTCAGCGCTGCACCTGCCTGCGCCGCCACTACGGGGCTGTTATTGTCAAGGATGACGAGGTCATCTCCACCGGCTATGTGGGCGCGCCCCGGGGCCGGGAAAACTGCACGGATTTAGGCTACTGCCTGCGGGCCAAACTGGAAATTCCCCGGGGTGAGCGCTTTGAGCTCTGCCGCTCGGTTCACGCCGAGGCCAATGCCATTATCTCCGCATCCCGCCGGGATATGCTGGGCGCGGATTTGTATCTGACAGGCACTGAGGTCAGCGATGGCTCTTACATAAAGAATGCGGTGTGCTGCTCCATGTGCAAAAGGCTGGTAATCAACGCCGGAATCGCCCGGGTCTTTGTCCGGGATGACAAGGACAGATACCGGGTGATTGATGTGGGGGACTGGGTGGCAGATGACGAGTCCCTGCGCGGGGAGCTGGGCTATTGAAGGGCCCGGGGAACCGATATCATGCCCTGGACAGTCTCCGGGGGCTGCTGATTCTCAACATGATTGCCTACCACGCTCTATATGACGTGGTGTATATCCTTAACATCCCCATCTTCTGGTATACGGGCCAGGCCGGGTATATCTGGCAGCAAAGCATCTGCTGGGGGTTTATTCTGCTCTCCGGGTTCTGCTTCCGGCTCTCCCGCCACCCAGTGCGCCACGGGCTGACCGTGCTGGGGGCAGGGGTGCTGGTCAGTCTGGCAACCTATCTGGCCATGCCCTCTGAAAGCATCCTGTTCGGAGTACTGTACCTGCTTGGCCTGGCAGGGTTGATTCAGTGCGGGGTATGGGCCCTGTGGAGCCGCTGGAAGCAGCCGCCTTTCCCGGCCTGGCTGGGGCTTGGGCTGAACCTGGCCGCATTCTTCCTCACCAGGAATGTACCCAGAGGCAGCCTGGGGTTTGAGGGGCTGATACTGTGCCCTCTGCCCAGCTGGCTGTACCAGTGGGACTGGCTGGCAGTGCTGGGCCTGCCGGGCCCTGGGTTCCACTCCTCTGACTATTTCCCCCTGGCGCCCTGGCTGTTTTTGTACCTGGCGGGATATTTTCTGTGGCGGATTGTGGGTTCCCGCCCGGCGGTGATGTCCAGATTAAAGCCTGGGTTCCCGCCCCTGGCATGGGTGGGGCGGCACAGCCTGCTGATTTATCTGCTGCATCAGCCGGTGCTGATGGGAATCTTCACCCTGGTGGGGGCATTGCATTAAGGAACCATTGATTAAATCACGCCTGGCGGCTTGACACGCATCTCGCTTGCACTTTTTCCCTCATAGTGCACAGCTTTCGTTTGCCAATCGCCAGATTGGCTGCACTCAATCTTTGCACTCTGACGAAAAAATTCACTGCACGATATGCGCACCAGATTTAATCAGTACTTCCTTAAAATAGGAAGGGCCCGGGAAAGAATCCCGGGTCCTCTTCTTTTTTGCTGTTCAGTACTGGCAGGCCAGCCAAAGTGCGTCTCTCAGCTGGGAGCAGAGAGCGAAGGCTTCCGTCAGTTCCGCCAGTTCGGGCTTTTGCTCCCGCAGGGCATTCAGCGCCGCAATGCCTGCCAGGGAGTTCATCTCTGTGGTCTCCGGGGGATAGATGTCCATCTCAATGGTCCGCCGGGGTTTCTCGGGGTTATCAGGAGCGCCGAAGTGGTACTTCGCTCTGGGAGTGATGATATCAATCCCCTGGCCGTGCAGAATATCATTCACCAGGTCCTCTGTGAGGAAGCTGGGAATGCCGCCGCTAAGAAGCCTCCATATATCGTCCACGTCCACGCCGAAGCGTTGGGCCAGGGCTTCCTCCTCTGCATCATAGGCCTCCTGCCAGGCTGCCCACCAGGCTTTGACTTGCTGCTGGTCAAAGGGAAAATCTTCTGCCGTGGCGGAGGTTGTTTCCCCGTCAGAATCCGCAGCAAAACCGGGGACCGCCAGAACGCTCCCACACAGCAGGGCCAGGGAGAGCAGAATGGCAATAAAACGAGTCTTTGTCATAGAAATCATCCTTTCTTTCTGTCTCGTGGTTTTTCGCTTTCAGATTACCGGCAAATCTGCATAGGCATCATCCTCTCTCTGTCAGGTTTGGCTGACTACTAATATTTCAGCTTCTGATTTTTTATCTACTGATAAATATATAATAGCATGGCAGTTTCTTCCTGTCAATAGGCCAGAGCAAAAAAGTGAATTTTTTTCGAGGCAAATATAAAAAGCCCCCGGCCATGCCGGGGGTTCTTGCTTTGCCGCTCTCCTTAACGGGAAATCCGTTTCTTTTCCTGGGAGAGGATGCGGCGGATGGTTTTCTCGGTGAGGAAATACACCTCCGCCAGCTGGGCCGGGGATTCCCCTGCCAGAGCCCGCCGGAGAATCTCCCGGTTGCGGGCAGAGGTCTCCTGCTTGCTGTGGGTGCGGTTCCCCCAAGAGAGCCGGTTCTCCCCCTTGCGGGGGATGTAGAGGTAAGCCCCGTCTATGTACTGCTGGAGCTGGTCCAGCAAATCCTGGGGCAGAATATCTTGGGCTCGAACGTAGCGCATAGTGCTCCTCCTAAAAGAATCAGGATGAGCAAAGGCTATGACGCCAGATATGTTTTAGATTTGCGCCAGCCTTTGCTATGCGCAGGTTACAGAGCGGGTCAAAACAGGCTTCCCCCTTTACTGGTAGTTTACACTTATTATACCGGGGAAGCGGGCAAAACGCAAGCCCCATCTTGATTCTGTACCGAAGCAGGGGCACGGTGTCTGCGCTTCCTTTTTTCTGTACTGTCTTGGAGCTTGCGGCACCCTTGCGGCAGCTGGTATACTGAGAGCACACAGGAAACGCAGAAAGGAGACTGATACCATTGCGATGTGAAATCTGTGGCAAGACCACTGTCTTTGGCAACAAAGTTGCTCATAACCGTATGTATATTGCGGGCCGCACGCCCAAGAAAATTAAACCCAACCTCCACCGCATGACCATAGAGACCTCCGAGGGCAAAAAGCGGCTCACAGTCTGCACCCGCTGTATGCGTACTTTGCGCAAGAAAAGCCAGGCATAATGTTCCGTTCCGGCCGGGAATATCCCCGGCTTTTTTGTTTTCTTATCCCTTCTCCTGGCGGCGCTGGAGCCTGCGCCAGTTGTAGTAGGTATAGCTGTCGTTTACCAGAAACACACCAAAGCACACCACTACCGCCCAGGTGCCCGAGTCCCCCGCCAGCAGCCAGAGAGCGATAAGCACGCCGTCATTCGCCGCATAGGCCAAGGCGAACAGGGGGCTGCGCAGATAGGTCAGCGCCACGGCCAGAAAGCTGGTTGCCACGCTGATTGTGCTGAGGGGCAGGTTTGCCGTGCCGCAGGCTTTGAGAATATAGTAGAACAGTCCCGTCACCAGCAGGGTGAGCAGCAGGATGAGTACAGCAGCCCTCTTGCTCAGCCGGGCGATATGGACCTGGGCCCGCTGGCCCTGATAGGGATTCTTCACCCAGGAAATCAGGGCCAGAACGGACATGGGCCCAGTCATGCCCAGATAGGCGAACATCTCCCCATAGTAGCGGGCAGAGAAGGAGATTATCCCATACAGGATGCTGAAAACCACCATGAGCAGAGGGCCAACAGGGTTTGCCTTGGCATTGAAGAGCAGAGAGGTCACCCCCGTCAGGGAGGCAATCAGGGTCAGCGGCCCGCCGCCGGGAAAGAGCCGGGCGCTGGCCAGGATAAGGAGCACCGAGCTCAGCCAGAGGGCCTTCTCAGCGGGAGTAAAATAGCGGAACAGCTTTTTCATAAAGAACCTCCTTACTATTTGAAAAACAGAGGAGAGAAACAAAAAAAGCATCCCGGCACATCTTCAAAAACCTAACGATGTGCCAGAATGCTTTCGCATCCACTGCCCGGTGGCAGGTATTCAACATTTTCTTAATACTAACTCATTTCTTGTTTTCTCTGCCCTGCGGGTGAGAAAAATAAATATGTAGTTTTAGGTATCAGTGAATGAGCCCGCTCACAATGTCTCCCATTTCCCTACAGCCCACCAGTTTGGCTCCGCAGGATTCGGTATAGATGTCTCGTGTCCTGGCCTGGGTGAGGGCCTTGGCTACCGCGTCTTCAATGGCCTGGGCGGCAGCGGGCTCGTTGAGGGAGTACCGCAGCAGCATGGCCACAGAGAGGATGGTTGCCAGGGGATTGGCCGCGTCCTGCCCGGCGATATCCGGGGCAGAGCCGTGAATGGGCTCATACAGGCCCAGCCCGCCCTCTCCCAGGCTGGCGGAGGCCAGCATCCCAATGGAGCCGCTTATCATAGAGGCCTCATCGGAGAGGATGTCCCCAAACATGTTGGAGGTGACAATCACGTCAAACTGGCCGGGATTCCGCACCAGCTGCATGGCGGTGTTGTCCACATACAGATGGCTGACCGTCACCTCAGGATACTCCTTGGCCATCTCGTCCACCACGCTCCGCCACAGCCGGGAGCTGTCCAGCACGTTGGCCTTGTCCACACTGCACAGGCGCTTATCCCGCTTCATGGCCATGTCGAAAGCCACCCGGGCAATGCGCTCCACCTCGGGCACGCTGTAACGCTCTGTGTCATAGGCGGACTTTATGCCATTCTGCTCCTCCGTGCCCCTGTCACCGAAGTAGATGCCGCCGGTGAGCTCCCGCACCACCATAATGTCCAGGCTGTCACCAATGATTTCCGGCTTCAGGGGAGAGGCGTCCCGCAGGGGGGCGAAAATAACGGCAGGGCGCAGATTGGCGTACAGGCCCAGGGCTTTGCGGATGCCCAGAAGTCCCTTCTCCGGGCGGTTATTGCCAGGCTGGCTGTCCCACTTGGGCCCGCCCACTGCCCCCAGCAGCACGGAGTCTGCGGCTTTACAGGCGTCAATGGTTTCCTGGGGCAGGGGCACGCCAGTGGCGTCAATAGCCGCGCCGCCCAACAGGGCATAGTCATAGGACACAGAGAATCCGTAGGCCTGGGCGGTTTTATTCAGAACCTGAATAGCCTGGTCCACAATCTCGGGGCCAATGCCGTCGCCCTTGAGCACGGCCAGCTTATAATTTTTCATGGCGAAGACTCCCTTTTCAATGATATCTTTCCTTGAGATTCTATCACAATCCGCCCCTCAGTGTCAAGCACGCCAGCCCTTATTTGGCAATTCCCGGCGTGATTCCTGGAGGGGGGCTCTGAAAGCCGGATACTGCTGCACAAAAGGGGGGGTGCCGGTGCGTTTCTTTTAGAGTGTGAGAACTCCAGTTTGGATTTTTACTATATCCACTTGGATATGTCTGTCACAAAGGCATAGGGATTGCTGCGCATCTCCATCAGCCCCACTGCCAGCAGGGCCCGGGCGTCTATCAGGTACCCATTGGCGCCCAGCAGCTTGCCCCGCCGGATGTCCGGCTCTTCCAGCATGTCTCCAATCCGCTGGAACTCCTGTCCCCAGCCAAACTCATCGCTGCCGGGATAGGTCCGCTCCTGCCCGTCCAGCAGGAAGGTCCTGGGCGGCGCGGGGCGAATCCAGGGGGGCTGGACAATGTCCTCTATCCCGTGCATAAAGGTGCAGCTCTCTAAGATATCCCCAATAAACAGCAGCCTGCCTCCCACAACTGCCAGCTGCATAAAGGGGGAGTGGGGCCCCACAGCAGTGTCATCCATGGCGTGTCCCACAGTGAGCCGGTGGGCCAGCCGTCCCCGGGCGCAAACCGAGTGGGTGGGGTGAAGGCTCCGCTCCACCCCGGGCAGCTTCCAGAAGGTTCCTGGCAGAAGCCCCACACAGGGCGGGGTATCGGCAGAGCTGAACACCGGATGTTCGCTGGTCACGTTCTCATAGGTCAGCGCAGGCATCAGCAGGGTGCCCTCTGGGCCCAAAGCTGCCTGCAGGCAGCCAATCACCTGCTCTGGGGTAAGGGTTGTATTCAGTGCTTTCATAGAGGAGTGCACAAGCAGCGCATCCCCCTGCTGCACACCCAGCGCGGTCAAATCCTGTTGAAGCTGCTCCATTTCTGTCATGGCAAATCTCCTTCTCAGCCAAAGGCTGTTTTGATTTCACCGGCCGGTGTGGAAACATGGTAACAAATTGAAAGAGCAAAATCAAGAGTAATTTCAAAATTTTTTGGGAGATTGTAAAAACTGCTTAGTCCCCGCCAAATGATGTCTGTCCTGATACTGGCTGGCTGCTGGGATTGGGGAAAAGCATACCTTTTTGCAATCCTCCGCATATCCCGGCCCAGCTGAGGAAATGCTATTCATGCAAAAATATCTGTGCGGGAGGCGCAATATGGCGGGAAGAAAACGCGGCAAAAAATCTTTTGACTATCATGAGCACGACACACCTTTTGAGGAGCAGCTTCCGGGGACATCCAATGTAGCCTCAGCCAATGAGTGCACAGGCCTGATGCCTCGGGCTCCCCAAAGCCGGGAGGAGCTGGAAAATTACCAGGCCCTGTCCTCTATGGCAATTCCCCATCAAAAGGCCAAAAAGTAAAAGGACAGGCTGTTCCCCTTTGGAACAGCCTGTCCTTCTTTATATGCTTTTATACATAGTATGGGTTTGGCTTGAAGAGAAGGACAATAAAGTCAATCAGGACCCCAATCCCAAACAGCCCCAAAGTGAATATGTACAGGACTCCCATACCAATTTTTCCCTCATAGAACTTATGGATTCCCAGAAATCCCAGGAAAAAGCACAACAGCAGGGCTGTCCACTTGTCTTTTGGTTTTGCGGCCATGAAAGCGCCATTCATATTGGTGTTTGTATTTGTGTTGGTATTGTTGATGACTACCTGGGGCTGAGCGGCCTGGGGCTGGTTCAGCTGCTCTACCTGCCGGCCGCACAGGGTGCACACCACCGCGTCCGCCGGAATCTACCCGCCGCAGTGCCGGCAATATTTTGTGGGCTGCTGGCCTGGGGGATTCTGGGTGTTTTGCTCCACATCCATCCAATCACTCCTTCTGTGTTTGTGTCTTTGCGTATACTTTTTGAAAGATAAGCGTGCAAAGCCGCTTTCTTTCAGAAAGTATAGCACAGCTTGCGGAGTTTGTCAAATTAAATTATCTTTTTGTGATAATTCATTATCTGATTTCGAAAGATATAATTGACAACAGGGGAGGGATTCTGTTGGTCATCCGATTTGATGAGAGAATCAAGGCACTTCGGCTCAGCAGAGATATGACACAGACTGAGCTTGCGCGGCTTATGACTGTGACCCGTTCCAGTGTCAATGCCTGGGAGATGGGAGTATCTGTCCCCACTGCAGCCAAGCTGGTGGAGCTCTCCCTGTTTTTCCATGTGTCCGCAGACTATCTGCTGGGGCTGAAGCAGGAGGAGACAGTCACACTGGACAGACTGGACAGTGAACAGAAAGCCATTATCTATTCCTTGCTGCTGCACTTTGAGAAGGAGAACTGCCAGCGCGGAGGGTAAAAAGAGCGCAAAAAGGCCGCCCCGCTTTCAAAACGGAGCGGCCTGCTTTTTGTGCTCAGGCGGACAGGGCCTTGTTCAGCCAGGCCTCGGCAATATCCAGGGCCAGATAAAGCCCATCCTTTTCGCTGGTTTTCACAATCTGCTTGCGCGTGCGAATCTCAGGGTCCGTATACATCAGCTGGACGGATACCTTATCCGCCACCTCCAAGGCGCCGACAGTCTTTTTGGACTTAATGTCCAGTTTGACCACGTACTTGTCGGCCATGCTGCCATAGTAGATGGTATCCCCGCTGCGCACCAGGGGCTTGCCCTTGTAAGAGGGGAAGCCCTGCTCCTGCTGGGGGGCCTTTGCTTTCTGCTCGCTCATCCAGTCACCACGCTTCCAAGATATATTTGTTTTGGGGAATCGAGCCTGCTGAAAAGGCTCTTATTCTCCCAGATAGCTCCGCACCATGGCCTTGAGCAGCTCATCCCGGTCCACCCGGCGGATGAGGCTGCGGGCATTGTTGTGGGTCGTGATATAGGTGGGGTCCTCTGACAGCAGATAGCCCACGATTTGGCTGATGGGATTATAACCCTTTTCCTTCAGCGCGTCGTAGACAGTGAGAAGGATACGCTTCATATCCGCTTCACGCAGCTCGTCAAGGGAAAAGGTTATGGTATTGTTGTGGTCGTCCGGCATCGCTGCCACCTCCGTTCTTTGTGGAGTTGTATGGTAATAATACTATCATACCCGAAACCCGGGGGAAATGCAAGGCTTTTTTTCGCGGCCTTAGCCTCTCAGTGCCGCGCCCGCCGCGCTGAGCTTTGCCACAATGCTGTCCACCACCGGCTGCACCTCTTCTTTGGAGAGGGTCTTTTCCCGAGAGGAGAACGCGAGCCGCAGGGTCAGGCTCTTCTTTCCGTTCTGCTCAAAGCTGTCAATCAGGCTCACATCCTTGAGGGTTTCCCCAGCCCCGGCCCAGGCAGCCTCCATATCTGCAAAGCGCATCCCCTCCGGCACCAGAAGGGACAAGTCCATATCAATGCCTGGGAACCGGGAAGGCTCCTGATAGATTAGCTCCTGGCCCTCCAGGGCAGCGAAAGTGTCCATGTCCAGCTGCACGCAGACCACGGCCGCCTTGCTGTCAATGTTCCGCAGCACAGAGGGAATCACTGTGCACAGCCAGCCCAGGGGCTGGCCTTTGCCCAGTATAGCGGCAGTGTTCCTGGGGTGCTGCCAGCTGTACTGGGGCGTACAGTTGGCCAGCTCCAGCTTGATGCCTTTAACGCTCTGCCCCAGAGCTTTTACTATCTCAATGGCCTGTAGATACAGCTCCCGCTCCGGTGTGGTGCGGCTGAACAGGGCAATGCCCAGCTTCTTTCGCTCATTGCACAGGCCGTCCTCTTTCAAGCCCTCTGCCGTCCGGCCAATCTCGAACACGCCGAATGCAGGGGCAAAGCTCCGGTTCTCCTGGAGAACCGAGAGCAGGGTGGGACCCATGCTTCTGCGCAGGGTCTCGTGGTCCGGGGTCTGGGCGTTGAGGAGCTTCACGTTCTCGTCCAGGGCGATGCCCAGCCCCTTGCATTTCTTGGCGTCAGACCAGATATAAGAGTGGACCTCGTGCAGGCCATAGGTTTTCACCAGAAGGTCCTTAGCCAGGCCGTCTGCCCGGGCACCCGGGGATTTGCGCTGGGGATACAGAGGGCTCATGGTGGTGGAGATATTGAAATTGTCATACCCATATATCCGGGTAATCTCCTCAATAATATCCGCCTTGATGGTCACGTCCTTGGTGGCACGCCAGCTGGGCACCTGCACTGTGAAGCTGTCCCCCTGCTGCTGGGCCCCAAAGCCCAGGGCGTGCAGGGTGGCAAGAATCCGCTCCCCAGTGATTTCAATGCCAGTGTACCTGTCCACATAGGCCTGATCAAAGCTCAGCTCCACCTGGGGGTAATGCTTCACATACACATCCGTCATCCGGGAAATGATTTGGACATCCGAATCCACATCCAGCAGCAGCTTCATGAACCGCTGGATGGCGGTATCAGTCATCTCCGGGTCCAGGGTCTTCTCATAGCGCATGGAGGCATCTGTACGAAGGCCCAGCCGAGTAGAGGATTTGCGCACACTGGCCCCGTCGAAATTGGCAGACTCCAGCAGCAGGCTGTCCGTATTGTCCTCTATCTCAGAGTCCAGTCCGCCCATAATACCCGCCACGGCCACAGGCTCCCCCTTAGAGCAAATCATCAGGGTGTTTTCGTCCATGCTGCGCTCCACGCCGTCCAGGGTGGTGAAGGAGAAGGGCGCGCCAAAGCGCTTTACCTGGATAGAGTCCACCTTCGCGCAGTCAAAGGCGTGCATGGGCTGGCCCATCTCCAGCATCAGATAGTTGGTCAAATCCGCCAGCAGGTTGATGGCCCTGCTGCCGCAGTAGAACAGGCGGATACGCATCTCCACTGGGCTGATTTTCTTTGTGATATTCCGCACCTTGAGGCCCGTATAGCGCAGGCACAGCTCTGTGTCCTCCACCTGGATGTCAATGGGGGGCAGGCTGTCGAACTGCTCTAAAGAAACTGTTTCAAGAGGTTTCAGCTCCCGGCCGGTCAGGGCGGCAAACTCCCGGGCAATGCCATAGTGGCCCCACAAATCAGGCCGGTTGGTCAGGGACTTGTTGTCCACCTCGAACACAGTGTCTTTAATGGGGTAAATCTCTGTGATGTCCCGGCCCACCGGGGCGTCCTCAGGCAGCTCCATCAGGCCGGAGTGGTCAGCAGAGATGCCCAGTTCTTTCTCAGAGCAGCACATGCCGTGGCTCTCATATCCGGCAATGACAGCGGTTTTTATCTCCTGCCCGGCCACCATGCCCCCCTCTTTTACGAAGGGGACAATCAGGCCCTCCCGCACATTGGGGGCGCCGCAGACCACGTCGTAAATCTTATCGCCGCCATCCACCTTCAGCAGGTGGAGCTTCTTGGAGTCAGGATGGTTTTCTATAGAGAGAATTTTGCCAGCCACCACGTCCCGCAAATCCCGGCCCATCTCCACAACCTCCTCCACCTCTGCGGTGGAGAGGGTGAAGCGCTGGATTAACCCGGGCAAATCCAGGCCGGACAAGTCCACAAAATCCCCAATCCAGTTCATTGAGATTAACATAGTTTTCCTTCTTTCCTCACTTCATGTATCGAAATGAATGACTGTCATATCTAAGGCAGCATTGCGCAATCTTTGAGGGATGCTGCCCTGAAAAATCATCCGGCAGCCTTAGGCGCCAGCTTGTCCAAAATCTCCTGCAGCTGCTCGGCAGTGGACTTCTCGCTGTCCTCACCCATCTGTTTGTCCAGCGCTTTATATAGAATCCTCAGAGTCTCGTCCTCTTCCATCAGCTGGCGCATGTCCTTGGCGTGCTTCATGTTCTCCACCATTGCCATAAACAGCTGGTTCATGCCCTCGGCGGACCTGCCAGCCGGTGCCTGCGGCTGGTGCTGCTCCATATTTCCCATGACGGTTTTGTTGGTTATCTGCATCGTGTTCTCCTTTTACGCTTGCTGGAACTGGCTGAGGGCTTTAAGGTTCCCGCTGTTCAAATCCCGGATATCCTTCACGCCGTATTTCATCATGACAAGCCGGGTCAGGCCCAGGCCAAAGGCAAAGCCTGTGTATTCCTCTGGATCCACGCCGCCCATTTTCAGCACATTGGGGTGAATCATCCCGCAGGGGCACAGCTCTACCCAGCCGGAGTGGTGGCAGGTGGAGCAGCCCTCGCCCCCGCAGATAAGGCAGTTGATGTCCAGCTCAAAGCCCGGCTCTACAAAGGGGAAGAAGCCCGGGCGCAGCCGGACCTTTACCTCCCGCTCAAAAACCTGGGAGAGCATGGTCTTCATAAAATATATCAGGTTGGAGATGGAGATGTTCTTGTCCACCATAATGCCCTCCATCTGGAAGAAGGTGGTCTCGTGGCTGGCGTCCGTGGCCTCGTTGCGGAAGCACCTGCCAGGGAAGATGGCCCGTACAGGCGCGCCGTACTTTTGCAGAATAAAGTTCTGTGCGGCGGAGGTGTGGGTTTTCAGCAGCTGGCCGTTCTCCAAATAATAGGTGTCCTGCATGTCCCGGGCCGGATGGTCCTTGGGGATGTTCACAGCCTCAAAGCACTCATAGTCTGTGACAATCTCCTTAAAGTCCTCCACAATAAAGCCCATGGAGCTGAAAATCTCCTCCAGCTGGCGCTGCACCAGGGTGATGGGGTGGTAAGAGCCTGTCAGCCCTTTGGAGGGCAGGGTTACGTCGTAGCGCTCCACGGCGGCAATCTCCCGCTGCTCCTCTGCGGCACGGATGCTCTCTACCCGTTGGGCCAAGCGCTCCTCCACCTGCTTTTTCAGCTGGTTGATATGCTGGCCCAGCTCTTTCTTCTCCTGGGCGCCCACGTCCTTCAGGCTTTTCAGCAGCCCGGTTACAGAGCCCTTCTTGCCCAGATAGGCCACCCGCAGCTGTTCTACAGCGTCGCTGCTCATGGTACGGGACAGCTCCTGCTCAAAGCTCTCTCGAAGGCTGTCGATTTTTTCCTTCATCTTCCAACGTCCTTTCCTTGCAATTGGATGCCCATTGCTTTTGAAATCTAGCCTGCTTATTATACCACTTCCAGCACAGGCTTTCAAGTTTTTTTCGTCTGGGCAAAATACATGCGCAAAATACCGTTGCATTGTGTGTCTTTCTATGTTATAATAAACAAATATAAGCGATTGCCGGGAAAGGAATTTCAAGATGAACGATGTATTTGTAGAACGGATGGTAAAAAAGAAGTTTGAGAGCGTGGACGCGCTGGTGGTGGCCGGGGTTGTGGCGGGAATTTTTGTGCTCACCTTCATCGGCTTTGTGGTGGGCGTGCTGATTGTGCCCTTCCCCATGCTCACCCTGCTGATTGCCGCTGGAGCAGTGTTCGGGGGATATAAGCTGGTGTCGGCCCGGATGCTGGAATTTGAGTACAGCCTGACCAACGGCTTTGTCACTGTGGACAAGATTATGAACCGCTCCACCCGCAAGCGGATGACCTCCTTTGAGTGCGACTCCTGCGAGGACATCGGCAAGTTTACGGAGAACGAGGCCCGCCTGAAGACCCGCTCCTTTGACGCCAGGGTCTATGCCACCCAGTTCGGGGACCACCGGGACTCCTGGTACATGATTGTGCGCAGCGGCAAGACCGGCAAGACTTTGGTGGTCTTTGACCCGGACGAGGATTTGCTGGAGGCCATTAAGAAGTTTATCCCCCGTTCCCTGAAATTCGAGAAGTTCGGACGGGGATAAGGAAAGAAGCGGAAGCGGCCGGGCGCAGAGCCTGGCCGCTGTTTGCTGGAGAGGGAATCACTGCCCATAAGGTGTTTATCCGCTGTGAATACAGGCTCTGAGTATGTGAATCCGCAGGGGATGCTGTTATGGTAAAAGCCGAAAAACTGCGTGTTCCAGAGTTTGGACATTGCCACCATCATAGGAAACGGCATACGCTCTCTTTTGGGGAATGCTTCCAGGTAAATGCGTCTGATGGCCGTGCTGCGCATTTTCACGTTTTGTATTTCCAGCCGCATATTGCTTCACCCCCGCAAATGACAATTTGACGGATTGGATTTTCAACCCGCCCCGAAAGCCAAAAGGCGAAGTTCACGGCAGCAGCTGGTTATAAATGCTGTCCATCTTGCCGTCCTTGAGGTACACCCTGGGCACCCGCTTGGACAGGGCGCAGACCACCTCATAGTTGATGGTCCCCTCCCAGGAGGCCAGCTCTGCGGCTGTAATTTCCTCTGCTCCGTCCCGGCCGATAAGGGTCACACGCTCGCCGGTAGGCACCTCTCCCAGGGCGCTTACGTCTGCCATCAGCTGGTCCATGCAGATTCTTCCCAGCACAGGGCAGCGCCTGCCCTGTATCAGCACCTGGGCCCCGCCCTGCTCCAAGCGGCGGGAATAGCCGTCCGCGTAGCCCACAGGCACTGTGGCCACCCGCATCTCCTGCTGGGCAGTGAAGGTTCTGCCATAGCTTAGAGTCGCGCCGGGCAAAATGGTCTTCACATGGGACACCACGGAGCGCAGAGACAGCACAGGCCGCAGGTTTGGGGCGCTGCGCAGGCTTTGGGAGGGCATCAGCCCATACAGCACCACCCCGGCCCGGACCATGTCCATGTGGGAGAGGGGGTAGTCGAACACAGCGGCGGAGTTGGCGCAGTGCCGCACAGAAAAGCGCAGACCCTCCCGGCCCAGAGCTTCTGTCATCTCCTTAAAGCACCCGAACTGGCGCATGGTAAAGCTGTCCCCTGCCCGGCCTTCGTCAGACACAGCGAAGTGGGTGAAGATGCCCTCTGGGAGAAGCCCGGGCAAAGTGCAGGCAGTTTTCACCGCCCCAATCGCGGCCTCGTCCCGGTTGATATCCTGAAAGGTGAAGCCCAGGCGGCCCATGCCAGTGTCAATTTTGGCGTGAATCTTCACCCGGACGCCGGCCCCCTGGGCGTATTGGGACAGCTCTTGGGCATATTCCCCGGAATACACACACTGGGAGATATCCTCCCGGGCCAGAACAGCAGCCTCCTCAGCGGGAGTAAAGCCCAGCACCAGCACAGGTCGGGAGATGCCTCCCTGGCGCAGCTGCAGGGCCTCCTCCAGATTGGACACAGCGAACCAGCCCGCGCCCTGCATTTCCAGCTCTTTTGCCATCCGGACGGCCCCGTGGCCGTAGCCGTCAGCTTTCACCACACAGCAGATTTCCGTCTGAGGGTTGGCGGCGGCGCGCACAGTTTGGAAGTTGTGAGAGAGGGCATCCAAGTCGATTTCCGCCCAGGTCCTTCGCAGGATTTCTTTCATATCTATCTGCCTCCCCGGCTGGGAATGTATTTTTGTTTAACGGTCAGTCATTCCATTATATCATGTGCTGCCCTGGTTGGCAAGGCCATGGCTTTTAAGGGGAGTGTCCAAATCACAGAGATAATCATCTGTGTTCCCCCGCCCTGCGGGCGGGGGAACACGAAAAACCCCTCGGAACGGACACTCCCGCTTTGAAGAGAGCGCCCATTCCCAGAGGGCTGCAGGGGACGCAGAATAAATTTCCCACTAAGGAGGAACCACCAAATGAAATGGCTCATTGCATCTGACATTCACGGCTCAGCCCACTACTGCCGCCTGCTTTTGCAGGCTTTTGTCCAGGAACAGGCAGATAAGCTCCTGCTTTTAGGGGATATTCTGTACCACGGCCCCCGGAACGATTTGCCCCAGGGCTATGCCCCCAAGGAGGTCATCGCGCTGCTGAACCCCCTGGCGGATAAAATTTTCTGCCTGCGGGGCAACTGTGAGGCTGAGGTGGACCAAATGGTTCTCAGCTTCCCGGTTTTGGCCGAATACTGCCTGCTGGAAGCTGCCGGCCATCTTATCTTCGCCACCCACGGCCATTGCTACAATCTGGCGTCTCCCCCCGCGCTCTCTGGGGGAGACGTGCTCCTCCACGGCCATACCCATGTGCCCGCCAAGCAGAGCGCCCCCCCTGGCTGGTGGTACCTGAACCCAGGCTCTGTGTCCATCCCGAAAGAGAACAGCCCCCACAGCTATATGATTCTGGAAGACGGCCTGTTCCTCTGGAAGCGGCTGGACGGCACAGAGTTCGACCGGCTGAGTCTGTAAGGCAGCTGAAAAAAGCCCCCGCTTCTTGGGAAGCGGGGGCTTTTTGCTTTTCACATGGTATGCTTACAGGCTTTCCAGCTTGTCCGCGGCAGCTTCCAGCCAATCGCCACCGAACAGCTCAATAATGCCCCTGTCGCAGGCGCTGGCTAAGGTGGGGTCAATGGGCAGCCGTCCCAGTACAGACAGGGCGTATTTGGCGGCCACCTCGTCAATATGGCTTTCGCCGAACAGGCTGACCTTTTTGCCGCAGTCCGGACACTGGAAGTAGCTCATATTCTCCACCAGGCCCAGCACGGGAATGTTCATCAGCTTTGCCATTTCCACTGCCTTGGACACAATCATGCCCACCAGCTCTTGGGGTGAGGTGACAATGATGATGCCGTCCACAGGCAGGGATTGGAACACAGTCAGGGGCACATCGCCGGTGCCGGGGGGCATGTCCACAAACATGTAATCCACATCGCCCCACACCACCTCGGACCAGAACTGCTTGATGGCCCCGGCAATCACCGGGCCCCGCCACACCACAGGGGCGGTCTCCTCATCCAGCAGCAGGTTAATGCTCATCACCTTGATTCCGGTCTTGGTGTCCCGGGGATACAGGCCATTTTCATCAGCCATTGCCCGTCCCTTCAGGCCAAAGCACTTGGGGATGCTGGGCCCAGTGATGTCCGCGTCCAGAATGGCCACCGCGTTCTCCCGGCGGCGCAGGATAGTGGCCAGCAGAGAGGTGACCAGGGACTTGCCCACGCCTCCTTTGCCGCTGACCACGCCAATGACCTTTTTCACATGGCTCAAATCGTTCAGCTTTTCCAGCATACTCTCTGGCTCCTGCCGGGAAGGGCAGTCCACCCCACAGGAGGAGCAGTCATGGGTGCAGTTTTCTACAGTTTCGCTCATGGGAATCTCCTATCTTTTTCGTTTAGTCTTGGATTTGGTTCGTGGTTTTATACTCAGCAATCAGCCCGTCTATCACGCTTTGGGCATAGGCCCGGGCTGTTTTTTCCACGTCCTCACCCTTGGGCACGCCGCCAAAGGCCGCCAGCGCCCAGGGGTCGTTGAGGGCCAGTCGCCCGCCCCACAGCAGGGCCTCCTCCTGGCGGAAAGCCATATCCCGCTGGGCCTCTGTCATATCACCTCGGAAATAGGGAGAACCGGAGAACTTATATTTCTCCACCAAATGGTTGTGGGGGTTGGCAAAGCTCAGATTCTCCTGGTGGGCCTGGGCGTAGTAGGTCTCGACTTTCTGCCGTGTGCCCTCATACTGGCAGACCAGGGACTCCATATAGCTTTTGGCGTAGATGCTATGGTCCGGGTCCACAGCGGCGTTCCAGTTCACTTCCAGTTGGTGGCTCTGCCGCCACTGCTGTACCTGAGCCATAAGCGCGTCCTTATCCACCCCCTCCGGCAGGGTTTCCAGCCGGGAGAAGCGGGCGGCCTCCTGGGCCCTCAGCCCCTCCTGGGATATCTCTACCGAATCCGTGCGGGGCGCTTGTCTCTCTGCCCCCACTTGGGGCTTTGCCCATGTGCCGGCCTTCATGGGGGAAATTTGGGTTGCGGAATCAATACGGATAGTCATAGGGTTCCCTCACTCTCAGAAAATCTTCTCTATAATTAGTCGGCAGATTTTGGAGAAAAGTTATATCCCTTGCAAATATACCAGCCCGCCCTCTGTGTCCAGCCGGGCCCGCCGCCCAATGGGCAGAATGGCGTGGTTGGCTCCGTGGCCGAAGTCGTCGCAGTACACCACCGGAATCCCCTGCCGCTCTCCCAGCACCCGCAGCCGGGCATAGAGATTGGGACAGGGGCTGTCAGAGTAATTGCCGAAGACCAGCCCGCACACAGACTTCATAAAATCGCTCTGCTCAATATACCCCAGCATAGCGCTCACATGGTCCTCTCCTCCGAACATCTGATGGTCCTCCAGGAACAGGATGTGGGGTTCGTTCAAATCTACCGGGAAGTATTCCGTACCCAGCAGCAGGGCGAAGTTCATGGTATAGCCGCCGCACAGCACGCCCTCCGCCCGGCCGGGGCTCAGGCACAGCCAGGGGGAATTCCTCTCATGGACCTCCATGCTGTCGCTGAGGATGTGCCCCTCAAAGTGGCGGCGGTTATAGTCGATCCAGTCCGTAAAGAGAGTGGGGTCCTGGCCATAATAGGTCTCCAGGCCGGTTCTGGCCCAGACGGCGTTGAGAATGCTGGTGCCGTCGCTGTAGGAGCAGACGCGCTTGGGGTTCTGCCGGAACAGTTCATAGTCCAGCCAGGGCAGCACCTCCGGCGCGCCCTCGCCCCCGCCGAACAGGATGTACTCCACCCGGGGGTCCGCCGCCAGCTGGTTCAGGTCCGCGCCCCGCTCCTGGTCGGAGGCCAGAAAGCCCCAGGTCTTCTTATACATGTTCTCCGCCTGGACAACGGAGAAGCCCTCCTTTTCCATGGCGGCGGTAATTTTCTTATACTCCCGGCTCCAGGGTATCTCCTGGCCGGGCGCAGCCTCATAGAGAGGAATATGACTGGGAGAGCACAGGCCGATGGTTCCGGACCGGCTCAGCGGGCGAGCTCGCATAGAGCATTCTCCTTTCGTGGCTTGATATATAAGTGGGATATGGTATAATGCACATATAGGGGACATTGCCGCACAGCGGCCAGCCCACCTAATGAAATGAAACGCTCTTTACTAGGGCGTGTTCACATAAGCGTTCGTACGCGTCTTTTGGGCAAATTTTTGCCATCTTCCACGTTGAAAATTCTTGAAGTACGCCAGTACATCTGCGAATTTTCGCCTTGAATCTGACAAAAATTTACTCCAAAATCCGCATGGTCAGCTTATGTGAACATGCCCTAGCCGCTTGGGGCTCAGCCAAGCGGCTAGCTCGCTTCAAAAACCCCTCACCGGAAGGGGTTCTTTTATTATAGCGGTCTGGCAGGGAGATGTCAAACATCTCCCTTTGCTTCCTCCTCAGGGGCAGTGTCCAGCTCAAACCAGAAGGTGCTGCCCTTGCCCTGCTCGCTGATAACGCCGTAAGCGCCGCCGTGCAAATCCAGCACGTTTTTTACAATAGAGAGCCCCAGCCCGGTGCCAACCTGGGTCCTGCGGTGCTCCCGGTCTACCTTGTAATAGCGCTCCCAGATGTCCTGGAGCTTGTCTGCCGGGATACCCTCTCCAGTGTCGCTGACCAAGACCCGCACCCGCTCTCCGGCGGTCTCCTGGCGCAGAGATACGGTCTTGTCATCTCCCGCGTAGTTGACAGCGTTGTTCACCAGATTGTACACCACCTGGGAGATTTTCAGCTTATCCGCCAGCACGTATACCTCCTCCTCTGCTGTAAAGGGAAAGCGGTAGTCCGCCAGCTTGTCATACCGGGTGAGGATGGCCCGAATGCTCTCAGTCAGGTTAAAGCGCTCCTTTTCCAGCCGGATGACCCCTGCCTCCAGCCGGGACAAATCCAGCAAATCATTGACCAAATCATTGAGCCGCCCGGCTTCATCAATGATAATCTGTACGTTCTCCGGGGTATTCTCTCCGGGCAAATCCCGCATAACCTCCCCATAGCCTTTTATCATGGTCAAAGGCGTGCGCAAATCGTGGGAGACGTTTGCCAGCAGCTCCCGGCGCAGGCGGTCGGCCTTGGAGAGCTCGGCGGCGGCGAAGTTTAAGGTGGCGCTGAGCTCGCTGACCTCTCTGGCCCCCCGCCCGGCAAAGCGGACAGAATAGTCCCCTTGGCCCAGGAGCTTGGCGGCCTCGTTCATCTTTGTCAGAGGTCTTGTAAGCCGCCGGGGGATATACACTGCCAGCAGGATGCCCAAGGGCAGCAGCACCAGGGTCAGGCAGATAAGCTGGGCCAGCAGGGTCTCCACTGTGGCGGACATGGGGGTGATTTCAGTCTCCACTGCCACCATCCAGTCCAAGCCAGAGGGGGTGCGTACAGTCACCGCGTAGAACAGCAGCTCTGTACCCCCGGTCTGCCGGGAGCGGAAGAACTGGGTATACTCCCCTCCATGGAGATTCACCTGGTCGAACAGGGCGGCCCGCTCTATCTGGCTGAGGCCAGCGGTAAGGCTGTCCTGGAAGATGTGCTTATATCCCACAGGCTGCCGCCCCCGAGAGTCGCTGACAAAGATGTTGGAGCCGCTTTTGATGCACAGCGCCCGGGCGGCAGCGTCCAGCTGGTCGCTGTCCAGCTGCCGGACAATGGCCTCCGCGGTCTGTTCCGCCTCCTGGGTTTTGATGGCCTGATAAAAGGGGTTCAGCAGGAAAATTTGAAAAACCCACAGCAGAACCACAGTCACCAAAGCGAAAATCCCAAAACCCAGGGCCATCTGGGCGCTGACCCCTATAGGGCGGCGGGGCCGGGCGGGCCTTTTCATGGACGGCCGTCCTTTTCAATCTTTTCCACCAACACCCGCAGCAGAGCCAAAACGGCGTTGCCCACGAACCCTGTAACGCCGAGCCCGGCAAAGATATACACGGCTGTCATATTCATCGCGTCCCGGCTGAACACCAGCGCGCCCAGCCCGAGCACACCCAGCACTGTAACAGCCAGGGCGATAATCTGCAGATAGAGCAGCTTCTTTTTCATCCTATGGCCTCCTCTCCTCCGGCCCATCGAACCGGTAGCCCACCCCCCGCAAGGTGACAATATATTTGCTGTAAGGCCCCAGCCGCTTGCGCAGCAGCTTGATATGGGTGTCCAATGTGCGGTCATCCCCGTAAAAATCATAGCCCCAAACATGGGTCAGCAGCATTTCCCGGGTCAGGGCCAGGCCCCGGTTTTTGATTAGGTAGCTGAGCAGCTCATACTCCTTGGGGGACAGGTCAGCCCGCTGGCCGTCCACCATCACCACCCGGGCGTCAAAGTCCACAGCCAGCCCCCCGAAGGAGGCTGTGTCCCGGGGCTTTTGGGCAGCCTCTTTGGGCCGGACCCGGTTCATGATGGCATTGACCCGCAGCATCAGCTCCTTAGGGGAAAAGGGCTTGACCACGTAGTCGTCCGCCCCCAGCTCGAAGCCGTGTATTTTGTCGTACTCTTCCCCCCGGGCAGAGAGCATCAGAACCGGCACGGCGCAGAGCTTTTTTATTTCCGCCGCAGCGGAGAAGCCATCCAGCTCAGGCATCATAACGTCCATAATGATAAGGTCAAAGGCAGCAGAATCTTTCCGGCATAGGCGGACAGCTTCCATGCCGTTTTGGGCCTCAGTAATCTGATGGCCCTCAAACTCCGCGTATTTGCGAATCAGCGTGCGTATTTTCTCCTCGTCGTCCGCTACTAGTATCCGGTAAATAGGCATTCCTCCCTCTCTGTATCTGCCCAGGCAGCCAGCTCCTTTCCTGGGCACTGCCCGGCTCTTTATGCGCCCGCGCCATCTCTTTTGTTTCTCTCTATCCTGTATGAGCTGGCTCGGGGCGCAACAAGTACCCCGTTCCATGTGCGCTCGTGCAGGCTTGCGTCTTCCGGCGTTTTCGTAATGTACCCGCTGTCCATGCCTGTAATGCGCAGCTCATGCCCATCTATCTCCACGCACACGCTCAGAGCGTCCCTGTAGGGCACAATGCTCTCACACCACATATAGGCAGCGGAGTTCACCAGGTAATAGGGCACGCCATCCACCACCCGGAAATCATCCCCATGGTCATTGCCATTCATACACAGCAGCACATCCCGGCCCTGGAACAGCGCCCGGACCTCTGCCTGGTTGTACAGGCCCCGGTTAGGAAAATCATTGATTAGGCTGTGGTGAGAAAATATCACGCAGCTTTTGCCCCCCGCGCTCCCTTTTCCAGCTCCCTGTCCAGCCACTCCAGCTCCTCCGGCGGTATCACCGGATAGCGGATAGGCCCCTCCCCACGCTCCTTGTAGTTTCGGCCATAAAGGGGCAAAATCTCCCCAGCCTTTTGCAGATAGCAGGTGTTGAGAACCACAAAAATCACATCTCCAAAAGAAAAGGAGTAATGGGGCTGGCTGAGCCCCAAAAAGTCCAGCACCTCAGCCAGGCTGTGCCTGTCCGTGTCGTGGTTCCCAACTGTGTGGAGTACAGGCACGCCCACGCTCTCCAAAGCCTCCCGTATCCAGCGGTTCTGGTTCTCCGGCGGGCACAGGTCCCCCAGGGAGACGATGAAGTCCGGCTTTTGCGCCCGGGCCCGGGCCGTCAGCTCGGCCACGCGCCGCCTCCCGTCCTCCAGCTTCCCATAGTGCAGGTCTCCAAACACAAAAAAGCGAATCATCCCCTGTCTACCAAGCGCTCCCGGCACTCCAGATACTTCTCCCGGGTCTTGGCCACCACATCCTCCGGCAGCTGGGGCGGCGGAATCTTTCCATCCAGCCCGTTCTCAATCAGCCAATCCCGCAGGTACTGCTTATCAAAGCTCTCCGGAGACGTGCCGGTCCGGTATGCCTCCCTGCTCCAGAACCGGCTGCTGTCCGGGGTCAGCACCTCGTCCGCTACCACCAGCTCTCCGTTCTCGTCCAGCCCGAACTCGAACTTGGTGTCCGCGATGATGATCCCCCGCTCATAGGCGTAGTCATAGCAGCGCTGATACAGGGCCATCGCCGCGTCACAGACCTTATGGGCCAGCTCGCTGCCCAGCTTCTCCTCCATGTACTGGAAGGAGACGTTCACGTCATGGCCCTCCTCCGCCTTGGCGGAAGGGGTGAGGATGGGTTCAGGGAGCTTTTCAGCCTGCTGCATCCCGGCAGGGCACTCTTTGCTGCAGAAGCCGCCGGTTTTCTGGTACTCCTTCCACATGGAGCCGAACAGGTATCCCCGGATAATGAACTCAAAGGGGAGCATCTTGAGCTTCTTGACCAAAATGGTGCGCCCGGCGAACTCCTCGCCCTGCAGCTCTTGGGGCATGTCCTGCAAATCCTCAGAAATCATGTGGTTTTTCACAATGTCCTCTGTATAGGAGAACCAGAAGGAGGACAGGGCATTGAGAATCTTCCCCTTGTCCGGGATGGGAGTGGGAAGGATTACGTCAAAGGCTGAGACCCGGTCTGTGGTGACAATGGCCAGCCTGTCCTCTGAAACCTGATAGATTTCCCGAACCTTGCCGCTGATGATTTTTTCCATAGAAAGCCGCCCTTTCGTTATGTAGATTTGAGTTTGTTTGAAAAATCGAAACCGCCGTCTTTTGGCCATCTTCTGCGTCGAAAATCCCGGTTTCTTTCCTTGGAGCTAACCGCCTCTGGACAAAAATCCGTCATTTCCTCTATTTTCAAACAAGCCCTAGTTTCCCTTAGTATACCCCAACCGGGCGGATTTTGCAACTGTTCCTATTGCAATCCGGTGCGCAGAGTGGTATGATACGATACAAAAGTAGCCAAAGCTCCGGCCCTGGCAGAGAATGAGGTGGCTGATACTATGACAAACAGTATGGACAAAGACTGAGTAAAGCAGAAGGAATCCGGAGCATCCAAGCTGTTCATAAAACCATGTATCAAGAAAGGATAATGCCCTGTGAAAAAGACCATTGCTCTATTTTTTGCCCTTATCCTTACCTGTGCCGCCCTGGGCGGCTGCGGGGAGAAGGATACCCCCGCCAGCCAGATTCCGTCCCAGACCTCCAGCGAGGATACCTCCTCTAAGGATTCGCCGGCTGGGGATACTTCCTCAGAGGAATCTTCTCCCGAGAGCGCCCCCTCTGAGGCTGCTGCCACGGACCCCTCCGCCCCTGTGGATACCTCTGGCTGGACGGAGCGGGACTATCACGGGCTGCGGTTCCTGCTGCCTGAGGAATGGGTGGGCAGCGCTAACAATGTGGCCTTTTTCGGCACCCTGCCCTGCGGAGAGACCGCAAACCTGGCTGTCACCCTGCATAGCCTGGAGGGCGATTTCTCCTGGGATGTGCCTGAGGACTGGGAGGCCGTGAAGGTCCGGCTGAATGAGGAGGCTGCTGGTGAGGAGGGCTATCAGGAGATTGACTGCCAGGAGGGGGAGCTCTGCGGCCAGCCCGGGCTTATCCGGCACTATAAGGCTCTTTTGGGCAGCAGCGAGTTTGAGCTGGCCAGCTACAGCACAGTGGCCAGCAACAGGATTATCACCTTCCGCACTAATGTCCTGCCAGAGCAGTCGGACCAGGCCAAGGCCGAGCTGGAGCAGATTATCACTGCCGCCATGAACACGGCAGATTTTTCCGGGCTGGAAGACTAGAGCCTGTTTGAAAACTCCGAAACACTGTCTGTTTTGCCCAGAAATGGTGGCTTCGGCGT
>CAJTXF010000011.1 GCA_910580045.1 uncultured Eubacteriales bacterium
GGACATATCCTGATTGCCACCTTTAGCTCCCGCCGCCTGGGGATGCACTTTGATATGGCTGGCGTCGATCATCAGCCATTCATAATCCGGTTCATCTATCAGAATTTCCAGAAGTTTTTCCCAAACACCTTTTCTGCGCCAACGAATGAACCGCTGATGAACGCTGCCCCACTTCCCATAATCGGGAGGCAAATCTCGCCAGGGCGCTCCGGTTCGCAATACCCAAAACACCGCATTGATAAATCGACGGTTATCCTGGGCGATCCCTCCCCACTGGCCTCGTTGTCCTGGTAAATGGGGTTCCAGCAACGACCACACTTGATCGCTTATGTCATGTCTGTGATAGGAAGCATCCATCTTTTCCTCTCCTGTCTTTTTTGATGCTTCCATTCTATCACAATTCCTCTACCTTGTGTAGACACTATCTAGGGCACACATCACCAGGCCCGCTGCCACCCGGGAGAGCAGTGTGGGCACCGCCACGCCCACCACGCCCGCATGAAGGACAAAGATACCAATGGCATTCCCAGCCACGTTGATGGCATTCATCAGCAGGGAGACATACATGGTTACATTGGTCTTCTCCATAGAGCGGAACAGGGCCGCAGAGGAGTTGTACACCGACAGGAATGGGAAGGATAGGGCGGTAATCACCAGGTAGGACGAGGCAGCCTCCATTACCTCTGGCTCGATAGCTCCAAAGAACAGCTGGAGGATGCCCCGATGGAACACCTCGCAGATGACTGTGATGGCCAGGGAAATCAGCAGGGTCACAGTGAGCAGCTGGCTGGCAGAGCGGCAGGCGTTTTCCTTGTCCCGGCTGCCCAGGTACTGAGAGACAATAACCGCGCCGCCAGTGGCAACAGCAGTCAAAATGGTGATAATCATATAGGCAAACATATCCACCAGGGCCACGCCGGAGATGGCGGCCTCCCCAGCATAGGAGACCATTGCTGTATCTGCCATGCCCACCAGCATGACCAGAACCTGCTCAATGACCAGGGGAATAATGAGCTTTTTCAGGGCTTGATTGGAAAACATAGGGCTGGCTCCCTTCATAAGATTTGCAGTGCTGCTCTCCGATGGTGTTCAGAGGAAGCTCTTCGCCCAGCCGGTCAGCTCCGCATGGCTGGCGCTGCTGAACCGCAGACCCATGAGCCATTGAGCGTCAGAGGTCAGGGCCTCCACGGAAATGGCAATGGCCGGGCAGCGGCAGGCGCACCCCGGCCGCCCTCTGAACAGGGCCGTCAGGGAGAACCGTAAGGCAAGCCCAATGCGCAGCGCCATGATTTGTCTCACGGTTGATTCGTCCTTTTCGCTTCTCCTGGGATGGGAAGATTACTCAAAGGCCCGCGCCGTCCGCTTCAGCAGCCCAGTAATGGGCAGATGCTGGGGGCAGGCGCTCTCACATCTGCCGCACTGGACGCACTGGCTGGCCAGCCCGCCCTCTTTGGTCAAGTTTTTGTACCGGCTGCGGGCATCCCCTTTCCCTTCATAGAGTATCTCGTTGTTCAGGATACGGAACAAGTCCGGGATGCGCAGCTTTTGAGGGCAGCCTTCCAGACAGTAGCCGCAGGCAGTACAGGGTACGGTGTCAACAGCCTCCAGCTTTTCTTTGGCCCGCTGGACAAGGGCCCGCTCCTCCTGGTCCAGAGGCGTGAAACGCTCCATAAACCCGGTGTTGTCCTCCAGCTGTTCCATGGTGGACATGCCGCTTAAAACTGTGATAATCCCCTCTAGGGACGCGCTGTACCGGATGGCCCAGGAGGCCAGGGATGCCTCTGGACGGGCTCCGCGGAAGATGTCCTCCACGTCCTGGCGCACTTCCACCAGCGTGCCGCCCTTACAGGGCTCCATCACAATGACGGGCACGCCGTGGGCCCGGGCTGTTTCATAACACCGGCGGGACTGGATGACCGTGTCCTCCCAGTCTGCATAGTTGATTTGCAGCTGGACAAACTCCGCTTCTGGGTGGGCGGTGAGAATCTCGTCCAGCTTTTCCGCGCTGTCATGGAAGCTGAACCCAATATGCTTGGCCTTTCCCTGGGCTTTCATCTCCTTGAGAAAGTCCCAGGCCCCCATCTGGTTTGCCCTGTCCAGGTTGGATGAGGGGAACCGGTCGGACACTACGGAGGACAGGCCATGGAGCATATAGAAATCCACGTACTCGACGCCCAAGGCTTTTAAGGAGCTCTCAAATTTCGCGGGGATTTCCTCTCTGCTATGAATCGTCCACATGGGCAGCTTTGTGGCGATTTGGATTTTTTCCCGGGGATACCGGCTGGACACTGCCTGGCGGAAGATGCTCTCTGACTGTCCCATGCCGTACACCGGGGAGGTGTCAAAATAACTGAATCCCCGCCCAATGAAGGTATCTGCCATCTTTTTTATCAGCTCAAGGTCAAACCCCTCCCCCTTCCGGGGCAGGCGCATAAGACCAAAGCCCAGTTTTTTGATGTCCGCGCCCAGTTCTGCACTGCACATGATAAAACACTCCTTCTCTCAGGGGAAATAACATTTTTCCGGCCAGAATCAATCGGGCCCAAAATCCCTGTGGTATGCCTTTATTGTAATGGCAGGTTGCCTGATTGTCCAATACCTGTTTCGCATATGCTGATATGTCCAAAACGTATGGCAGAGTTCTCTCACATTCTTTATCGCTCTTTTTCAGCGCCTTATTCCCAAAGGGGTATAACACGCGAAAAGCTGTTGGAGAAGCGATTTTTGCTATTACTCCCGAATTAGAACATAGGAAATCTGGCTATGTTGAAAGAAAGCGGAGACCTTATCAGGGCAATGTTGTAAGGATCGCATAAAAGAAGCTGTTTTATGGCGGATATCGCGTTTGGTCTGAGGCAAGCTGCCAGAATGGACCGAGAGCTTGAGCGCGTGGTTGAGATATTCATCCGGATTGCTCTCCGGGGCATAGGGCGGCAAAAAGAACAGTTCGATTTTATCCTGGCGCCTGTCCAGCCAGGCTGCGGTCTTTTTCCCATGATGTACCTTTAGATTGTCCAAAATCAGGAAGACCTTTTGGTTGGAGGTCCGAATCAGCCGGTCCATAAATTGGATCAGGCGCTGCTGATTCATGGAATCCTCATACAGCATAAAGCGTACGTTCCCCTGCCTGCTCAGGGCGGAAAGCATATTCAGCCGCTCCCTTTTCGTCTCCACTGGCAGAACCGGGGGCTGCCCTTTGGGTGCAAACCCGCGCTCACAGTTTGAGCAATTGTCGATCCCAGTCTCGTCTCCCCAGTAAATCACGGCATTTTCCGCCCTGGCTCGCTGGGCAATGGCTGGATATTCCTCCTCCTGCCACCTTTAGATGCGAGAAGGATCCTGCTTCCGGGCGCGTTTCACCGGGCGCTGGCAGGTCAATTCCCAGCGCCGCATATAATCCGACACACTGCCGTCTGATATCTTTTTCCGATACTTTTTCCAGACGTATGCGCACACTCTCTTCAGCGTCCACAGACTGCCGGGGATCCCAAATTCCTCTGGATGGCGTGTTATGACCGCTTCTCGTATTTCTGCCTGCTCCTCCGGTGTCAGCCGCAGATGTGTCCCTTTCTGGAAGCCACGTTTCTTCGGTTCCAGGGAACCGTCTCCCTCTCGCTGATACGCCGTCCATATTTCGCTAATGCGATTCTGCCGTACTCCGGTTATTTCCTCAATCTCTTTCCCGGGTTTCCCCATCTTTTTGAGGCGTACGACCTGACGGCGTACCTGTGTGAGTTCTCCGCTATTCAATTTTCGTAAATCTACGTGTTCCATGCTGTCTATTTTACCACTTTCTGCATCTTTTTTCTAGATTGTTTTTCAGAAGTAATACCTCCCAATACTTGAATTTCAGTTGATTTTCCGCAGCGGCACAAGGGCCGTTTTGGTTGTTTTAGATACAGGCAAGCAATGCGTGTGGATAGCCACACACACGACTGGCAAGCAATGCGAGTGTTAATACACACTCCACATTTCCTGCCGTCTGCTTGTCGATGGCAACGCCCCCAAGCCCCTTTTGAACACAGAATTTCATTCTGTGGCTGCGCGTTCTCCGAACACTTTTTGACCCTGTACCAGGTATCCTGTTTCGGGGCATAGGTTGTCGTGAAACGCGACATCCTCTGGTACTTTTAGGGTGCCCCATTTTAGAGCACCCTCCCGGAAGATGAGGTGGTAAAATACCCACCCCAGTTTTTTCGTTCCGCGACGGTTGCGACGGTCGCAACAGTGCTGGGAGTACCCCTCAAAACACCGTCGCGACCGTTGCGAGCGTCGCGCTTTATTCGATTACTTCAAACGCGGGTGCTTCCACCACCATGTAAGTCAGCCGGATACGCCGTCCAGCATGCTTGGTTTTGTTCTCATACTTTACCTGATGTTCTTCCAGTAAGCGGCTGGCATTCACATTCAAATGCTTGGTAAGACGGTTCACCGCCATATCCGTTTGAATCGCTTGGGCCAGCTCGGTGGGACTGCCTTCCCATTCCCGGTTGTCAGCAGACACAATTTTTGCCACAGCTTCCAGCACTGGGTCCGGAGGCTGCTTCCAAAGCTCATTCTCTGCATGGTCGAGACCCCAAACCAGGCTCTCTTGGTCTTTGCTCAGATATAACCGCTGATCCGGCTGGTCTCTGCCTACCACCTCCAGGGTAGCCTTGCTATCCGTTCGCTTCTCCTTCTGCATCAGGAACGCCCCATCCGCACAGCCCAGCAAGCCGGTTGTACCAGAAATCATCTCAAAGCTGTCTCCCGCAGGCTGCTTTCTGGTGTGGTGGACGATCAGGACGCAGACCCCATACCGATCGGCAAATTGCTTCAGCTTGCCGATCACCTCATAGTCGCTGGAATAGCTGTAGCTGTCGCTCACCGCTTCTCGGACTTTTTGCAGGGTATCCACGATAATGAGTTTGGTATCGCTGTGTTCCCGGACAAACTTTTCCAGCTGTTCATCCAGGCCACCGCCGATCATCTTGGCGCTTGTGGCGAAGTGGAGGGAGCTTGTCCCCTCCACGCCAAACATACGGAACATCCGGCGTTGCAACCGGCTCTCATCATCTTCTAAAGCAAGATAAAGGACGGTTCCCCGGTGGACTTTGTAGCCCCACAGGTCTTGCCCGGTACTGACATGGTGGGCGATTTGCGCCACCAGGAAGGACTTGCCGATTTTAGGCGCTCCGGCAAGGATGTACGCTCCTGTATAGAGCAGGTTCTCAATCACCGCAGATTTGCTCTCGAACACGTTGTCCAGCAGCTCGTCCAGGGTCACAGTATGGAGGTAGGCCGGGTCGCTCATGCGGCACATTTTCCGGTAAAGTTCCTCCAAATCTCTTTCCGGGGAATTGCTTTTTTCGTCCGGGTCTGGTATAGTGAACTTGGAATTTTGAGAGATTGACTGCCCATCATCTGCGCCAACAGATGAGTTCTGGGCGGTCATTTTCTTTTTCTCATCGGTCATAGGCAAAGTCCTCCTGCATTCCGTTCATAATGGTAGCGATCATCTGGATGGTGTCCAGCAGCTCGTCGTTCACGCCCTGCCCAGCCTCGATCCGGCGCAGCTCGTCCAGCACAGCGGCCAGCTGATCCCGCAGCGCCTTGTAGACCCTGGGGTTGCCCTGGACCACCACATCCCGGCAGAGCAGCCGTCGGATGATATAGTCCTGCTTGGTCAGGCCGGTGAGTTTGACCGCCGTCTCGATCTGGGTATCCTCTTCCGGGGAGACCCGAAAAGCCACGGTCTTGTTCCTCCAACGGTTGTGCTTGTCCAAATTCTTTGCTGACATTTTTAATTGCCCCTTTCCACGTTTAATTTATCCGCCATTTCCGCCTGCTTGGACGGAAACAGGTGCGCATAATTGTAGGTGATGTCAATGCTCTCATGGCCCACCCGGTCCGCGATGGCCGTGGCGGAGAATCCCATGTCAATCAGAAGCGACACCGCGCTATGACGGATATCGTGGATTCTGATGCGCGGCACTCCCGCTTCTTTGGCTCCCCGGGCCATCTCCCGGTGGAGATAGCTCTTGGTGACAGTGAACATTCGGTCATCCGGCCCGATCCCGTAGAGCATCTTGATGTAATTCTGGATTTCCGCAGACAGAAACTGCGGCATGGTAATGACCCGGTTACTCTTTTCCGTTTTGGGGGTGGTAATCAGATCCTGGCCGTTCAGCCGCTGGTAAGACTTGTTGATGGACACAGTGCGCTTCTCAAAGTCAAAATCCGCTGGGGTCAGAGCCAACAGCTCCCCCTCCCGGATACCGCACCAGTAGAGCATCTCAAAGGCGTAGAAGGATAGCGGCTTGTCCATCATCACCTCGGCAAATTTCAGATACTGCTCCTTGGTCCAGAACATCATCTCTCGGTTTTTCTTTTTGCCTATGCTGCCCGCCTTCTTGCAGGGATTCTCCCGGAGGTTGTAGTACCGAACCGCGTGGTTGAAGATGGCACTGAGCTGATTGTGGACCGTTTTCAGGTACACCGGCGAGTAGGGCTTGCCGTTCTCGTCCTTATGGTTCAGCATCTCGTTCTGCCAGGTAATGATCTGCTGGGCGGTGATGTTACACATTTTCAACCTGCCGAAGTAGGGCAGCAGCTTAGTACGGATGATGTGGTCCTTGGTAGCCCAGGTGTTCTCCTTGAGCCGGGTTTTCATATCCGCCGTGTAGAGGTCCACGAAACTCTTGAAGGTCATGTCCAGATCAGCGCTGGTCTTGTTGAGCTGTTCCCGCTCCCAGGCCTGCGCCTCTCGCTTGGTCTTGAAGCCCCGCTTTTGGGTCTGCTTGCGCTCGCCATTCCAGTCAGTGTACCGGTAGACTGCCCGCCAGGTGTTTGTCTTTTCTTCCTTATAGACTGCCATAATTAGCCCTCCTTTCCCGTCTTGCCATAGCAAAACTTCTCCATGAAAAAGTTCCGATTGACCCGCCCGGAGATGGTCAGATAGCCCTTCTCACGGAGTTCGGCGTTGAGCTTGTGGATCACCTTGTAGGCGTGGGACTTGGAGATGCCCAGCTCCTGGGCCACTTCCTCCACGCGCATAAAGTTTTGTGCCTGCATTGAAAATACCTTCCTTTCTTCGTTGATGGCTGCTGCGGATGGATATTGTGTTCCATAAATGCCTCCTCACTTTCGTCCGCCACTTTTTTCCCGGATGTATAACCAGAGATTGCGGCAGTTCTTTTTTGTTTATTGACTCTAAGCTATTATGCTTAGTCTATCGCCATTATACTAAGCAAAATAGCTTGTGTCAATTGGAGTATGCAAATAAATTAAATAAAATTGTTTAGGATTCTCTTGACTTTACTAAGCATTTCTGCTACGCTTTTTCTAAAGACAACCAACGATTGGAGTTGATGATATGGCGATTGGCGAACGGATTCACTTTTTCCGTCTCCTGCGGGGGATGACTCAGAAATATCTTGGCATGGCGCTGGGCTTCCCGGAGAAGTCCGCTGATGTGCGCCTTGCTCAGTACGAAACAGGATCAAGAACCCCAAAGGCAGACCTGACTGCTGCCCTGGCCCAGGTACTGGATGTCTCGCCCCATGCCCTCTCCGTCCCGGACATAGACTCCTATGTGGGGCTGATGCACACCCTTTTTACCTTGGAGGACAACTATGGGCTCAAGATCAGCGAGATGGATGGAGAAGTCTGCCTGAAAGTTGATGTGCGGAAGAACAAGGACGCCGCCCAGCTGCACGAGATGCTCTGTTCCTGGCAGCAGGCCGCTGCCATGCTGGAGGCGGGCGAAATCTCCAAAGAGGATTACGACAAGTGGCGCTACCATTACCCTGAATTTGACAAGGCCCAGAACTATGTGAAGGTGCCGCACCAGGACCTCTTTTGATCCTCTCACTTGTAGGCCACGGGAGAGGCCGTTTGTTGCACAAAATAATAATAAAAAGAAAAAGAGAGCTAACTGACTAATCAAAATCAGTTAGCTCTCTTTTTATGAATAATGAAAAAATGTTGCCAAATCGTTGCCACAAAGGGCCTTAACCCCTCAAAAACCCAGTCATATCAGGCTTTTTCGGGCCTCCGAAATCATTCCCACTCGACAAATCCTATTATATGGGGCTGTATTTCCTATACTTTCACAGGCATAACATTCGCAAATTTGTTAATATTTTACCTGTTATTTTTGGCCGCTAATTTTCTTAGTATCAAAATAGTATCACAAAAAGCAGGAGAATACAACTACCTTTTACACCGTTTCCCAGGCTATTCAGCAATAGAAAACACCCTGATATATCGGAAGTTCTCTTTTATTGCGCTCGACGCATTTCGTTCCGGTAGAAGCCGTCACCCTTGGACACTGTAATCAGTTCCCCTTGGGTTTCCATAGCTTGAATACGCTTGGCAATCCACCAGTCGCCGATACCCAATTGATACCGCCCCAATACATCACCGATGAGATGAGCCACCCGGAAAATTCCATCAGGGATTTGGGCACGAATGAATGGATCGTAGAAATCCTCCCCTACACTGCGCAAACGGCCATTGACAACAGCACGCAAGGGTGAATTTTCCTCTCGAAGCTGTGACCACTCCATAGCGATAGCTCTGCGGACATTTTTAGGGATTTCCCGCTCCAGCGGCAGATACGCCGCCCAGTCCCCCGGAGATAGTTCCCCCCAGTTCAAACAGGACTGCACCGTATTATCTTCCAGCGGCATCCACCGGGGCATCTCTAAAGCGGTCACGGGACAATCGCAGTCCCGCAGTTGCCAAAGCACATCATAAAATCCGCACAGGGAGTAAGGCGCATTGCTGTACCAAATGCGCACAGCCTCGCCATGTTTTCCGCCCTCCAAAAGCCGCTCTCTGTCCCGCTGGCGTTGTTCCCAAAGCATATCCCGCTGGGCATAATCGTCTGGGTCGCAATCTGGGAGTGGGAAATCGCCCCCCAGCCAAGCGGTAAGCAAATCAAACCGGGCCTTCTCCACATCAGGGCCGCTTATGGGGCCGATGTCCAGCCCAACAGACGGGCATAGCACATCTCCAGGATTGCCGCCCACAGGTCGTGCCCGGCGGTTCTCTTTCTCCCTCTGGGCCTTGAATTGGGCTATAGCTTGGTTTTTTTCTTCCTGCGTGGGTTCCTTCTCTCCCTCGCCGAAAATAACTCCAATCACCCCAACATCCCAACTGGACGACCCCCAATGCGTGGCCATCTTCAATGTCCCACATTCACTGTCGGAAAAAACTATTTGTAGCATGGTAAAAACTCCGTTTCCAATTCCTTTTTATCGCCCTTATTATAGCAGTAAAATCACCCGCTGACAAGTACAAAACGGGAGGGCACTCATTGGAGCGCCCTCCCACTGTTCGTTACCTCGCCCCCCGGCTGAATTTCCGCTTTGCTTTCCTCTGCTCCCGCTCTTGCGCTTCCCTGCGCTTTGCGTCCTCTACAGCCCGTTCCACTTCTTCTGGGCCGAAAGCCCTCTTGACCCGCTCAAAGTCGGCAACTGTCCCCCGCAGGGCCTTGTTCTCCAACTTCGTTTCCTGCAAGCGGTCGGACAACCGCTCGTTTCCTTCCCTGGCCCGTCCATAGTCCCCCTGCAACCGCTCATACTTCCTCTTCAACTCGACATAGGCCCGGTACAGGGAACGCAGCACCTTGACGATCTGCGCCAACAGGGGCTTGGCTTTCTTCTCCCGGTAGGACTTGGCACTCTCCAGCGGCCCAGGCTCCGGCAATATCCGCTCCGGGTCGTCGGAGAACTGCGCCGCCAACTGCTCCATGTTCCTCACAGCCGGGGCCAGCTCCTTTAGACGCTGCTCCTGCTGTTTCACCTGTCCCTGCTTCTTGGCCTTGACCGCCTCCAGCTCGGCAATCTCTTTCGCCCTCTGCTCCTTTTTGAAGTCCAGTACAGGCAGGTGCTTGTCATGGGTGCCCTTGTCCTCCCACTCAATACCATGGCGCTCCATCACAGCGGCAAGCTGTTCCTTTTCGGAGCGTACCCACTGGCTCCACTCCGTGTCGCCCCTGGTGCCGCCCTTAAAGCCCTGGGCCGCTAACGCCTGTTTGAGAGATACCCTTGTGTCCAGGCCCCGCTTGCTCCCCGTGGTGAACGGTACGAAGTCGATGTGCAGATGGGGCGTGGCCTCGTCCATGTGGAGGTGGGCGGAGAACACCCGGAGCTGGGGGTTGCGCTCCTGGAACCCTCTCATGTACTCGTCCAGCACCGCCGCCGCAAGCTGGCCGTCCTCGCCCTCGGCACTCATGTCGTCCTTGTTCCCCACTTGCAGGATGATTTCATGGAACGGCTTTTCCTGCTTGCTGGAACGTATCTTCTCATAGTAGTCCTCAATCTTGCGGTCTGCCCTGGTCTGCTTGTCGTTGTACCGCTTGAGGGCCTCGTCAAACAGCTCATGGAAAACTGCCTTGATATTTTCGTGGCAGTAGGTTATATTCAAGTGGGAGCGTTCCGGGTCGGTGTTCTTGGCGTTGAACGCCCTGCTGTTGTGGTTCACCGAACCTTGCCCCATCATCGCACTAATCGTCCTTTTCAAATCAACACTCCTTTCGCCGCGCCAGCGGCGGCCTTTGTTACTTTCTGCGAAAGTAACGCAAAAGCACTTTTGACGGCCTTGCGGCCATCAAAAGCGCATTTGCGCCCTACGGGGTGGAGTGGGGGCGTTGCCCCCGCCGTCTGCGGACGGCTCCCCCAGCAGGGCCGCCCTTTGAAAAGGGCACCCTGCACCCCGCCTAAACTTTGACACTCGCCGTTGGGCAGGGGGAAAGGCACAGCCTTTCCCCCTCCCGGCCAGTGTTCTCCGTGGGCCAAAAGTCAAGGGGTTCGGGTTGTATTGCCTTGCGGCAATCTCCACCCCCAGGTATGGCCCCTTGACTTTTGGCCCCGCTCCCCGTGACGGCCGTGACGACCGTGACGATGTTTTACACACCGCCCCCGCTCTCAAAAAAGCCGTCACAGCCGTCACGGTCGTCACGCCTGGGGCGGTTCCAGGGTGAGGGTGATACTTCTCCCGGCGTGGCTTCTGCTGTTCTCATAGCGGATATGGTACTCCGCCGCCAGCCTCCCGGCCCGGACATTCAGCCGCATAGCCAGGGCGTTGGGCTTCATGTCGGTCTGGAGCGCCGCCGCCAGCGCCGTGGCCGTACCGCCCCAGGTAGGGCTGTCCGCCGTCACAAGGGCGGCAACGGCCTCCAATACCGGGTCGGGTGGTTCCACCCATGGCTCCGTTTCCAGCCGCTCCAGCTCCCACACAAGCCGCTCCTTGTCCTTGGTGAGATAGATCCGCTGGTCTTGCTGGTCACGCCCGGCCACGTCCAGAATGGCGTTGCCGTCCGTCCGCTTCTCCTTTTGAAGAAGAAAGGCCCCGTCCGCAGCTCCCAACAGGCCGTTGGTACCGGAAATCATATCAAACTTATCGTCTGCCTGTTGCTTTCGGGTATGGTGTACCAGCAGGAGACAGATACCGCAATCATCGGCAAGGCGTTTCAGCTTGCCAACCACCTCGTAATCGTTGGCATAGCTGTACTTGTCCCCGCCGACCTCCCGGACTTTCTGGAGGGTGTCAATGATAATCAGCTTGGTGTCGGGATGTTGGCGAACAAACTTCTTTAGCTGTTCCTCCAGGCCCAGGCCGAGCTGTTTGGCGTAGATCGCAAAGAGCAGGTCGTTAGTGCCGTCCATACCGAACATCCGATACAGCCGCCCCTGCAAGCGGCGGTGGTCATCCTCCAATGCCAGGTAGAGGACGGTGCCCTTGTGGACGGGGTAGCCCCACAGGGGGAGGCCCATGCTCACATGATAGGCAAGCTGGGCCATCAGGAATGACTTGCCCACCTTGGGCGCTCCCGCAAAGAGGTACGTCCCAGGGTAGAGCAGACCGTCAATGATTGGCGGTCTGCTCTGGTAGACGTTCTGGTAAAGCTCATTCATGGAAATGGTAGGCAGATAGGCCGGGTCGGTCATGCGGCGCATTTCCAGAAGCCTTTCCTCCAAACTTTTCTCCTGGGGGTTGTTTTCGGTCATTTCCTCTGCTATACTTGGGGTAGTCGTTTTGGAAATGGGCTGTTCCCCGTCTGCGCCAACAGACGGAACCGGGACAGTCCTTTTCGTTTCTCTGGAATCCATCAATCTATCAATCCTCCTTCATGCCGTCCAGCGTCACGGTGATAAGGCGGATGGTGGCGAGCAGTTCATCATCCACCCCGCCCCCGGCCTCCATGCGCCGCAGCTCCCCCAGGACGGCGGCGAGCTGGTCACGCAGGGCCTTGTAGACCCTGGGATTGCCCTGCACCACAATGTCCCGGTTGAGCAGCCGCCGGGTGATGTAGTCCTGCTTGGTCAGCCCGGAGAGGCGGACGGCAATCTCAAGCTGTTCGTTTTCCTCCGGGGACACCCGGAACGCTATGGTCTTGCTTCTCCATCGGTTGTGGTTGTCGAGATTTTTCGCAGACATGATTTAAGCCCCCTTTCGCTCCATGTTCAGCTTGTCCGCCATCTCCGCCTGACGGGTGGGGAACAGGTGAGCGTAGCGGTAGGTGATGTCAATGCTTTCGTGCCCCACCCGGTCGGCGATTGCCAGGGCCGTAAAGCCCATGTCAATCAGCAGGGAAATGTGGCTGTGTCGGAGGTCGTGGATTCTGATACGCTTTACCCCCGCCTCTTTCGCTCCCCTGTCCATCTCCCGGTGAAGATAGGATTTCGTTACCGCAAAAATGCGGTCTGTCGGCTCCACGGCGTACAGGCTCTTTATGTAGTCCTCCATTTCTTCACAGAGGAAAGCGGGCATTTGAATGACCCGGTTGCTCTTGGCCGTCTTGGGGTCGGTGATAACGTCCTGGCCCTTGATACGCTGGTAGGATTTCGAGATAGAAACCGTCTGCTTCTCAAAGTCGAAGTCCGCCGGGGTGAGGGCCAGCAGCTCTCCCTCCCGGATACCGCACCAGTAGAGCATTTCAAAGGCGTAGTAGGAGAGGGGCTTGTCCATCATGGCGTCAGCGAATTTCAGATACTCCGCTTTTGTCCAGAACAGCATTTCCCGGCCCTTGGCCTTGCCCATGTTGCCCACCTGGGCGGCGGGGTTGGCTTTCAGATTGTAGTGCTTCACCGCATGATTGAAAACGGCGCTCAACTGATTGTGGAGCGTTTTCAGGTACACGGGGGAATAGGGCTTGCCGTTCTTGTCCCGGTAGTTCAGCATTTCACTTTGCCACGCCATGACCTCTTTGGAGTGGATTTCGCTCATTTTCCGCTTTCCAAAGTAGGGCACCAGCTTCTTGTAGAGGATATGCTCTTTCGTTCCCCAGGTGTTCGCCTTGATACGGCCTTTCATGTCTGCGGCGTAGAGCGCCACGAAGCTCTCAAAGGTCATATCCAGGTCGGCGGTCTGCTGTTGCAGGAACGTCCGTTCCCACTCCAGCGCCTCCCGCTTGGTCTTGAAGCCCCGCTTCATCTTCTTTTCCTTTTTGCCCGTCCAGTTCTCAAAGTAAAAGGACGCATACCATGTTCCCTTGGCCTTGTCTTTGTACGCTGGCATTTTCTTCCCTCCTTACTGATTTTCCCGCAGTCCATAGAACTTTTCCTCGAAGTAGCGCCTGCTCACCCGTCCGGGGATGGTGAGGAAACCCTTCTGCTTCAGCTCCTCGTTCATCTCCCGCACCAGCTTGTAGGCGTAGGGCTTGGAGATACCCAGCGCCCCGGCCACTTCCTCGGCTCGTACAAACAGCTCTTTGCTCAAATACAACACCTCCTTATTGTTGGTTCGCAAAATTGTTAATGCCGACATCCTTATTATACATTCGCATGGTTGTTAATGTCAAGAGTTTATTTCGCAATTTTGTTAATTTTCTTCTTGCATATTTCGCTTATTTGCGCTATACTATTTTCAAAGGCGGTGGAACATATGACAGTAGGAGAAAAAATCAAGAAAATCCGCACATTTCGGGGTATGACGCAAAAGGAATTGGGGCTGGCTATCGGCTTTGAGGAAAAGGGAGCGGATAACCGTATTGCCCAGTACGAAACGAATTACCGTGTGCCAAAGAGGGAGCTACTGGACAAGATTGCCCAGGCTCTGCGGGTAGACCGTCAGAACTTCTATACGGTTCAACCCGGCTGTGCCGAGGACTTCATGCGGACGTTCTTCTGGCTGGACGAGGATAGCCCTGGCTCTATCCGTCTGTTTCAGCTCGTCCGCAACCCCGGCAAGATAGGGGCCTCCGATGATACCGCCGTCCGCTACAATGACACGGACGACTGGCCCGCTCAACCTCCCGTGGGTATCTACTTCAACTATGGCCTTGTGGATGAGTTTATGAGGGAATGGCTCTTGCGCCAGCAGGAGCTACACGCCGGGGAGATTACCAGGGAGGAATACTTTGAGTGGAAACTCAACTGGCCGTGTACCTGCGATGACAGCAAACGGTTTGACAGCTATGTTCCTTGGAGAAAAGAAAAATAGGGCAAGCAAAACCGCCCTGCTGAATTTGTCGTTCAGCAGGGCGGTTCGCTTGCCCTTTGCAATCATTCTCTTGTGTGACCGGTTTGAAACGAATAGTATCAAACCAGTATCACAAAGCAAAGTGACAGGTCAAAAACCCTGTATTCATGCGGGTTTGCGCCGTTTTGACGCTCATTCCCACTCAATCGTCGCCGGCGGCTTGCTGGTAATATCATACACCACCCGCGTGACTCCTGGCACCTCGTTCACGATTCGGTTGGACACTGTGGCCAGCAGCTCATATGGAAGATAGCTCCAGTCAGCTGTCATGAAATCGCTGGTATTGACGGCCCGCAGAGCCAGAGTCTCCCCATAGCTGCGACCGTCGCCCATAACGCCCACGCTTTTGCACCCAGTGAGCACTGCAAAATATTGCCCAATCTCCCGGTCCAGACCAGAGCGGGCCACTTCCTCCCGGAAAATGGCGTCTGCGTCCTGCAGGGTGGCCACCCGCTCCGGCGTAACCTCCCCCAGCACCCGCACCGCCAGCCCGGGGCCCGGGAAGGGCTGCCGCCAGACCAGAGCCTCGGGGATACCCAGCTCCAGGCCCACCCGGCGCACCTCGTCCTTGAACAAATCCCGCAGAGGCTCCACCAGGCCCTCAAAGCCCATATCCTCCGGCAGACCGCCCACATTGTGGTGGGACTTGATGACCGCGGCCTGTCCGCTGCCGCTCTCCACCACATCAGGATAAATGGTGCCCTGGCAGAGCAGCTCGATTTTTCCCAGCTTTGCCGCCTCGGCCTCGAACACCCGGATGAACTCCTCGCCAATGATTTTCCGCTTGCGCTCCGGCTCGGTGACCCCCTGGAGCTTACCCAGAAAGCGGTCTGCTGCGTTAACCCGGATGATGTTCATGTCAAACTCCTTGCGGAAGACCTGCTCCACCAAATCACCCTCGTCTTTGCGCAGCAGGCCGTGGTCCACAAAAATGCAGGTCAGGTTTTTTCCGATGGCCTTGTGGACCAACATGGCGGCTACAGAGGAATCCACCCCGCCGGAAAGGCCGCAGAGCACCTTGCGGTCTCCAATCTGCTCCTTGAGGCGGGCCACCTCTGCCTTGGCAAAGGAGCCCATCTCCCAGCCGCCTTGGCACTGGCAGACCTGATAGAGAAAGTTCTTCAGCATGGCATTGCCGAACTGGGTGTGGTTCACTTCCGGGTGGAACTGGACCGCGTACAGCTTACGGGCTGGGTCTTCCATAGCCGCAATGGGACAATGACCGCTGGAGGCAGCGGCAGAGAAGCCCTCCGGCAGCTGGCTGACAGCGTCATTGTGGCTCATCCAGGTGACGCTCTCCGGCACGTCCTGGAAAAGGAGGGAACTGCTCTCAAACCGGGTCTGGGTCTTTCCGAACTCCGGCGCAGCTGTGGGGGCCACCTTGCCGCCCAGCAGATGGGCCATCGCCTGGGCCCCATAACAGATACCCAGAACCGGTACTCCCAAAGAGAAGACCTCCGGCGAGCAGAGGGGCGCGTCGCTGGCGTAGACGCTGCCCGGGCCGCCGGTAAAGATAATGCCCTCATACCCGGCCAGCTGGCCGGGCTCGGTCCAGTAAGGCTTGATTTCGCAGTAAACGCCCAGGTCCCGCACGCGGCGGGCGATAAGCTGAGCGTATTGGCCGCCGAAGTCCAGGACGACCAGGGAATGAGAGGGAGCTGGCATGATTAGCACGACCTTTCTGGGAGAATATAAAATATAGTATAGCAAAAGGATGGCGGAATTGCAACTAAAAAGAAGAATGTGGTGAGAAAATGGGTGTGGCGCTTTGCCGTTTTCCGCTCATATCAGCTGTCAGCTCAGAGAGGATATCCCTGAGGAGTAATCCTGCTGGTCTGCCCTGCCGCAAACCAAAATTGCCCATAAAGTCAAGCCATATGCGCTCTGCATATTTTGATAATGGTGCGGTGATAGGAAATCCCCAGCAGAATCGCTGCCCCCAGCCAGCCCAAAGGGCTGGCAAAATAGACTGCCCACTTCCCCAGCGGCGCTGACAGCAGAACCACGGAAACCATACGCAGGCCCAGCTCTAAGAACCCGGACAGGGTCGGCGTAAGGGCGCTGCCCATGCCCTGCAGGCCTGAGCGGTACAGGCAGACCAAATACATCAGCGGCACGGTCAGGGCCAGCACCACCAGGTATTCATATCCCACTTGGGTAATCTGCTCTATGCTGCCCGGCTCTCCGGCCACCAGCAGGCGGATAAGTCCCCGGCCAAAAAGCCCCACCAGAACCGCGATAAGCCCCGCTCCGGCAAAGGAGAGCTTTACACTGCACCGCAGCCCCTGCTTCACCCGCTCCATACCCTTCGCGCCGAAATTCTGCGCACTGTATGTGGCAAAGGCCCCCTCAAAGGCGCCGCCAGTAAAGGAAACCAGCTCAAAAAATTTTTCCGCTGCCGCCATGCCCGCCACAAACAGCTTACCGTGGCCATTGATGGCAGCCTGCACGAACAGCCCGCCCACTGCAACCACCCCATTGCGAAAGGCCATGGGGCCGCCCAGCCGCAGCAGCTCCCGCAGATGGTGGGGAGAAAATGCGAAGTCTTTGGGGCTGAGCCTTAGGACAGCTCGGAGCTTGGCCAGACAGTATAGCGCGGAGGCTGCCTGCGCAGCTAGGGTTGCCGTGGCCACGCCCCCTACGCCCCAACGAAACACCCCCACAAAGAGCAAATCCAGTAAAATATTCAGCACACAGGAGCCTGTGTTGGCAATGACCGGAGCCCGGCTGTTTCCAAAGGAGAGCAGCAAGGTACCGAAGAGCCGGTTTGCCAGGGTGAGGGCTGCGCCCCCGTACATCCAGGAGACATAGAGCTGTGCTTCTCAGAGAATGTCCTCCGGCGTGTCCATGCACATCAGCATGGGCTTTGCCCAGAGAAGCCCTGCCCCAGTGAGGAGGGCGCTCACTGCCCCTGAGATTAAAATTGCCATTGCAATGGCAATGCGCAGGCCTGCATCATCCTTTTTGCCAAAAAGCTGGGCGAATATCACGCCAAAGCCTTGGGTCAGCCCCAGGATAATCTCATAGGCCAGCAGGCACAGAAAATTCGCCGCACCCACTGCCGCGAAAGCGTCTATCCCCATGAGCCTGCCCACCACTGCGCTGTCTGCCGCGGTATAGAGCAGCTGGCACAGGCTGCCCAGCATCAGCGGCACCGCGAAACCCAGCAGCAGCCCCATCGGCCTGCCCTGGGTCATATCTGTTGTTTTTTGCATATTTGTAAGCCTCTTTTCCTGATTGATTCAAGTTTATCAAGAGGCCTGAGAAGGTACACTCCATACGCCTTCCGCTGCCCACCTTTTCAGGCCCGGAAGGCGGGCACACCGGGCAGTTTTCCCACCAACCGCTGGAAACGCTGGAAAAGCATTCTGCTCATACACAACCTCCTGTCACACCATGTATTTTGAAGTTCCTATTCAGGGTAAATATATCATGCTTCTTCCAGGTTGTCAAGAACACAGCCCCATCGGGGATTGTCCAAACCACAGAGATAACCATCTGTGTTCCCCCGCCCCACGGGCGGGGGAACACGAAAAACTCCTTGAAACGGCCACTCCCGCCCAATCGCGTTTTTTCTGAGGGTATGTCCAAATCAAAGATTTCATGGTATACTATAAAAGTAAAATGCTGTATCAGTATGCGCGGCTCAGAAGGAACCAGGGACCTGGTAATCAAACGCTGGCGCTTCCCCCAGCGCGCCCACTTCTTGACAGCCAAGCTGGGATTTGGTAGAATAATTCACAGTCCAAACACCAGTTTTGTCCATGACTTCCGCGTAAGGAGGGGAATGGCTATGAAGCTCAAATACAAGGTCCGCACAGCAGAGGGAGAAGAAGAACGCACCTTTTCCTATATCCCCCTTCGCTTTATTGCGGCAATCCTGCTTTCCGTGGCCATGACGCTGGCGGTCATCGGCATTGTCATGGCCCTTTGCCACTATGTCTCCTATTTCTATCTGGCGGCAATGGCCACACAGGTGGCCGCTGCCATTACGATTATCGCGTCCAGCGACAACCCTGATTACAAAATCCCCTGGCTGGTCATTGTCCTGCTGATTCCCGTTGGCGGTTTTATGCTGTACTATTTGTTCTATTCCCGAAAGCCGGACAGAAAATACCGCAGGCGCATGCCCCTGATTCGCTCAAGCAAAGCCTTCCGGGTGCCCCCGGACTGCAGCAGGGATATTTATCGGGCCGGGCCGCCAGCAGCGACCCAGGCCAAGATGCTCTGCACCATATCCGGCTCCCATATTTATCCTGCCGGTGAGCTGCGGTATTTTCCTCTTGGGGAGGATATGTTTGCCCAGATGCTGCGGGATTTGCAAACCGCGGAGCGGTTCATCTTCCTGGAGTATTTCATTATTGAGGAGGGCCTTTTCTGGAACTCCATTCTGGATATTTTGAAAGAAAAGGCAGCTCAAGGCGTGGAGGTCAAGCTAATCTATGATGATATTGGCTGCATGATGACTCTGCCCGGAAACTACTATCAAACCCTGAGGGATTTCGGCATTGAGGCAGTGCCCTTTGCCTTTCTCAAAGGCAACGCGGACAGCGAGTTCAATAACCGCAGCCACAGGAAGCTCCTGATTATTGACGGAACAATCGGCTATACTGGCGGGGTCAATCTGGCGGATGAGTATATCAACGCCATTGTAAAGTATGGCCACTGGAAGGACATTGGCATCCGCCTGGCGGGCAGCGGGGTGCAGGAGCTGACCAAGCTGTTCTTTGAGGACTTTTCCATCAACAGCCGGGAAATGCCCCGCATCCTGCCCTCTCATTTTCCACAGCAGGCCGCAGGTACATCCAATGGGTATGTGGTTCCGTTTGGAGACGGCCCCCGCCCTTTTTACAGGCGGCAGGTGGGCAAATGCGTCATCCAGAATATGCTGGCCAGCGCTAACCGGTATATGTGGATTATGAGCCCCTACCTGGTCATTGATAATGAGCTGTGCATGTCCCTGGAGAACGCTGCCCTTCGGGGGGTGGATGTGCGCATTATTGTACCCCATATTCCAGATAAGCAGCTGATATTTGAGATGACAAGGAGCAGCTATCCCCAGCTGATGGAGGCAGGGGTGAAGATATATGAGTATACACCGGGATTTATCCATGCCAAGTGCTATCTGGCGGACAGCCTGTACGCTATGGTGGGCACCATCAACCTGGACTACCGCAGCCTGGTCCATCATTATGAGGATGGGGTGTGGATGTACCGCTGCCCGGTAATTGACACGATTCGGGATGACTTCACCAGCACCTTTGAAAAATCCCGGCGGGTTCGGAGAGGGGATTTGAGAACCAGCCTCCCCCGCCGGGTTCTCCGGGCAGCGCTCAAACTGTTTGCGCCGATGATGTAAAAACGCAAAAAGGAACCGGGCCCCCATTATGGGGATACCCGGTTTTTTGCTGCATCAGTCTATCAGTAGTTCTCAGCGTGAACCTCAAAATATGCCTGAGGGTGTGAGCAGACAGGGCAGACTTCCGGGGCATTGGTGCCCACAACAATGTGACCGCAGTTCCGGCACTCCCACACCTTGACCTCGCTCTTGGCGAACACCTCTGCTGTCTCCACATTTTTCAGCAGGGCCCGGTAGCGCTCTTCGTGGTGCTTCTCAATGGCGCCAACCATACGGAACTTGGCCGCCAGCTCAGGGAAGCCCTCCTCCTCAGCGGTCTTGGCAAAGCCCTCATACATGTCAGTCCACTCATAGTTCTCCCCGTCAGCGGCAGCAGCCAGATTAGCGGCAGTATTGCCAATGCCTGCCAGCTCCTTGAACCACATTTTGGCATGCTCTTTCTCATTGTCCGCGGTCTTGAGGAACAGGGCGGCAATCTGCTCAAAGCCCTCCTTCTTCGCGGCAGAGGCAAAGTATGTATACTTGTTCCGCGCCTGGGATTCCCCGGCAAAAGCCGCCTCCAGGTTCTTTTCGGTTTGCGTGCCAGCGTACTGATTGCTCATAATAATAACCTCCTGATAATGTGGTCAGGCAGGAAGACTGGGGACAGACGCTCTGCTTTCGGCTGCTCCTGCTCTGTGCTGCCAGGTGTTCTGCATCTATAACTAATACATTCATCTTACCATTTTCGGCAAAATTTGTCAAGAATCCAATTTACTCCCATCAATCCCCAGCAAGAAGCTCCTTGCCCTTAAAATAATCGCACCGCACAGCCTCCATGGATTCATTTACCCGCTGCCGGAGTTCTGCTGTGCGCTCTGGATTGGAATCCTGGCCCTGGCCATCAAACCAGCCGTCCGCCGCGCACCAGCCGTTGTTGGGCAGCATTGCCACGCCGGGTGTATCGCCGAATATGTCATCCCCCGCGTAATACCGGTTGTCTGTGTCCAGGCCGAACAAATTCACCAGCGTGGGAGCCAAATCCAGGGAGGAGCAGTACTTGTCCACCTCAGCCGGGGCAAGCCCGCCCCCTATCATCACGCAGGGGGTGCGGTACAAATCCGGGGCCTCCTCCACCCCCTTTACAGAGGCCAGGAACTCCTTGTCCGTCATGTACTTGCCATAGTGGTCAGTGTACAGCACCAGCAGGGTGTCTTCCAGCCTGCCCTCTGCCTCCAGCCGCTCCACCAGCCCGCCGATGAACTGGTCCGTTTCCATGGCATGGGCAATGGCGTGGGTGTATTCGGACAGGTTCTCCTCACTGCCTGTGATTCCGGCAGCGGCCACCGCACGCTCTGCTGCCTGCAGGTGGGGCTGGGCAATGGACATCAACTCTTCCGTATAAGGCCCGTGCCCTGAGTAGGTGATGACAAAGGAGAAGAAATCCTCCTGAGGGGCAATCTGCTCATAGGCTTTCAGCATCTGAGAGTCCATCTGGAAGTCCTCCATGCCCATATCCACATGACTGTGGTAGGCCTCAAACCCCAAATTGGCGTGTACACTCCCCCGGCTGTAGATGTTGGGATTGGCGGGATGGAAGGAGTTCACCCGGTATCCCTCCCTGGCAAAGAGGTTTGCCAGGGACAGGGGAAATTGGTTGGTGGAGTAGATGCTGGCAGAGACCCCGGTGACAGGCGGCACCATGCCGGTTTGTGAGATAATTTCCGTGTTGAAGGTGCCCGCGGAGAGGAAAAGCGGGGTGTAGAAGTTGGTAAAATTCACGCCCTCAGCCTGCAGGCGGCAGAGATTGGGCATATACTCCGGCGTTGCCATCCAGGTGTCCACAGACTCCAGCATAACCATGATGCAGCTCTTGCCCGCCATCTGCCCGGTGAAATCATTTGTGCCGCCGGTCTCAGCAGCCCGCTGCTCAAAATAGGCGTCCAGCTCCTCAATGCTGGCCTTGTTCACGCCCCAGCCCAAAGACATGGCCAGGTTGCGCACTGTATATTGATAGAGCCCAGTGAGCTTCAGGCTCCGGTTCGGGTCAGAGAAGTCCTTATAAATCTCCCGCTCGTCCGCGGGATTGTAGTTGGTGCCCCAGGTTACGCCGCTCTCCTTTGGGGTCAGCTGGACAGAGACAGTCCAGATGGGCACAATCGACAGCAGGGCCAGCCCCAGGGCAATCCCTGGGCGCAGCCAGCGCCTGCCGCCCAGAGTTCCCGGCCGCCCGCAGAGCACCAGGGCACAGATACCCATTACCAGAAACATCCCGATAAACAAGATATACTTTTTGGGCAGGTTCAGATAGCTCCAGCTGAAGAACTTGGCCCCGTCCCCAGCAAAGCTCATGTCTGAGAAGCTGAAAAAGTGGCCGAAGATGTTGTACATCACCCCATGCAGCAGGGCCAAAAAACCGAACAGCCCAGTCAGCAGGCCTATGGCAATCCGCCGCCCCAGCCGGGGCAGCAGGGAGATAAGGCTGGTGAGCAGCAGGGCCCAGCCCAGCGTGAAGGCCATGGGCCGCAGGGACAGCAGGCGGGTGTTCCCCAGGCCGGCATACACAAACCGGAGGGCATAGTCCAGAAAGACCAGCGCCAGGAAGAACAGGGGAAGACTGAGGGGAGAGAGCTTTTGGGTGAGCTTTGAGAGCGTTTCTTTCACAGGGCAGTACCTCTTTCTTGATGGTTTCGTTCCGCCGGGCCGGGCTCAAAGGGTCAGCCGATTTTCACCAGCTCATACTTCCGGGTGCCCAGCCCAATGCGCTCCCCATGAATCAGCTGCTCCTCCCAGCAGGTCTCTGGGTGCACCACATGGAAATGGCCATGCTCGTCCTGATGGCAGCCGCAGCCTGCCGCGTCGGTGAGGGCTGTGTTCTGCAGCACAGGCGCGGCATTTACCGCGTCAGCGCAGGCCTGGTCCAAGGCCACTGGGTCCAGGCCGCAGAAGATACCCACATTGGGCACAATGGGGGTATCTGACTGGCTGTTGCAGTCGCAGTTAGGGGATACGTCCATCACCAGGGAGATATGGAAGCAGGGCCTGTCCTTGATTACTGCCAAGGTGTACTCCGCAATTTTGTGGTTGAGCACCTCCCGGGCCTCGTCCCATTGGGGCTCAATGGCGTCCTGGTTGCAGGCGCCAATACAGCGGCCGCAGCCCACACAGCGCCCGTGGTCAATCGAGGCTTTGAGGGCGCCGCCCTCCTGGGGCTTGGCAAAGGAGATGGCCTCGTGGGCACAGCTTTTGGCGCACTGGCGGCACCCCACACAGCTCTCCTGCTCTACCACCGGCTTGCCGGCAGCGTGCTGCTCCATTTTCCCGGCCCGGCTTCCGCCGCCCATGCCCAGGTTTTTCAGTGCCCCGCCGAACCCTGCCTCTTCGTGTCCCTTAAAGTGGGTGAGGGAGACTACCACGTCCGCGTCCATCAGGGCACGCCCAATTTTGGGCGCGGGACAGTAGGTCATGCCCTCCAAAGGCACTTCCACCTCGTCAGTACCCTTCAGGCCGTCAGCAATAATCACATGAGCGCCCACTGTAAGGGGGGAGAAGCCGTTGAGATAGGCGGAATCAATGTGGTCCAGCGCGTTTTTGCGTCCGCCCACATAGAGGGTGTTGCAGTCTGTAAGGAAGGGCTTCCCGCCCCGGGCCCGGATGAAGTCCACCAGGGTCCTCACATAGACCGGGCGGATGATGGCTGTGTTGCCAGGCTCGCCCAGGTGCATTTTTATGGCCACGAACTTGTTCTCCAAGTCCATCGTAGCCAGCTGGCTCTTTTCCAGCATATGTCTTAGCTTTGTCAGCATACTGACACTGCCGTGGGTACGCATGTCCGTCCAAAAGATGCTTGCTGCCATGTAAAGTTCTCCTTTCGGTTGATGGGCTTTTTACCCATTCTCTTTATTATACTCCCAGGCGCAGTGAAATTCAAGTGCCGGATTGGCAGGAAAAAAGAGCGGGCCGGGACCTCCCCGCCCACTCTCTTCATTTCCGTGTATTCTGGCTCTGCTGTATCAGTCGAACACGATTTCTTTGCCGCTCTCAGAGGAACGGTAGATGGCCTCCAAAATCTGGGTGACCACAAAGGCCTGCTCCGGCTTGACGCAGGGCTCGGTATCATTCAAAATGGCGTTCAGCCACTGCTCTGCCTCCAGAGTGCCCGGAGCGGAGGCGCTGCCCTTAAAGTAAGCCACAGACCCGCCGCCGGAAATCTCCTCATTCATCAGCTGGCCATGACGGCCCCGGTTATAGACGATTTTATTCTGGGGATAGCTCATGCCAGAATAGATTTCCGCGCCGGCCTTGGTGCCGCACAGGGTGGTAGAGGCCTCCCGGGACTCCGTGATGTTCAAAGCCCAGGCGGATTCCAGGTTGATGGCAGTGCCGTTCTTCATCTTGATAAAGCCCATGGCGCTGTCCTCTACCTCATAGGTCTCCGGGTCCCAGGGCCCGAACACATTGCCCTCTGTAGCCTGAGGCAGATGGCCCAGCTGATAGAACACGCTGCCAGTTACACTGGCGGGTTCATAGTTGTCCATCATCCACAAAGTCAAATCCAGGGCATGGGTGCCAATGTCAATCAGCGGCCCGCCGCCCTGCAGGGCCTTGTTGGGGAACACACCCCAGGTGGGCACAGCCCGGCGGCGCACCGCATGGGCCTTGCCGTAGTAGATGTCGCCCAACTCACCGGCCTCGCAGGCCTTTTTCAGGTTCTGCACCTCAGCGCGGAACCGGTTCTGGTAGCCAATGGTAAACTTTTTGCCGGACTTCTTCCAGGCGTCCATCATCTTCTGGGCATCGGCAGTGCTGGCGGCCATGGGTTTTTCGCACATAACATGCTTGCCGGCCTCAAAGGCATGGACTGTAATCTCGCAGTGGGCTACATTAGGGGTCAGCACATGGACTACATCAATGGCCTCATCCTTCAGCAGCTCCTGATGGTCTGTGTAGACCTTCGCGTCCGGGGTGCCATACTCTTTACAGGCCTTCTCCGCCCGCTCGGGGATAATGTCGCAGAACGCCACCAGCTCACACTTGTCCTCATTGGCTTTCAGAGACGGCAGATGCTTCTGGTTGGCAATGCCGCCGCAGCCGATTATGCCTATCTTTAATTTTTCCATAGGGATACCTCCTGAGATATTTTCCATTTTGGCGGATGCTCTCCGCCTTGCCTGTCTTAGTATAGCAGACCGGGTTGCAGTTTGTTGTCTCATATGATACAATAAGAGAAAAAAGGAGGCGTTCACATGGAATATATTTTCTCTCCCCCGCTGCTGGCCCAGCTGCGGCAGGAGCTGCAGCTGGACAAGCGCTTCCAGTCTGTGGAGGGCTTGGACTTCCGGCTGGCCCGCTTCCAAAAGGGAGAGCTGCTGATAGCGCCCCATAAGCCCATGGAGCAGTTCCTGTTTTTGGCCCGGGGACGGGTGAATATCTACGGCCTGCGGGAAAGTGGGAGCAGCTTCTCTGTGTACCTGGCTGGGCAGAATGTACTGCTGGGGGATATGGAATTTATCCGGCGGGAGCCCCTGCCCCTTTTTACGGAGGCTATGGAGGAGGTGCTGTGCGTGACCCTGCCCATGGAGCGCCACCGGGCTGCTCTGGAGCAGGACAGGGCGTTTCTTCAGTACCTATTGCGCAGCGCCTCAGAGAAGTTTCTGCGGCTGGCCCTGATTGAGCACCCTGAGCAGTCGCTGGAAGAAAAGCTCCTGACCTTTCTGCGGGGCATACAGCCGGACCATACCCTGCACGGCATCTATACAGGGACCCTTCAATTCCACTGCAGCCGTGCCCAGCTTCAGCGGGTGGTGCGGAAACTGTGTCAGGAGGGCCGGATGCGAAAGCTGGGAAAGGGGGAGTATCAGCTGATTCAAGGGGAAAGCCAATATTTCACCACCACAAAGGCGCTTCCGTAAGGCAAAGTTTGGGAGGCCAGCGCCCTTCCCGGTGATGCAGAAAGGCACAGAGCCTCAGATGAGGCGCTGTGCCTGTTTGATTCAGAGCGATATTCCTAACAACAGGAGGGAAATTTGGGCACGGAAGCTGCCTGGCCTGCTGCGATTACAGCTCAACGGAAAACAGATAGGCAGTGCTGGGATTCTCAAAGCCCTCCAGGAATACCTCCGCGGTCCAGTACTTGTCCGGATAGGGGATAGCAATATTTGGGCCGAGAATGATATTCCGGGTCACGTCGTACATGGCGTCGCTATCAAAGCCCTCCCGCTGGTGCATCTTTTCCTTGTCCCCTGCGAAAACCGCGTAAGCAAATTGAGACAGGTAGGGGGCGCCGGGTTGCTGGTCGTTTTGGGGAACCAGGTCAATGGCAGTGAAGCCCTCCGGAACCGGGGCGTCCGGGGCCATGAACCGCCCCCAAAACCCACGACAGTGCTCTACATCCACGCCCCGGCCCCAGTGATGCAGGAACAGGACATCATAGTCAAACCCGCAGCGGAACTGGGACAAAGCGTCCAGACTGCTTTCCAGAGAAGCCAGGTCCCCCGGGCCTTCAGAGAAGTCCCGGGCCACGCCAATAAAGCGCAGGGCCGGCATCTTCTTATATTCAAAGGAGGTCACATGAAAGCCATCCTGCTGCCGCTGGGTAAACTCCGGCATAAAGAGCGTCCACTGTACAGACGCGTCGCAGTCCTTCAAAAAGTTGATGAATCCAAAGCAGTCCACAGTGTTCGTGCCCGTAGGGCCAGTGGGGCTCCCGGCAAAGTTTTCCCGGTGCTTTTTATCCCGAAGCGCTGAAAAGTCCTGGAAAACCGCTGACACGTCCTCCCGCAGCCAATCTGTGTGGGTATTCCCGGAAAGCTCGTCATCAAACCGCTCCAACGCCTCAAATACCGGGGGATTCACTAGGCCAGAGGGCTGCAACTCTGTCAGCTCCGCCCGCAGTGCCTGGTTCTGGGCCAAAAAGCGCCCAAGAATCTCCTCTTGGAACACCCGCTGGTTTTCCCGGAACTCCTGCTCGTCCCATTGTCCGGCACCTCCAAGCCATACGGAGAGCTTGTCAAAGACCTGGGGATTTATCCCTCTGGCTTTGGCCGCCCAGCTGGTGATGTCCTGGTATCGCTCCGCCGCGTCCGCCTTCTCTCCGCCGGCAGGGCAGGGGCTGTACCAGAAAAACTCATCCGCAAACGCAGACATAAAAAACCTCCTTTTGGTGAAAAACGCACCACACTTTATCGCATTATAGCAGTTGCTCTATGCAACGTCAAGGAACTTTGAAAAAGGAAATTATCCAAAACCAGTGGATGCTTCCCAAATCGTGTGGGATTGTCCAAACCACAGAGATAATCATCTGTATTGCCCCGCCCCACGGGCGGGGCAATACGAAAAAACTCCTCGAAGCGGACACTCCCCAAATTATGTTCTTCTCTTGCAAATCCCATTCATATGATGTATAATTAAAGAAATTTTCTTACTTATTTTTACTTTTCGAGAGGTACTCACGATGAAAAAACAAAAACTGCTCTCCCTCCTTCTGGCCATTCTGCTCACAGCCCCCTTCCTCTCCGCCTGCTCCGGCAATGAGGATGGCACGCTCAATTTCTCCTCCTTCTCCGCCGACACCCTGGACGGCGGCACGTTCACCCAGGAGGATATCGCGGCCAAAGATGTGACCGCCATCAATTTCTGGGGCACCTTCTGCGGCCCCTGCATTGGGGAGATGCCTGATTTGGCGGCCTTTGAAAAGGCTTTGCCGGACAATGTGCAACTTATCACCATCTGCCTGGACGCCCAGGGCAACGAGGACACTGCCAAGGCCCTGCTGGCTCAGGCAGGGTTCGAGGGGGTTACCCTGATTAGCGGAGATAATAAGTTCAACAACATTTGCCGTCCGGTTACAGCTGTACCAATCACCGTTTTTGTGGATTCCAAGGGCAAGCAGGTGGGCGATAAGATTCTGGGCGCCCAGCCGGATTTATCTGAGCAGTATCTGAAAGCCATCAATGAGGCGCTGGCAAAGGACGGAAAGGCGGAAATCAGCCTTGAAAAATAAGGGACTCCTGGCCGTGCGTTACGGCCTGCTGGCAGCGGCTTTGCTCTGCATTGCTGTTGGCCTGATGAGACGGGAATATGTGGGCGTCCTGCAAAAGGCGGTGATGATATGCCTGGAATGCATCGGCATCGGTTAAAAAAACTGCGGCTGCGCTTTCAGCGCAAGGCCCAGCTGATTTCAGCCGCGCTTGTCAATGGATACATACTGGGATTCCAAAAGGGAAAAATCTTCACCGGCAGCACAAAGGCTTTCTGCGTGCCGGTGCTGAACTGCTACTCCTGCCCCGGGGCCCTGGGGGCCTGCCCCATTGGCTCTTTACAGGCAGCTTTGGGCCGGGGCAAGGGCTTTCCTTTTTATGTGCTGGGACTGCTCACCCTATTCGGGGTTCTGCTGGGACGGGCAGTCTGCGGGCTGCTCTGCCCCTTTGGGCTGATACAGGATTTGCTCTATAAAATCCCGGTGCCCAAGCTGAAAGTGCCCAGAAGCCTTGACAGGGCGCTTCGCTGGCTCAAGTATTTGGTGCTGCTGGTGATGGTGGTACTGCTCCCCCTTTTCGCCCTGACGGAGGCAGGCGTCACCATCCCCTACTTCTGCAAATATATCTGCCCCGCCGGAACCCTGGAGGGCGGTATCCCCCTCATGCTGGGGGATACCTCCCTGCGGGCGCTGGCCGGAGCACTGTTCAGCTGGAAATTTTTTGTGATGCTCCTTATCCTGGCAGCCTCCATGTTTATCTCCCGGCCCTTCTGCCGTTATCTATGTCCGCTGGGGGCCTTCTACGCCCTGTTCAGCCGGTTCAGCTTTTTCCAGATGCGCCTGGACAAGGACAAATGTATTGGCTGCAAAAAGTGCGAGCGGGTTTGTCCTATGGCAGTGGAAGTGACGAAGAATATCAACAGCACAGAGTGCGTCCGCTGCGGGAAGTGCAAAGACGTCTGTGTTGGGGCGATTGACAGAGCGCCTCTGCTTCCCCGGAAAGCAGGGAAGTCTCCGGAATCTCAGCGCTGAGACGCTGAAGCCCAGGTAAAACCTCTGTATTTAAGGAAAACTTTGGACTCCAAGTTCCCTCAATGATACATGATTGCACAAAAGGCATGGTCCCTCACAGGAGCCATGCCTTTTCCTTTCAGATTTCCCTTCCCCGCCACTGCCGGTCAGGAAGCTCTCTTTTATTTGCCGCCGTTTTTCCAGATGCCGTCCTTCCTGTATGCAATATTCGCCAGGCCACCGTCCAGGCGCGTGAAGTTCGGGCGCTTTTTCTTGGCGTAGAGGCAGGGCCGGCCTACTGTCTCCCCAGGTTCCCCATCGTCTGTGCCTGCCATAATCTCCTCGCACAGGCTGACAGCATCGTCGATAATCTCCTTCGGCACAGGGACCAGGCCATGGCCGCCGTACATCACGTCAAAATCCGGCTGGAAGGTTTTGAAGTGCAGCAGGCTCTCCTTATACTCCTCAATGGAAGTGGCCCCCTCAATAAACAGAAGGGTATTGCAGTTGCAGGCGTCCCCTGAGTACACCACCCGCCGGGCCCTGTCCAGCAGCACAATGGTGCCCCGGCTGTGGCCAGGCACGCCGATGACTTCCAGGCTGACGCCGCCCAAATCGAACACATCCCCATCATAAACAGGATATGTCTTCAGCGGGCAAGGGGGCACCACATCCTCTGGCAGGGGCTGGAATCCACCGGGGAGCGCTCCCTGCTTGGCAAAGGCAAGCCTGCCCGCGGGGTCGCTGTGATTATACAGCAGCCCAATGTCCGCTGGGTGCAGATAACAGGCGCCATACTCAAAATTCCCGCCGCAGTGGTCCAGGTGGCCGTGGGTATTCACCACCTGGACAGGCAAGTCAGTGAGCTCACGGACATAAGCCTTCAAGCTCCCCACCCCCACCAGGGTGTCGATAAGCAGGGCCTTCTCGCTGCCCTCCACCAAAAAGCACAGCTCTCCTGCCAGGCCGGCAATCGCAGTCACATTGTCAAACAGCTTCTCTGCCCTAAAAAATTTGGATTTCCGCATGGTTTCCCCCTTATATTTTTCCAATTAAGGCATTTTCTCTATTTTAGCGCATTTCCCGATTTTTTGCAAGCACCCCAGCGATTTTTGTGAAGAAGCCACGGCAGTCTCCCCAGCAGGGGCTCTGTCAGAGCTTTAACCCCAGATTAGAATCTGCGTTGATGGGTTGATTTTCTCGCGCTTTTCCTGTATAATATTCCAACGAATACTGTTATGCATATTGTGGAAGGGGGGGGCACGCCCTGAAAATGAAAGTGTATAAACGGTTTCTTGCGTCTTATCTGTGCGTGTGCCTTGTGCCCCTTCTGCTCTCCCTGGTCACCATCTGCCATTTGGAGCGCCGGGTACAGGACTCTATCATGGACAAGCAGAAAAGTTACATGCAGTCTGTCCGGCAGGAAATCGACCAAGGCCTGGGGGACGCTGCCACCACTCTCGCCGCCTTTGCGGAGAGCACCCCAGCTTCCCATTTGGCGGAGGAGGGCGCCCTGAGCCCGGCCCAGCTTTTTGAGCTGTGTGAGCTTCGGGATTCCCTGTCCGCTGTCATCAGCCAAAACCCTATGTTTTATCGGGGATTCTGCTACTTTTCCCGCAACGGTTTTCTGGTCACGGACCGGCGCACCTATCATCCGGAATCCGCCAGCCTGTTTGCCTGGGATTTGGAGCTGGAGCCAGACAGCTTTTATTCGCTGATGGACGGGGGCAGCCCTGCTGAGCATGTCCGCACAGTGTATAAAAAGACCGGGGATGGCTGGGTCTTTGTTCTGCGCAGCCAGTATGACTCTCAAAGCCGGGAGCTGCTCTCCTGCGTGGGCATTGTATTGCAGCTGGACAAAAACCTTTCCGCCTGGAACACAGAGGACTTGGAGGCCTTTGCTGCTGATGACGCCTATCAGCTGATTTGCGGCGGAGAGCGGGCCCCGGCCGCCTGCCAGCTTATGGCCCAGAACAGCCAGGCAGAGGGAAGCCTGGAGCTTGACGGCCAGCGGTATGTCTTTTCCCAGTACCAGTCCGGGCTCAGCGGCATCCGCTATGGCTTCCTGATGCGGCAGGACGCCTATTACCACGAAGTGCACATTGCTTGGCTCCAGCTGATTTTGGAGCTGGCGGTCATTTTTGTGGTCAGCGTGCTGCTGGCCGTCTTTTGGAGCAGGAGAACCTACCGCCCAATCAAGAACATTCTCCCCTTTGTGAGCGCTGGGCCTCCCGGGCCCGAATACCGCTCGATTGAGGAGCTGGGCTCCGCGCTGGTCAGTTTTGCCCAGGAGAAGGAGAGTCTGGCAAGTCAGGTGGCACGCTCTGAGCAGCAGGCCCGCAGCGCGGCCCTGGGCCAGTACCTGCTGGGCATCACCAAAAACGCCTCTGTGCTTTCCCAATATTTGGAGGAGGGGCAGCCCTATCAGCTGCTCGCTTTTGCCCCGGAGGAGGGCACCTATGGTGAAGCTTTTTTTCAAAAACTGCGGGAATGCCTGGATGAAATCCTGCTGGACAAGAGCGGCGGCGTCAGCCTGCAGTTTCCCCAGTGCGCCGCTGTGCTGGTGCAGAAGTCCCTGAGCCGGGAGGAGGCCGCAGACATCCATTTTGCCGCGGAGCAGACTATCTCCCTTGCTCTGGTCTGCTATATGAGCGATACATACACCCATCTGGCGGACGCGCCCCAGGCCTGGGCAGCCATATACCGCGCCCTGTATCACGACAGATTTTGGGGGCACAGCCGGGGACGGGGCGTATGGATGACCAATGACCTGCCTGAGGCGGACAGTTCAGCCTCCTATCGGGACTTCCTCTCCCGGCAGAAGGCGCTGACTGAAAATCTTGCGGCGGGAAAGGTACAGCGGGCCGCGGCCTGCCTGAAAAAGCTGATTGCCGAGGATTTGTCTGACAAAGCGCTGCCTGTGGAGGACACCCAGCGGCGGTATGCGGATGTGGCGGAGCTTCTTCTCCCCTATGTGGAGGAGGCTCAGGCCAGCAGCATACTGGGGCAGTTCCGGCGGTACAGTACCGCCCATGAGATGGAGGAGGCACTCCTCCATCTCTTCGGGCAGATTGCCTGGGAGCCAAACTCTGAGCTTTCAGCAGCAAAAAAGGATTTGACAGAACGGGTCCGGGAATACATCCGGGCCAACTATCAGAACCCGGCCCTGAACGCCAGCATGGTGGCAGACTATTTGGAGATGAATCTATCCACTTTAAGTCACCAGTATAAGGCGGCCACTGGCAGCGGTGTGCTGGATGAACTCCACGCGGTACGGCTGGAAACCGCCAAGAAACTGCTGGGCCAAGGACTCAGTGTAAAGGAGACTGCAGAGCGCACGGGCTATGTGGACCCCCGTTCACTGATACGCGCTTTTAAGCGGTACGAGGGGATAACCCCTGGACAATACGCCAAAAACAGCGCCTCTGAATAAGGGAGCAGCGGGGTTTCCGCTGTTCCTTTTTTTGCGCAAAAGCTGAAACTACCCGCAAAAATTCGGAATTCCTTCTGGGGAATACCAAAATTTGCAGCCAGGCCAATCAAAATTCTGGCACTTTACAATTTAGAAACATTTTGTTAATATAGAATCAAAATTTCAGCTGCACCCCGGCTGGTTTTGTATGCGCATTGGTGAATAAATTTCGCAGGCGCAGTACTAGGTACATCAGCCTCACCAGCGCAGAGCGGGCCGCAAAGCAGCAGGAAAGGAAAGGTGTTATGCGAAAATCTACTGTCGCCGAGCCGTTCTCCACACCACGGGTACGCAAGTATTCGTGGCCAAACATCCAGAGGGACTTTGTGAAAAACTGGCCCCTGCTCGTCATGGTCCTGCCTGCCGTTATTTTCTACATCATTTTCCACTACATCCCCATGGGCGGTCTTTTGATGGCCTTTGAGAACTTTAAGCCGAAGCTGGGCTTCTTCCACTCCCCCTTTGTGGGACTGAAGAACTTCCAGGACTTCTTCAGCTCCGCCTACAGCTGGCGGGTCATTCGGAACACGCTGACCCTCAGCCTGCTGCAGATTGGCATTGAGTTCCCGCTGACCATTATCTTTGCGCTGCTGCTCAACGAGCTGCGCAGCAAGCGCTTCCGCAAGACAGTCCAGACCATCTCTTATATGCCCTACTTTATCTCCATGGTGGTTGTGGCTGGTATTATCATTGACTTCTGCTCCACAGACGGGGCAATCACCTCCCTTATCGGCGCTGTCACTGGGAACTATGACAACCTTTTGGGCAACCCCGCCAACTGGCGCACCATCTATGTGGCGTCTGACTTATGGAAAAACTTGGGCTTTGACTCTATTATTTATGTGGCTGCCCTGTCCAGTATTGACCAGACCCTATATGAGGCCGCGGAAATTGACGGAGCCAACCGGTTCCAGCGGATTCTGCGGGTGACTATCCCGGGGATTACGGACACCATTATGATTATGTTGATTCTGCGCATTGGACAAATGCTGTCCGTTGGCTATGAAAAAACCATCCTGCTCTATAACCCCCAGGTGTACGAAACGGCGGACATTCTCTCCAGCTTTGTGTACCGCAAGGGCCTGCAGGAGGCGAACTACGGCTATTCCACCGCGGTCTCCCTGTTTAACTCTGTCATCAACTTCGTTCTGCTGCTTTTTGCCAACAGTGTAAGCAAAAAGTATACAGAGTCCGGCCTATTCTAAGAAAGGAGAGCTGCTGCTATGGCTATGGTTAAAAACAAATCCGTGGGAAGCAAAGTGTTCGACGGGATAAACTGCCTCTTCTTTGTGGCTATTATTGTAGTGTGCATTCTTCCCGTATGGCACGTAATCTGCGCCTCTTTTTCAGACGCGGGCTGGGTGATGAACCAGACAGGCTTGATTTGGAAAATTGAGAGGCCCAACTTCAATGGCTATAAGCTGGTGTTTGCCAACAACAGCATTTGGACCGGGTACCTGAACACCCTGATTTACGTGTTCGGCAACACGGCTCTGGGCATGTTCCTTACTGTAATGGCTGCCTATGCCCTCTCCCGGAAGGACTTTCTCTGGGCAAGCCCCATTATGTTCATTATCTCATTTACTATGCTGTTTTCCGGCGGCATTGTGCCGGTGTACATTCTGGTCTCTCAGGATTTGGGCCTGTTCGACAGCCGCTGGGCCCTGATTCTGCCAAACTGCATGAGCGCCTTCTACCTGATTCTGGTGCGCACTGCCCTGCAGAACGTGCCTGACAGCCTGGAGGAATCCGCCATGCTGGACGGCGCGGGGCGCTTCACCATTCTATTCCAGATTATGCTGCCCCTTATCAAGGCCACACTGGCCACTGTCATCCTCTACTACATAATCGGCAACTGGAACTCCTGGTTCAGCGCCATGATTTATCTGCGCACAAAGGATAAGTTCCCTCTGCAGCTGGTGCTGAAAGAGATTCTAGTCACCACCAATAACAGCAATTCCAATATTGACATCAGCGTGCTGTCCTCTGGCGATTCTGCGGACGCGGTGCTGTATAAGCAGCTGGTGAAATACTGCACCATTGTGGTGTCCACTGTGCCCATGTTCATCTTCTACCCCTTTGTCCAGAAGTACTTTGAGTCCGGCGTTATGATTGGCGCCATCAAGGGGTAAGACCGTCTTTCTTGTGCAAAAAGCCCCTGGGCTTTTGCAGATAGAGACGCTGGGCCGGATTTGTCCGGCCAGCGTCCCAACGGCTCCTAATTTCAGAGGAACCGAAATCATCATTTAGGAGGAAACCCAAACTATGAAAAGCCTGAAAAAGACCATTGCTCTTCTGTTGTGCTTGGCGATGGTGCTGTCTCTGGCAGCCTGCGGCGGCGACGCTGGCTCTCAGACCAGCTCTGCCAACAGCTCCAGCCAGGCGTCCACCCCGGACTCCAGCGAGGAGGGCGGCGAGGACAGCAGCACTGCCAGCACTGAGGACGGTGACACCGCCCCCACCGGCGAGTTCACCCTGCCCATTGTTGACGAGCCTGTGGAGCTGGATTACTTTGTGTCCGCCAGCACCAACGCTGCCATTGTGACCACTGACTACAATGACAACGAGTTCTATCAGGAGATGGAGCGCCGCACCGGCGTGCATCTGAACTTCGAGATGGTCTCTTCCGCAGACTATCAGACCAACTTCAACCTGATGATTGCCTCCGGCAACCTGCCTGATTTGATTTGCTATGGCGCTTCTTACTACTCTGAGGGCGTGGATGCCGCTATTGACGACGGCTACTTCATGGATTTGACCGACAAGGTTGATGAGTACATGCCCAACTATCAGGCCATCCGCAAGTCTGACGTGAACTACGAGCTGCTCTCCACCACTGACTCCGGCCGTCTGGGCGCTGTGTACGAGCTGCGCCAGACCAAGCAGGGTCCCTGGCTGGGCATGTGGATTCGCCAGGACTGGCTGGACGATTTGAAGCTGGAGACCCCCGAGACCTATGAGGAGTGGCACGACGTGCTGAAGGCCTTCAAGGACGAGAAGGGCGCTACCGCTCCCCTGACCCTGAACTTCTCCGGCAGCGACGGCGAGTTCGGCATGATGTCCGCTGGCCTGGGCGTGCTGAACGGCTGGCAGTTGAACAGCGAGGGCAAGGTCACCTATGGCCCCTACAACGAGGCTTGGAAAGAGTATGTGACCCTGATGCACCAGTGGTATGAGGAGGGCCTGATTGACCCTGACTTCATGTCCACTGACCAGCGTACTGCCGACATGGCCACTGTTGTCACCGGCAAGACCGGCGCTGTGCCTGCTGTGTACACCATGCCCTCCCTGTATGAGAGCTCCTCTGAGGACAAGAACATGAACTGGGCCCCCATCAATCCTCCTGTGAAGAATGCGGGCGAGGAGCTGCACATCCGCCTGCGTGACTCCTACACTTCCGGCAACACTGCCATTTCCGCTGACTGCGAGAACTGGGAAGTGGCCATGAAGTGGCTGGATTACCTCTTCACCGAGGAAGGCGCTCTGTTGGCCAACTACGGCGTAGAGGGCGACACCTTCACCTTTGAGGGTGACAAGCCTGTCTTCACTGAGAAGATTACCAACAACGAGAACGGCTGGACCCTGGCCCAGACCATGGACAGCTATCTGTGCCCCTCCGCTGGTGTTGCCAACTGGTCCGACTGGACCCGTGAGCTGGGCGGCGTGCCGGAGAAGGACCAGACCTGCTACACTGTTTGGACCACCAACGCCAAGGACGACTGGCGTCTGCCCACTGTGTCCCTGACCCAGGAAGAGTCCACTGAGCGTGCGGCTCTGTATGCTGACATGAGCACCTGCGTGAAGGAGAACACCGCTAAGTTCATCAGCGGCGCTCTGGACATTGAGCAGAACTGGGACGCTTACATTGCCGAGCTGGAGCAGCACGGCGTACAGCGCGCCATTGAGATTACTCAGGGCGCTTACGACCGTTACCTGGCCCGCTAAACTGAAATAGAATCTATTTTCGCGGCAGCCGTCTTCGGACGGCTGCTGTTCTTTTCTCGTTCTCCCCCTCCCCACAGGCTGGATTTGACAGGTGTGCGAGTCCGTGGTATAATGGGCCATATTCTTTGGGCCTGCGGGCCCGGTCAGGAGGCGGGCCATGATTCGGCTTCCACTGTGCATTGCCGCCGCTCCATGCAAGGTTTGAGGACACTGCATGGAGCATAGAGGCTGACTGTCCTCAGACTTTGCGATTTTGATGAATCCATCCCATTCAAAGGAGCAAAGTCAAATGAAACTGCAAAAATATAACCCCCTCAAGCCCTATCTGCTGCTGTGGGGCACCCAGTCCCTCTCTGCCCTGGGCAGCGCCATGACTGGCTACGCCCTGATTCTCTGGCTCTACCGGCAGAGCGGCTCTGCCCTGGAGACTGCCCTGCTGTCCATCTGCTCTTATGCGCCTTATGTGCTGGCAAGCATCTTTGCCGGGGCCCTCAGCGATGGCTGGAGCAAAAAGCGCACCATGCTGGTGTGTGATTTGCTGGCAGCGCTCAGCACGGTCGGGGTGCTGGTTCTGCTGAAAAGCGGCCAGCTTGCCCCCTGGCATATGTACCTGCTCAACGCCTTGAACGGCCTGATGAACACAGTACAGCAGCCTGCCAGCGACGTGGCCGCCACCCTGCTGGTGCCAAAGGAGTACTATCAGAAAACCAGCGGCCTGCGCTCTTTCTCCTCTTCCCTGAACACCATCCTGCACCCCGTGCTGGCCTCAGCCCTGTTCGCCTTTTTCGGCATGGAGTGGGTGATTGCCGTGGATTTGCTCACCTTTGCCGCAGCGTTTGTCAGCTTACTGTGTTTTATTTCCATCCCAGAGCAGCCCAGAGACAGCCGGACGCGGGAGAAGCTGCTCCAGTCGGTAAAATCAGGTTTGAGCTGGCTGAAAGCGAATCCCCTGATTTTGAATCTGATTCTCTTTCTGGCCTTCATCAACCTGGTGGCCTCGGCCTACAACGCCGCTTTGCCTGCCATGCTGCTCAGCCGGGAAAACGGCGGCGAGACAGTGCTGGGCCTGGTCAACGGGATGGTCGGCGCGGCGTCTTTGGTGGGCGGGCTGATTGTCACCCTGCTGCCCGCGCCCAAGGACCGGGTGCGAGTCATCTGCGGCTCGCTGATGATATCTATGAGCACCGAGAATTTCTTGCTGGCCTTTGGGCGGACGCCCTGGGTATGGTGCCTGGGGGCAGTGCTGGGCTGGCTGGCCATCCCCTTGATGAACGCCAATCTGGACGTGATTTTCCGCTCCACCATTCCGGCGGACATACAGGGCAGAATCTACTCCTGCCGGAACACCCTGCAGTTCTTCACCATCCCGGTGGGGTACTTTCTTGGCGGGCTGCTGGTGGACAGGGTCTTTGAGCCTCTGCTGGCGGCAGCTCCGTCCCAGGGGCTGCTCGTGGGACTGTTTGGGGCAGGAAAAGGCTCCGGCGCGGCAGCGCTGTTCTTTGTGCTGGGGCTGGCGGGCGTGGCGGTCTGCCTGGTGTTCTACCCCATCCTCCGGCGGTTCCGTTGGACGGAGCCAAAATCTTAACATTCATATAATAATGGCCGGGCAAATGCCCGGCCATTTCCAATTTGAGGCTTTAGATTTCGATACCCGCCTGACGTAACCGTTCGTCCCGCTCCTGGGCCTCGTAGAGCTCCCGGAAGCGGCCGCCCTGCTCCATCAGCTGGTGGAATTTTCCTTCCTCCACCACTTTTCCGCCCTCCATCACCAAAATGCGGCTGGCGTTTTCAATGGTGCTGAGCCGGTGGGCCACTGTGACTGTAGTCCTCCCCTGGGAGATACGCTCCAGGCACCGCTGCACCTCCTGCTCAGCGGCAGGGTCCAGGGATGCTGTGGCCTCGTCCAGGAGCAGGACCGGGGCAGATTTCAGCACACTGCGGGCAATGGCCACCCGCTGGCGCTGGCCTCCGGAGAGCTGGCCTCCCTGCTCTCCCACCTGAGTCTGATACCCCTGGGGCAGGGTGCGGATAAACTCGTGGATATCCGCCGCCCGGGCCGCGTCCTCCACTTCCTGGGAAGATGCCCCCTCCCGGCCCAGCAGAATGTTTTCCTCAATGCTGCCGTCGAACAGGGTACACTCCTGGGGCACATAGGCGAACAGCTTCCGCACTGTGGACAAGGACAGCCCCGTCCTGCCGAAGTAGGCAATCTCCCCTGCTGTGGGCTGGTAGAAGCCCTCCATCAGCTTCACGATGGTGGACTTGCCCCCGCCGGAGCCGCCCACAATGGCCAGCTGCTCTCCCCGGCGCAGGGTCAGGTTCAGGCCCTCAATCACATTGCCCCTGCCGTCATAGGAAAAGCTCACGTTCCGGAACTCCACAGCAATCTCCCCGCTTACGTCCACCTCCCGGGCCCCGGCTTCCAGGTCCTCCAAGGGCTGGTCCAGCAGATTTTTCACCCGCTCCATGGACACTAAATCGGCCTGGCTCAGCAGCAGGAAGGTGCTCAGCCGGTAGATGGCGTCCCCCATCATACCCATCAGGGTGGCGTTAAAGGCCGCCTGGCCTAAGGTCTGACCGTCCTTGGCCAGCAGGATGCCGATGATGAACCCCACCGCCTGGGCGGACTGGGCGAAGAAATCCACAACCCCGTAGGTCAGGCCAATGATGTTCTGATACTTCATGCGCTTTTGGCGGATGGTCTCACAGATGGCCCGGTAGCGCTGGGAGAGCACCTCCCCCATCAGGAACACCCGCACCACGGGCATAGAGCGCAGGGCCTCCACCAAGAAGGAGGCGGAGCTGGCAATCTCCTTTTTTGCCACTGCCTCCTGGGCCTTGGCCCGGGGGTTCAGGTATAGGGAGAGGGCCATGTTCACACTGCCATACAGCAGCCCGGCCAATGCAATGCGCCAGTCATTGATAAGCAGCAGCAGCAAAGTCACTGGGAACACTGCCGCGAACCGGAGCAGCTGCACCACAGAGAAGCCCGCCAGCGCGTTGCCGCAGCGGCCCGCGTCGCTGGAAAGCCGGGTGATGTAGTCCCCAGTCTTGTAAGCGGCCTGGGCCTGGTAGGGCATATGGCTCACATGGCGGAACAGGGCCTTGCGCAGGTTGGCAGAGGCCCGCTCGGCGCACACGGCCCGGAGATAGGCCCCATAGACCACCGGAGGCGCCAACAGCAGGAACAGCCCCAGCATCAGCAGCAGGGCACCCATGATGTTGTTCTCCCTGGTGCCTGTGACCATGTCCAGCAGGGCCTGGTTCACATAGGGCAGGGCAAACAGCAGGGCGAATTCACAGCAGCTCAGCAGCAGCCCCAGAATGTATTTCCCCCACTCTGGGCCCAAAAATTGGAAACACCTCCAATAGAGCTTGACCGCCGGTGTCTTTCTCATACTGGCACCTCCAATCCCTGGGCGCGGCACATCTCATAGTATCTGCCCCGCCGCTTTAACAGCTCCTGGGGGGCGCCCTCCTCGGCCACCCGGCCGTCTTCCAGCACATAGATATAATCCGCCCCCTGGACTGTGGACAGCCGGTGAGCGATAATCACCGCCCCACGGCCCTCCAGCAGCCTGTCCAGGGAGTTCTGCACCTCCCGCTCGGTCTGTAAATCCAGGGCCGAGGTGGCCTCGTCCAGAAGCACCAGGGGAGCTTCCTTCACCATAGCCCGGGCAATGCAAAGCCGCTGCTTCTGCCCGCCGGAGAGGATGCCGCCCCCTTCGCCAATGGGATGGTCCATCCCGTCCGGGAAGGCGCTGACAAAGTCCCACAGGCTCACGTCCCGCAGGGCCTGCTCACAGGCCTCCCGGGTGAGCTCTGGCTTGGCAAAGCGAAGGTTCTCGTAAAAACTGCCGTCAAACAGGCAGCTGTCCTGGGTGACAATGGCCAGCCGCTTGCGCAGGGCGTCCGGCTCCCACTCCTGGGCCTCCACGCCGAACAGGCGCAGGCTCCCGCTCTCTGGCAGGTAGAAGCGGCAAATCAGCTTCACTAAGGTGGACTTGCCGCAGCCGCTTGCCCCCACCACTGCCACCTTCTTCCCGTGAGAGACCCGCAAATCCAGGCCGTCCAGGGCCGGTTCATCCTTGCCCTCATAGGTAAAGTTCAGGCCCTCCGCAGCGCAGGGAGCGGCCACCTCCACGGCAGGACAGAGGGTGGGGCCCCGGTGCTCTTCCGGGATGTCAATAACCTCATAATACCGCTGGGCGCTGGCGGAAACATTGCGCACAGTTTTCAACATGTAATCGCTCTGGCTGAAGCAGTCGGTGATATAGGCGCTCAGGGTGACGAAGCTCACAAATGCCCCCACAGTCAGCAGCCCAGAGGACACCAGCCAGGAGCCCAGCAGAAACAGGCTCATGGTCTGCGTCACAGTGGCAATGTACTTCACTGCCGTCATTTTCATGCTCTGCTTTTCCGAGCGGACCTTCTGCTCATAGGAGGCGTCAACAGCCTGGCCGAACCGCTTGCCCAGAACCTTCTCCGCGGCAAATGCCTTTACTGTCAACGCGCCGGAAATGGCATCCGCGGCAGTGCTCATGGCAGAACCAGTGTAGTCCATAGAGCGCTTGCTCTGCTTTGCAATAGGGCGGCTGATGGCCCCCACCAGCCACAAAGACACTGGCAGGATAATCAGATAGGCAATGGACAGCTGCCATGAGATGAACACGCAGGCAGTCAGCCCAAACAGGCCGGAGAACACCTGGCGGGAAAAATTGCTGATATGCCCGGCGGAAAAGGTGCTGAGAAAGTCAATGTCCCCGTTGAGCCGGGCGGCCACGTCCCCGGTGCGGAACTTCCGCTCCAGCACTGCCATGTCGGCCTGGGTGAGCTTATGAAAGGCCCGGCCCCGCACGCCCAGGAACATTTCCTCCGTAATGCGGCCGATAATCCGGTAGTGGAGGGCAGTGCGGGCACAGTCCAGCAAAATAAAGAGGGCCATCATCCCCGCGGCGGTGAGCATCTCCTGGGTGAGGCCCGCCACACCGTAGTCCAGGGAGCGGCCCCAGTAGGTGGCGGAGAGCATTTTCAGCACCCCGGACACCAGGGAGAGGCCCACAATCACCACAATGCCTGGCAGGTACCTTCGGTTATCAATGTAGAAGCGCAGCAGAGAGCCGCTCATAGGTCTTCCTCCCCCAGCAGGGGCAGCTCCTTAATGGCTTTGCCCCCCTCTGTCAACCACAGCTGGACCAGGGAATGCTCTGCCCACTTATTCTTTAGGTACTCCTTATTTTTCAGCCAGCCTGCCCGGAAGTCAGGGTCATTGTGGAGCCTGTCATAGCTGCGGACTTTGGCGGGATAGTGGATGGCCCGGGCGTCCCTGGCAAGCACATACCGAGCGCCCTTTTCGCTGGCCTGGATGCCGAAGTCATTGTCCTCGCAGCCCCAGGTGCAGAAAAACTCATCAAAGTACAGCTCATTCTCTTGCATAAAGGCTGTGGGCACAGAGAAATGCAGGCTCCACAGCACAATCCAGGGGGCGGGCCAGCGGGAGAGGTCATCGCCGCACACAGCGTAGTCCCGCTCCCGTCCGTCCAGCATATGGCGCTCTGTCATGATGGCAGCAGCCTCGTCTGGGGTGTGGGTATCAATAATCTCCCGCATCTCCTCCAAATCGGAGGTCAAATCATTGCCGTGGATGTAGCCGATGATGACCAGACGCTCCCCGTGCTCCCGGTAGAGCCGGTAGTGCTCCTCCAGGCAGCTGCTGGTGAGAATCACCCCGCTGTCCAGGAACACACACAGCTGGGAGCCGGCAGCGCGGATGCCCATATTCCGGGCCGTGCCAGGGCGGAAGCCCTTATCCTCCTGCCGGAAGTACCGGACCGTGAATCTGTCCTGATACTCCTCTGCCACAGCCTTCATATCCACAGAGGAGCCGTCGTCACAGACAAGCACCTCCAGCTCTGCCAGGGGGAACCGGGACCCAGCGATGGAATCCAAGGTGAGCCGCAGCTCATGGGGGTTATTGTACACAGGGATAATGACAGAAATCTTTTTCATAGCAAACATCCTTTCTATATGATTTTGACTACTGTTCCAGTATACCATTCAGCCAAGGATTTACAAGGGGTTTTGCATGAGTGGTCGAAAATCGAGCAGTTTTGGTCATCCTCTCCCCATAGGAAAAGCCGCCCGGCCCATTTGCCCGGCGGCTTTCCCCTGCTTATCAGGTATAGCAGAAATAGATGGTGGTCCCCAAAATTTGGTCGTAATAGCTGGTGTACAGGCCCCCTCCGGTAATGTACCCGCTCTGGCCTGTCACATTCTCAGGGCAGTTGCCGCCATTCTCCAGAATATACCTGGCGTTGTCAATGACCCTCTGGCTGGGCTTTTTGTTGATGGAGCCATTGTACACCGGCCCATACTGCCCAGGCTGATAGATAACCTCCCGGATGGTGTTGGGGAAGTACTTGCTCTTCACCCGGTTGAGCACCACACTGCCCACCATCCGCTGGACCCAGTCGGGAATCCAGTCGCACCCAGCCTCAGCATTGATAATTCTGGCCAGCAAATCCAAGTCCTCCGGGGTGTAGCTGGGCTTGGGCTTTGGCTTCATGGCCTCGCGAATCTCCTCAACAGTGGAGTACTTTGAAAAGTAATAGGTCTTCTCGTATTGGGTCAGCCGCATGTCATCAATCTTCAGGTTGCGCTGGCGCTCATAGATGGCGCCCATCTGCAGGGCATATGAGCTGCCGTCTTTCAGGGCTGCCATCATCAGGGCGGTATAGTCCGCCTTGGCGTCATAGCCGGTTACCACAATCTGGTCAGCCACATTCTTCACCGCGGCTGAGGCTGTTACGCCAGGCAGGCAAATCATCCAAGCAGCCAAAAGCAATGGGATTAGTTTCTTCTTCAATCTGGGCACTTCCTTTCTCCGCGCGTTCTGTGCGGGCAGGGCCGCCAGTCTGCCGGCGTCCCTGCTTTTGGAATTTTTTGACCTGCTTTTCAGTCTTCCCTCTTTTGGCAATTCTATGCATAAGAGGCAAATTCTTCAAGCAGGACCTTAGGGCGTGTTCACATAGGCGTTCGCACGAATCTTTTTGGTGGATTTCTGTCATCTTCCGCGTTAAAAATTTTTGAAGTACGCCAGTACGTCTACAAATTTTTGCCTTGAATCTGGCAGAAATCCCCTCAAAAATCTTCATACTCAACTTATATGAACACGCCCTAGCCCACATTGTAGCACAGGCCGCCCGGCGGAAGATGCAGAAACCCCCTGTCGGCATTTTGAGCCTCTGAGGGGGTGGTGTCGCTCTATGGGGTATCGGGGGTATCCTTTGGGGCCGGTTTCCAGGGAAGTGACCCTGAGACAGGCCAGCAAAGCGGTGCTGCTCTGCCCGGTTGGGGCCTGTTGGAGCATAGTACTGGCTGCTAAGGACTTTAGAGCATTCCTGGGGTTTGGCCGCCATTTTCTCTGAAAATCAAAATGGGCGGGAAAGCTCTTTCAGGGCTTCCCCGCCTTGATTCTCCATGAAAACAGCCTGGCTGGATTTGCCCCCCCAGGAAGCCGGAGGCTGCGAATGCTCTACTTTCTGTTTGGCCTCCTCTTTATTCTCAGCAGCCTGAGAAAATCCTCAAATAGAGAGGTGTCCATTGGCTCAAACATCATCCACTTTCCATCATGATAAGTCCGGCTTTCGTCGTAAATTCTTTGGGCTTCCTGGGAGTAATTCTCCCTGTCCTTCTCAAATTTTAAGCGTTCATCCTTACCAAAGATAATCATAAATCCAACACAGTTTTCTCTTGCATACAGCGCGCACAGGGTTTTGCCGCCGCGGCGGTATTTATATTCGTATGTCCAGACTTTGCCGCCTTTGTCCCACAAACAGTCCATGTCATATTGTTCATCAATCAGAGCACATAATTTTTCCCATATCTCAAATAGAGACGCGCCCACTAAAGCAATCATTTCTTCTCTTTCCGGTATTTTTTCAAGCATAACAGCCTCCTTCGTAAATGTGTGCAGACAGGCAAAAGCCTGTGACGCCTAAATCAAACGCAGCAGGCCTGCGCAATTGCAGCCTGCTCTGCCCCTGATGTCCTGCTTCTCTCAAGCAGTATAGCATAACGCTGGAAGCAATGCAACGGTTTTTCAGGCAGCATAAACTGTCCTGTCCTAAGGCAGGCCAGCCAAAACCGCGGACTGGGGGTGCCCACGCCACTTTGCTTGAAAATCGCTATTTACCGATTTTCAAGTGCGTTTACTATTATAATACTGGGCCTGGGCATTCCACAACTCACAGTATCTGCCGTTCTCCTCCTCAATCAGCTGGTCGTGAGAGCCCTGCTGGATAATCCGCCCCTCATGGAAGACGATGGTTTGCAGGAGGCCAGCCGGTGGCTGATGTAAATGGCTGTCTTTCCCCCGGAAATCTGGTTGAACTTGCTGTACACCTCATACTCTGATTCTGGGTCCAGAGCCGCGGTGGGCTCATCCAGCACGATGAAAGCCGCGTCCTTATACAAGGCCCGGCTTCTGTCATACCGGGCGCTGGCGGCCACGGTGAGGATTACTCCTCCCACAAAGGCCAGCTTCTTCCCCAGTCCTGCCCGGCGCATACAGTCCTCGGCCCGGGCAGTATCCGCCTGCTCCCCAATGCGGCCCGAAACCGTCTCGCACAGGGAGAAGAAGGCGGTACGCACATCCTGGAACACGGGAGAGAACAGGCGGTAGTAATCCGCTCTGCTGAATTCCTCCGCCGGAACACCGTTGACGCGGACCGTGCCGGCGCTGGGGCGGTACAGGCCGCAGAGCAGCTTGATTAAAGTAGTCTTGCCCGCGCTGTTGGCCCCCACCAAAGCCACCCGCTCTCCCGGTTGGATGGTGAAGCTCAGCTCCCGTAGGGTGTCCTCCTCCTCGTTCTCGTAGCGGAAGCTCACCCGGTCAAAGGTGATTTCCGGCGCGGTTTTAGGCAGCCGGGCCCCCTGGGCAGGGCTGTCCAGGTCCGGCAAATCTATGTACTCCCGGAAGTCGCAGACCCGCAGGCTGGCGGCGCGCATCTCATTCCAAGCGTTCATAATATTGCCCACATAGGCAGCAAAGCTGGAGATGGCCCCAAAGTACAGCACGAACTGGTCCACGGTCAGTTCCCCTCGGAGGGCCATGGAGAGCAGCAGGGCATAGGCTCCCCCGTCCCGCACAAGGGCGATACCCAAATCCGCCAGCCGGGAGAGGAACTGCCGCAGGTTCAGCCTCCGGGACCAGCCCACGCTCTGGCGGGACAAGTCATGATAGATTTCCCGGAGCCAGCCCGCCATGCCGTAGATTCGGATATCCTTGGCAGCGGCAAAGTCCGCGCCCCGTTCCGACACATACTGCATCCTGCGCTCCACGTCTGTGCGGGCCTCCCGGGTGGCGTATTCGTATTTCTGACAGGCCCGGGCGCAGAACCAGTTCACAGCCGGGGCCGCTGTGAGCAGCACCACCAGCCAAGGGCTCACAAAGGACAGCATGCCCCCGAACAGGGCGCAGCACAGTAGGTTCTGCAGCAGCCCCACGCTCTCCCTGGGCATATCAGAGATGGGCTGCTTGCCGTTCCACATCTGGGCCGCCATAAGGGCCCGGCTGTGTAAATCCCGGACCTGCTTTTTTTCATAGATTTGGTAAAAGCAGGACATGGACTTGCGGTTCAGCTCCACCTCCTTCTGGATGCAGTACTGGGAGAAACAGCCGAAGGAGACTGTTCCCAAAGCCTTTTGCAGGGCAGCGGCCAGGCCCATCAGGCCCAGCAGCAGCCCCACTGCCCAGGCCGCCTGGGCAAAGCTCCGGCCCTCTGTCACCTGGGCCACCACCAGGGCGGGCAGACGGATTTCCGCCCAAGCCAAAAACACTCCCACAGGCACCCCCAGCACAGTCAGCCAGAAGGCCAGGGGCGCGTCCCGCAGCATCCCCCGGAAGCTCCACAGGGCATTGCTCCCGGCGGAGCGGTAGGGCTTTTTCTTTTCCTGGCTTTCCTTTGTCACATTGCTCACGCTCCTTTCACTGTGCCCTGATTGTAGCACATTTCCCGGGGAAAAAGGAAATTCGCGCACCAACTGCGTCTGTAGGTGCACGAATTGCATTATAGTAAACGCACTTGGCGCGGGCACACCCGTGCCGCCAGGTTCAAAAGAGGTGATACCTCTTTTGAACTGCGTTAACTATATTCGCTCTTGGGCTCCACAGCGGGAACCAGAAATTCCGAGCTGAAAGCCCCGTCTTCACTGTTGAACTTACACCAGCCCCCATGCTCTTTCACAATGGCCTGGGCCCGGTGCAGTCCAAAGCCGTGGAAACCCGCCTTGCTGGTGGAAAACAGAGAGCCCCGCTTCTGCTTCTTTTTCCCCGCAGCGTTCAGCATGTGGAAGTAGAGCATACTCCCCTTCATGCCCAGAAGGATGCGGATGAAAGGCTCTCCTGCCGCTTCCCGGCAGGCCTCCATGGCATTGTCCAGCAAGTTGCCCAAAAGGATGCTCAGCTCCAAATCTGTAAGCAGCAGCTCCGCCGGAACCTGGGCCTGCACAGTCACTGCAATTCCCTCCTCCCAGGCCTTTGCCAGCTTGGGGGAGAAGATGGCGTCCACCGTAATATTCCCGGTTTTCAGCAGGGTACCCACAGATTGGAGCGCCTGGCCCAGCTCTGTGATATACTGGATGGCGCGGTCAGTCTGCCCGGCCTCCAGCTGACCTTTCAGGGCCTGCTCCTCCTGGCGCTCCACCAGCCGCAGATAGGTTTTTCTTCGCATAGGCTCCCCTCAGTTCTGCTCAATAAAGGCCCGGTTGATGTCATCGTATTTCCCCCCGGGCCAGGGGCAGTTCTGTGGTGTTTTCCAGGGTGACAGAGGTCCTGCCGATACGGGCCATCGCCTGCAGGGAAATAAGGTAGGAGCGGTGGGCCCGGTAGAACATTGGGCTGACGGCCCGAAGCCTGTCCCCAAAGGCAGAGATGCTCTCCTTCACCTGATACTCCCCTGTCCGGGTGTGGATGACAATATCATGCGGAAGGACTCCACGTATAAAATATCCGGTGCATAGAGCTTGACTCTCTCCCCGCCGCTGGTGATAACCAGAGAGGGCGGCTCCTGGCTGAGCCGGGCGGCGGCCTTGTCCAGCACCTGGAACAGCTTCTCCCTGGACACTGGCTTGAGCAGATAGTGCAGGGCGTCCACCTCGTAGCCCTCTCCGGCAAACTCAAAGTGAGAGGTAATAAACACGATTTCCGCCCGGCTTCCAGCGGCGCGCAGGCTCTTGTCCAGCTCTATGCCAGAGGTCTTCCCCATCTCCACATCCAGCAGGAGAATGTCGAATGCACCGCCCTGCCAGGCGAACCAAAGGGACTCCCCGCTGGGGAAAGCCTGTGCGTTGCAGGGGATTCCCCGGGCCCTGCTCCAAGCAGCCACAGCTGCCTGGAGGGCCTCTGCCTGCTCTCCCTCATCATCACACACAGCCACACGATACATCGGACCTTCGCCTCCTTATCTCCGTTGTTTATATCACAGCCCTGGCCAACCGTCAAACGCCTCTGAGGGCACAAAAAAGCACCGGCCCAGCCGGACCGGCGTCTCTTCTGCCTCTCTCAGACCTCTCCCCGCTCCAACTCTGCCACAAGGGGCGGCAGCTGGGAAATCATGTTGTCCATGTCCTCAAACATGGCGCTTTTGGTGGTGCCCAAGCTGCTGGCGTTGCCAATATGCCGCATCACTTCCTGATGCAGCTCCTTAATCTGCTGGAAAAACTGGCAGATAACCTGCAGCTCTGTCTGGGAGCTCTCTATTACATCCGCAATCTCATCCTGCACCCGTACAGCGCCCTCCGCGGCTGAGGTGATGCTCTGGAAGCTCTCGCCAGTCTGGCTGACAATGCCAATGCCCTGGCCCAGGGTGTCCTGAGAGGCGGAGATGCTGCTGCTCAGCTGATTGGCACGGCCCTCTACATCTGTCACGCCGCCGTCCACCTCTGCGGCCAGCACCTTGATTTCTTTGGCCAGCTCTTTCACCTGGTTGGCCACCACAGAGAAGCCCCGGCCTGCCTCACCCACCCGGGCGGCCTCAATGGCAGCGTTCAGGGCCAGGATATTGGTCTCATCCGCAATGGACACAATCTTGCCCATACACTGGCGAATTCCGTGGACCGCTGTTTGGAGCTGGGTGAAAATCCCGGCCATCTCCTCATAGGAGCTCTGCACCGCGGAGTAGGTCTGGCCCAGGGCCTCCATCTGGTTCTGTGCCCCAGTAACGCTTTCCGCAATATCCCCCCGCACCTGGCCGAACTGCTCTGCAGTCTGGTTGATGTTGGAAAAGGAGTCACCCAAATCTTGGAGCTTATTGTGGAACAAATCCGCCTCCCGCACCACGCCAGAGAAAGAGCTGCTTACCAGGCCCAGCTCCCGCAGGGAGTTAACCTCCTTTTCTACCAGCTCCTGCTGGCATTCTTTAAGGCTGTTGGCCACATAGAGAACCGGGTAGAGGTCCCTCTCCTGCCGGGACGGATTATTTTTCTTATGGAAAATACTCATGGCTCTCCCCCTTATTCAAAGACCACACAGGTCATGGATTGATTGACAAAACGGTTGTTATAGTGCTCGCCGTATCCCACAAACCCGGCATGATTCCCCAGAGACGCCATCTCCCGCAGGTACTCGTCCATATACCCCTGCTGAGAGAACAGCTTATAGCGGAACAGGCAGTTGACGGAGAAAATAGCTGAGCGGCGGGGGAAGTCCCGGCAAATCTGGGCAATGGTCTCCTTCACAACAGCCCGGTAGTCTCCAAGCTCCAGCAGCATAAGCACATCCGAGTCATTCACCTGGCGGAAGCAGGCCAGGGCGCTGCCCTTCACCTCTTTGATGGACACAATACACACATCATCCCCATTCAGCTTGCCGAAGGGGTTCTGGAAAGTACGGGTAAGTATCTCCTCGTCCGTCACATGGAGGATGTCTTGATACACCTGCTTGGCGGGCTTGCCGTTCAGGGCGCCCAGTATGTAATTGGCCCTGTCCGTGTGGGAGGCAATGAACTGGTAGTCCCCCATTTGGTGATAGATATTCTCCTTATAGGCCTTTACCCGTCCATTGTGATTGCGTACCAGTCCATAAGCCACAGCGTCCTGATAGACCCGCCCATTGGCCGAAACCTTCCCCTGGTCGCCGGTGCCGCCCACAAGGGAGATGTTCTTTTTGCGCAGCGCGGCATTGATGGTGGTCAGCACACAGGCGTCATTGCCGCTGCAGAAGTCCAGGCAGATTACATCCCGGCCGCTGCCGCCCACCTTCCTCATATCCTCTTCCAGGCGCCGGATATCCCGCACCGGCATGGAAGAAACCTGCTCCAGCACATTGGCCGCTGCACTGACGTCCCCCGTGAACGCGACGACTCCCACACCAGTCTCCGCCACCTTTGTCTGATAGCTCATGCCAATACAGCCAATGCTGGGCACACCGGGAAAACGCTTTTCCAATTCCTTTACGTGGGCCTCAAACTGCTTTTCATTGGACATCAGCATAATAAACCGCGGAGAAGAGAGGCCGGAGAGAGCCTGAGAGAGGTCACCCTGCCGGCTCATCCCAAAAAACTGCTTCATGCTGTGTTTACCCTCCTATTTCCAGAATTCTTCCATAAATTATACAGAAAAAAGCGCAGGCTGTCAATCTCGGTAAAATACCAGGAAGGTTCTTTTACATAATCATCAGCTCTTGGTTTACAACTGTGGCCACACACTGCCTGGTGTCATGCCGCAGGCGCACCACCTGCTCTTCAAAGCGGATTTCCGTTCCAGCATAGGCCATGCCGCATTCCAGCCGCCCGGCATCCAAAGCATAAGGGTCGTCAGGAACCGCCCCCTCCTCTTCCAGGTGGCTCTGCTTCAGCTTGGCTACAGAGAGCTTCGCCTGGGCTTTCTGAATCAGGCTGGTGCGCGCCCGGCTCTCGGGCTGGGTGTCCAGCCGCTCCAGCTCCTCATTCAGCATCCGGATTTCCCGGGCCAGCTGCTCCCGCTCAAAACTGGCACAGGGCTTGCCGCCCAGGGTGACCAGGTTGCGGCACTCAGAGGGGGCGCCGATTATATTGGCAGCCAACCGCTTGGCTGCCCAGATGCGGCCCCCCATTACGGTCCCCCGGCCGGACTTGACCAGCACCTCGCCATCGCAGAAAATATTTCCGTTAATAATGCAGTCTGTCTGCAGGTTTTCCCGCACTTGGATGGTGGCGTTCTCAATATATTTGGAGAAAATACTGCGCTGGCCCCGCACCACAGTGTCTCCATCCCCCAAAATGCCTTTGACCACCACCAAATCGCCCCCGGTCTCTACAGAGCAGCCTGCCTCCAGGGCGCCGTCCACATGGATGTTCCCCATAGCACGCACTGAGAAGCCGCTGAGCACATCGCCGCCAATATTTACATCGCCTAAAAACTTGATATCCCCAGTGGAGAAATCCACATCCCCGGCAATATCCAGCACAGGCTTTACCTGAAAACTGCCGCCGCTGTATTCCACATGCCCGGCAATCGTCGCAACCAATGAGAGGCCGTCCTCGCTGATTTCCGTGTTGCGGCCCTTGGGCAGAGGGGCCGGTTTGCCGCCTTTCGCGGGAATCTCCACATCCAGCACGGTTCGGCCCGGCTCGCCCTCGGTGGGCAGAATCAGGCGGCAAATCTCCTCCCCCTCCTCTACATTGTATATAAGGTTAAGGGCCGTATAGTCCACCTGGTTATATTCGTCCACCTCCAGAACACGAACAATCTCCCGGGGGAAATGCTCTACAATATTGCCGTTCTTTCCGTCAAAAGCAGGCTTGCCCCGGGCAATCAGGAACAGGGTGAAATATTTCCTGTCGTCATGGGAGAGCCGGTCCACCAGCTGTTCATCCACGCCAAAGGTTATCCCCTCTGCGTGCATCCGCCGGTAGAGGTCTTCCCGGGCGATTTCCAACCCGCCGTGGGCAGGGGGCAGTATCAGCACCCAGGCATACAGTTTATCCGCTGAGAGGAAGAAGCAGGGCTCAGCGTCCAGAGGGGGCGGCGGGGGCTCATCCTCCCCCTCCTCCTGAGACTTCTTTTTGGGCTTTTGCTTCCCCTTGCCGCTGAGCTCTTTCAGCCGCAGGCCACAGGAGCTGGTCAAAAAGCCCCGGGCCCTGCCCAACTCCCGCAGAACCGCCTTTTCGTCCATCTCCCCATCTTCATCCAGATAGAGCCTGGGCCGGGGCAGGGGGCCGTACTCCTTGCGCCGGGCGTCATAGAGCTGGTAAATCGGGTGGTTGGAATCCAGCTCCACAGCGGAGGCATCAGAAAAAGCCGCAGCAGCGCTGGGCGCGGGCGAATGAACCTGCTCCACAGGCTGGGATGGTTGGTCGGTTGGGGTGTCGTCCTGCTGTTTTTTCGGTATGAAGCCGGAAAGGAATGCCGCCACTTTTTCCCGAATGGACATGATGCTCCGCCTTTCTTTTTGGGATTTGCCCGGCGCCTGCCAACACCGTGACAGGGCTGCCGGACTTCTAAAAATAATTTCTTGCAGTATTATACCATAAAGTGTTCGGGGTTGTAAATGGGAAAATGTTCAGAAGTTACAGAATTCAGCCCTGTGTTGTAACCACACAGCCTGCCGCGGCTGCTCCAAAAGTCTGGTTTGCCATCATGATTCCCGCTCTTATGCCAATATATACTATATGGAAGGCGGGCTTTGTGCATTCAGGGGCTTTGGGCAAACGCGCCGCGGTTCGCTCCCCTGGACACCAGATTATGAATGCGCCCTAGAGTCTGTTTCTCCGAACACACACAAATCGCGCCCCGGCTGGGACGCGATTTATGCTTTCAGGGCAAAAAAACAGTAAAAAGATTTGGGGCAGCGCCTGTACTTTTCAGGCTGATTGGCGCAGAACTGCTTTCTTACACCCCAAACCCAAAGTACCGGTTGGTATTGTGGAAGCTCAAATCCGCCACCAGCTTGTTCAGCTGCCGCCAGTCTGCCGGGTACTGGCCGCTCTCCACCCACTCGCCAATCAGCTCGCAGAGCACCCGGCGGAAGTACTCATGCCGGGGATAGCTGAGGAAGGAGCGGGAGTCAGTGAGCATTCCCACAAACTGGCCCAGCACCCCGCCGGACGCCAGCTCAGTCAGCTGGGCCCGCATCCCGGGGCGGCTGTCCCCAAACCACCAGGCACTGCCTAGCTGGAGCCGTCCTGCCCCGCCTCCCTGGAAGCAGCCTATAATGGAGGCCACCGCGGCGCTGTCGTTGGGGTTCAGGGAGTAGAAAATCATCTTGGGCAGGCCGGAGCCCTCAGCAAACAGGTTCAAAAGCGCTGCCAAATCATCCACCCCGGTGTCGGTGCGGATGGCGTCTCCGCCCATATCCGGGCCGCTTTGCCGGAACATGGGGCCGTTGATATTCCGCAGGCACCCAAAGTGAATCTGCATCACCCAGTCCAGCTCAGTATACCGCTTGGCGCAGGCCGCGGTGAGGTAGGTCCGGTAGGCCGCTGCCTGGGCCGAATCCAGGGGCCTGCCGTCCATAGCGGCCCGGAAGGCGGCGTTGGCCGCGTTTACGTCCGGCTGGGCGAAGACGCAGGCATCCATGCCGTGGTCTGCGCACAGGCAGCCCTGGGCCGCAAAATAGCCGATACGCTCCACCAGAGCCGCTGCCACGTCCTCCACGCTGCACAGCTCCCAGCCCACTGCCTTACCCAGGGTATCCCGGATATAGGCGGCAAAGCCGGGCTTTTCCAGGTTGATGGCCCGGTCAGGCCGGAAGGCAGGCAGTACCTTTGTGGTGATGTCCGGGTCAGCGGCAATCTGCTTATGCCAGCGCAGGCTGTCCGCCGGGTCGTCAGTGGTGCATAGGGCCCGCACCTGGAATTTCTCCAAAAATGTCCGGGCAGAGCAGCCCTGCAGGATTCGGTTGGCCTGGGTATAGATGCTGTCCGCTGTGTCCGGGCTCAGGATTTCCTGGATGCCAAAGGCCCGGCGGAGCTCCAGGTGGCTCCAATGGTAGATGGGACTGCCAATCAGCTGGGGCATAGTGGCGGCAAAGGCCTGGAATTTCTCCCTGTCCGGGGCGTCCCCAGTGACACAGGCCTCTGGCATCCCGGCGGCCCGCATCACCCGCCACTTATAGTGGTCCCCGCCCAGCCATACCTCTGTGATGCTGCGGAAGGTCTTGTTCTGGGCAATCTCCCTGGCATCCAGATGGCAGTGGTAGTCAATAATGGGCATATTCTCCGCTGTCTGATGGTACAGCTCCCGGGCCACGGGCGTTGAGAGCAAAAAGTCCTGATTCATAAACTCTGTCATGTAAATTCCCCTTTCCCTTGGGTTATTTTCTCACAGCTTCCACAATCTCCCGGGACTGTCTGCACAGCCGGGTGATTTCTGCCCAGTTCTGCCCGCCAATCAGCTCTGCTGTGACCATGTAGCTGCCACCGCAGGCCGCAATCACCGGGCAGCTCAGGTAGTCCCCCAGGTTCTGCAGGCTGATGCCCCCAGTGGGCATGACCTTGAACTGGGGGAAGGGCCCGGCCAAGGCCTTGATTTTTGCCAGGCCCCCGGACTGTTCTGCCGGGAAGAACTTGAGCACCTCCAGCCTCAGCTTCAGAGCTGCCTGGTACTCACTGGCCGTGGTGCACCCTGGATAAACTGGCACGCCCTTCTCCTGGCAGTATTGTACCAAATCCACGTCCAGCCCAGGGGACACAATGAATTGGGCCCCAGCCTCCAGGGCCAAATCCACCTGATAGGCGCTGACCACAGTTCCGGCGCCCACCAGCATATCCGGCCGGGCCGCCTTCATCCGGCGGATTGCCTCCTCAGCCCCAGCGGCCCGGAAAGTCACCTCCGCCGCAGGAACCCCCCCCGCGCACAGGGCCTCGGCCAAAGGCCGGGCGTCCCGCTCTGGGTTTTCCAGCTTGATAACCGGCACCACGCCGGTCTCCATGATTTGTTTGTCAACCTGATTCATTTCCGCTCCTCCTTACAGGATGTGGGGTTTCTCCCATTATAAACGGACAGGAGGAAAATAGCAAGGGGTTCCAGCCCTATGGGTACAAGCTCCCCAAAAAAGGCAGGGCCCGAATCCCTCCGGGTCCTGCCGTCTTCCGCGCGCTTACTGCATATTCTCCACAGCCTCCCGCAGGGCTTCCGTGCGGTTGGTCTGCTCCCAGGTTACGCCCAGGTCCTCCCGGCCCATGTGGCCATAGGCGGCCAGCTGCCGGTAGATGGGACGGCGCAAATCCAGCTCTTTGATAATGGCAGTGGGCCGCAGGTCAAAAACCTTCTTCACCGCCTCGGCCAGGCATTCGTCGCTGACCGTGCCGGTGCCGAAGGAGTCCACCATCACGGACACGGGCCGGGCCACGCCGATGGCATAGGCCAATTCCACCTCAGCCTTGCGGGCCAGGCCAGCGGCAACAATGTTCTTGGCCGCCCAGCGGGCCGCGTAGGCAGCGGAGCGGTCCACCTTGGTGGGGTCCTTGCCGGAGAAGGCTCCGCCTCCGTGGCGGCCGTAGCCTCCGTATGTATCCACAATAATCTTCCGGCCAGTCAGGCCGCTGTCGCCCACAGGCCCGCCCACCACGAAGCGTCCGGTGGGGTTTATGTAAATACGGGTCTTGTTGTCCACCAGCTCAGAGGGGATAACAGGCTTAATCACATATTTGACCATATCCTTTTTCAGCTTTTCCAGCTTCACGTTCTCGTCATGCTGGGTAGAGATAACAATGGCGTCAATGCGCTTAACCCTGTCCCCGTCATACTCCACAGTGACCTGGGTCTTGCCGTCAGGCCGCAGGTATTTCAGGGTGCCGTCCTTGCGCACAGCGGCCAGCTGTTTGGCCAGCTTGTGGGAAAAAGCAATGGCCATAGGCATATACTCCGGGGTCTCATCGCAGGCAAAGCCAAACATCATACCCTGGTCCCCTGCGCCAATCAGACTGTTCTCGTCAGTCTCCCCGTTCTTGGCCTCCTGGGACTCGTTCACGCCCATAGCAATGTCCGGGGACTGGGCGTCAATGGAGGTGAGCACGCCGCAGGTATTGCCGTCAAACCCGCAGGCCGGGTCGTCATAGCCAATCTCCTTGACCACCTCCCGGGCCACGCTGGCAATGTCCACATAGCAGGAGGTGGAAATCTCCCCCATCACGTGGATTACGCCAGTGGTGGCAGTGGTCTCGCAGGCCACATGGGCGTGGGGGTCCTGGCTGATAATCGCGTCCAGCACCGCGTCAGAAATCTGGTCGCACACCTTGTCAGGATGCCCCTCGGTGACGGATTCAGAAGTAAAAAGTTTCATAATGTGTACCCCTTTCAGATTTTTCCAGGATAAATCCAAAAAAGAAGGACCGCTCGAAAAACGAGGGGTCCCTATTACGCCTCATCTTTCGGGTGAGTTCCCAGGGGGAACCCAGAATCCGCAGGAATTAGCACCTTGCAGGTTTTTACGCTACAGGTTGCCGGGCATCACAGGGCCTGTCCCTCCGCCGCTCTTGATAAGGATTTATTCTGTTTTATTCTATTGTAGCACCTGGCGGGCTGTTTGTCAACTGTATTATAAAGAAATTGCCGTTAGGCTGTTAAGCTCCTTAATTTTGTATCCCACATCTTCCGGGCAATGGGCGTCAGAGGAAGTAATGATTTCCACATGATTCTTTTTTAATATTTCAAGCAGTTCTTCCTCCATGCCAAGGGAAGCCGTCTCAGGACAGCGCCTGTAGGCTCCGCTGTTTTGGTCCGCGTACATATTGCTTTTTGAGAGTTCCTCCGCCAGGCTCCCATAGCAGTCCGACAGGGGATATGACGGCTTATGACCAAATAGTTTTATGGCATCCGGATGGCCGATGCCATCAAATAAACCGCTCTTTGCTAATGAAACGGAATCCTCAAAATACCTGTGGTAAACCCTATCAACATCAAGCCCCGCCCAATGCTCCGCTTTATGGTCGAAAGCAAAATCATCCACAAAATGAATGCTTCCCAGCAAAAAATCAAAGCCTTTCCCCTTCGTAAGCTCAGAAATGAAGCCTTCAAACTCTTTGAAATAGCATATCTCAAGTCCAAACTTGACTTTTATTGGAAACTCTCTGTTCCTGGCCTGGTGGATAAGCTCCAGATAGTCCGCCAGTCTATGCTTGCCTGCGCTTCTGCGGAACCAGGCATCTACATATTCGCTGTACCTGCGGACAGAATCATACATGGAGGCAAACTCCTCGAATATGAAATTATGCTCCAGCAGGCGTATTTCGTCCAGCTCCATTTCCACCGCCTTGCTTACAAATTGATTGAGCCATTCCAGCGTATAGGGCCCGCGTTCAATATGAATATGACCGTCTACCATTTTTGGCCTCCTGTGTAAAAACGGAAATAACCTATCTCACCTCAGATTCTTTTACTGAACCTGAAGGCGTTTTTCCGGTAGCCCAGATGCTCATAAAATGTGTGGGCCTCTGTCCGCTGAAAGCCTGAGCCAAGCTCGACCACCGAAATGCTCCGCTCGCCCGCCAGCTTCTCAACGCGCTCCATCAGCATTCTTCCTATCCCCCGGTGCCGGAACTGAGGCAAAACACCCAGTCCGTTTACTTTTATAAATCCATTTGGCAGGTTTATTGCCAAAGACTCCACAGTCGCAGCAAGGCCAACCACCGCGCCGTCTACGTCAGCCACAAATACGCGGTAGCGGCTGTCGGCTTTCATCTTCTCGCAGGTGCTGACAACAGATTCATCCGCCAGCGGCAAAGGCCCGAACACCTCCCGCCAGACCGCCGCCACGGACATATAGTCACGGCTCTCCATATCCCTTATATGAATATTCCTGTCCATCCCTGTCCCCTCCATTCAATGCAGATGAGCCTATTCCTTGGCCTCGGGCAAATGCTTCTCCACCACTCTACTCAGCCAGTCAAACACTCCCGGGTTCCCTGCCACCACCGGCATCCCCCTGTCATAGCACAGGGCCGCGCCGCCTGTGGTACAGGTCAAGGCCCCGGCCTCCCGGAGTATCACCGAGGCCGCGCAATAGTCCCAGGGGGACAGGTACATCTCGAAAAAGCCGTCACAGCGGCCCGCCGCCACACTGCACAAATCAATGGCCGCTGAGCCGGAACGGCGCAAATCCCCGCAGCGGAGGAACATCTCCCGGGCAGCGGCAAAGGTGGCGTCAGCCCAGCGGCGGTTATAGAGGGCTGTGCCGAACACGATAAGGGCGCTGTCCAGAGGTGTCTCCGCCGCGTGGATAGGCTGGCCGTTCAGGAAGGCCCCCTGTCGCTGCACGGCAGAGAAAAGCTCGTCTGCCCATACGTCATACACCAGGCCCAGCACGCCCACCCCATCCTGTACCAGTCCCACGGAGATGGCACAGGGCCGGTAGCCCCGCATAAAGTTGGTGGTGCCGTCAATGGGGTCAATCATCCAGTTGAAGCCTGGATACAGTTGGTTGCCCTGCTGCTCCTCGGCAAAAAAGTGGGCCTCGGGCAGCAGGGGGGCCAGCCGCTCCATCAAAAATTTTTGAGAGGCCAAGTCCGCCTCAGTGACAAAATTGGCGTGACCCTCTTTTGTGTAGACTTGGGGGTGCTTGAGGCCCCGCACCAGGGCCCCGGCCTGCTTCACAATCTCTGCGGCCTGCTGGGCCAAGTTCTGTAAATCCATGTTATTTTTCTCCTTCCTCAAGAATATACGCTGTGCCGTACTCCCTATATCCTACCGCTTTGGCAAGCTCTATGGAGGCGGTATTCTCCGCGCTGCACTCCCACTGAGGGCAGACGCCGTTCGCCAGCAGATTGTGCGCTGCCAGCGCCGCGGTGCACAGGGCATAGCCCTTCCTGCGCTCCCCTTCCAGGGTGCGTATACCGGTGTGCTGTATCTTTTCCTGCATATATGGCATGTCCGGCAGGTCGCAGACAGACAGAAGCCTGCCGCCGGAGAGATACCCGGTAAAGCAGCCCCGGGCCTTCTGGGTGAAGTAATCCTTTAGCCAGCCGTCAGGCTCCGCATCGGGGTAAGCCTGGCGGAAAAATGCCTCGTAGAGGGGGTAGTCGGCAGGGGCAAGGGCTTTTGCTTCCCCATAGCTGGACAGCTTCTCGCTCTCAAACACCATAAGCTCCATCCGTTTCATTGGGAACCGCTGGTTCAGAGAGGGAATGATTTCCCCACCCTTCTCTAATTCTTCAAAGAGCGCCTGGTATTTCGGAGAATACGCGCCAACGCATAAACCGTCCTTCACCAATATCCATATGGTGAATTTGCAGCCGTAGGCTGGCAAGTACTGGTCACGCCCGGCAGAGCACACCAGATGCCTCCCCCGCTCCAGCCCAGAAAGCTCTGTCCCGCAAAACCAGGAATAATACTCCTCCGTGACCCTTTTTGCCATTTGGGCTGTCATTTTATTTCTTTTCCTCCTTCTCCCGCTGGGCCCGCTTCCACTCTAAAATCTGCCGCAGGCGCTCCCCGTGCCGGGCTTCGCTGCCCTGGTTGGTGGGGAGATAGTAGCGTTTGTCCTTTAAGGAGTCAGGCAGGCACTGCATGGCGGTCATTTTCTCCGCGTAGTCATGGGCGTACTGATAGCCCTTGCCATAGTCCAAATCTGCCATCAGCCGGGTGGGGGCGTTGCGGATGACCAGGGGCACCGGCTCGGCCAGCATTTTCTGGGCGTCTGCGGCGGCAGCCCCATAGGCGTTCTCCAGGGCGTTGGACTTGGGCGCCAAAGCGAGGTATACCACCGCATGGGCCAGGTTCACAGAGCACTCGGGCATACCGATAAAGTGGCTGGCCTGATAGGCGGCCACAGCAATCTCCAGGGCCCGGCTGTCCGCCAGGCCCACGTCCTCACTGGCAAAGCGGATAATCCGCCTGGCCACATAGAGGGGGTCCTCCCCAGCCTCCAGCATCCGGGCCAGCCAGTAGACAGCGGCGTCCGGGTCAGAATTGCGCATGGACTTGTGCAGGGCGGAAATCAGGTTGTAGTGCTCCTCCCCGTTCTTGTCGTAGAGCAGGGACTTCTTGCTGACGCACTGCTCAATAATCTCCGTGCTGACCACAATGGCCTCCCCCTGCCGCTGGGCGTTGAGAAGCACCATTTCCAGGGTGCCCAGCGCGGTACGGGCGTCCCCGTTGGCAAAATTGGCCACCATAGCCAGCATGTTATCAGACATCTCCACTTTCTGCCTGCCGAAGCCCCGGGGATCCTCAATGGCCCGGCGGAGCAGGCCCACCAAATCCTCTGTGCTCAGGGCCTGGAGCACAAACACCTTGCACCGGGAGAGGAGAGCGGAATTCACCTCAAAGGAGGGGTTTTCGGTGGTCGCGCCAATGAGCACAATGCTTCCCCGCTCTACATAGGGCAAAAAGGCGTCCTGCTGGGCCTTGTTGAAACGGTGAATCTCGTCCACAAACAGGATGGTCCTCTCCCCCAGCAGGCGGGTGCGCTCCGCCTCATTCATCACCTCTTTAATCTCCTTGATGCCGCTGGTGACTGCACTGAAGTTGATGAAATTAGAGCGGGTGCGCCCGGCAATGATACGGGCAAGGGTGGTCTTGCCCACGCCGGGAGGGCCCCAGAAAATCATAGAGGGGACATGGTCCCTGTCAATGAGCTGGCGCAGGACCTTGCCCTCGCCCAGGAGGTGGGCCTGTCCGGCGAACTCGTCCAGGTTTCTGGGGCGCATACGGGTGGCGAGGGGGGTGTCGGCAGGGTCGGCCTGGAAGAAAGATTGCTGCATGGGGGGCGGGCTCCTTTCGTGGGGGAAGTAATGAGAGGTATAGGGAACGGGCCTGACGGCTCGGGGCAGTACCTTGCGGAAAGAAGATGAGGTAAGGCGGAAACGGGGGTCAAGGGGGCGACTGCCCCCTTGCGGGTC
>CAJTXF010000012.1:0-48153 GCA_910580045.1 uncultured Eubacteriales bacterium
CCAAGAGTTGGCCAAAGCCAACTCTACGCCCCTTGACCCCGGTATGGGCCTGCCGTCAGGCTGCTGCCCGGTTGGGCTGCTCTCAAATTTTTACATAATAAGGAGAAACACCATGAACGAAAAAGAAGTCGCGGAGATTCGCCGCCGCTTTCAGCCCGAAAAATCCGCCATCAATTCTGTCACCGGCTGTTATATCAACGCCCAGGGCGAAGTGGTCTCCCGCTTTTCCCAGTCCCTGGCCTCTGCCCCCCAAGAGGAGGTGGAGAGCGTTCTCTCTGTGCTCAAGCGCAGCTTGTCCGGCTCTCTGGGCAAGCAGCTGAATGATATTGTCTTCGAGACCAGCCAGGTGGTGGACAGCGACGAGCACCGGCTGCTGATGGCCCTGCGGGACAGCGGCCTGAAGGACGAGGGCATTGTGGACGCCTTCTGCCAGCGGGTCATTGAAAGCCTGGACATAGAGGGCCCTTATCTTATCCTGCTGGCCTATGACAAGTATGACGTGCCCTACCGGATGAAGGACGGCGCCCCCAATCCAGACGGCTCCTCTGAGGTATTCTCCTACTTTGTCTGCGCGGTCTGCCCCTTGAAGGAGACCAAGCCCGCCCTGCGCTATGATTTGCCGGAAAGCGTGCTGTGCGGCAGGGACATTGACTGGCTGATTGCCCCGCCGGAGCTGGGCTTCCTGTTCCCTGCCTTTGACGACAGGAGCGCCAATATTTACAGCGCCCTGTATTACACCAAGAAGACCGCTGAGAACCACCCGGAGTTTGTGGAGGGCATGTTTCGGGTGGAGCCGCCCATGTCTGCCGATTTGCAGCAGGAGACCTTCCGGGAAGTGCTTACCGAGGCTCTGGCTGAGGAGTGCAGCTTTGATTTGGTGCAGGAGGTTCAGGGCCGTCTGGCCGAGATGGTGGAGGAGCACAAGCTCAGCAAGGACCCAGAGCCCCTGAGCATCTCCAAGCACGGCATCCGCAAGGTGCTGGAGCTCAGCGGCGTGGAGGAGGAAAAGGCCCAGGCCTTTGAGGAGAAGTATGAGGAGGCATTCGGCGAAGGGGCCCTGAACCCCCGGAACCTGGTGGACCCCAAGAAGTTCGTGGTTAAAACCCCCAGCGTGACCATTCAGACTGATCCGGAGTGCGGGGACTTGATTGAGACCCGAATCATTGACGGAAGAAAGTACATTTTGGTGCAGGTGGACGGGGACGTGGAATTCAACGGGGTCAGTGTCCGCATTGAGGAGGACAGGCCTGAGGAGTAACCTGGAAGGAGTGGAATACTATGCTGGCAAATGTGCTGCTGAGTTTGGCTGTGCTGCTGCTGTTTTTCCTGACAGCGGCCCGCTGCCTGGAATCCTGGGGCCTGCCCCTGCCCGGGCGGCTTGCCGTTCCGGCCTCTGACCAGGCGGGGGCAGTGCGCCCTATGCCCAGCCGGGGGGATTTGTGGAAGGTCTTTGTGGGGGCTTTGGCCCTGCGGGTGCTGCTGCTGGCAGCCATGGCTGGGGCCACGGCCTTTGCCAATGGGGATGGCCTGACCGCTGAGAGCTTTTTGGGCAAGTTCACCCTGTGGGACGCCAGGCACTATGTGAACCTGATTGAGCAGGGCTATACCCAGTATCAGGAGGAGGGCAGGCACATCTTTCTGGTGTTTTACCCCCTGTATGTGTGGGTAAGCCGCCTGGTGGGGCTGGCCGTGCCCAGCACAGTGGGGGCGGGCCTGCTGGTGTCCGTGGTAAGCTATGCCTGGGGCTGCTGCTGGGTCTACCGGCTGGCCGGGCGGCTGTTCGGGCAGGATGTGGCCCGCAGCGCGGTGCTGTTCCTGTCCAGCTTCCCCTTCTCCTTTTTCTTCGGCACGGTGATGACCGAGGGCCTGTTCCTGCTGACCACTGCGGCGGCTGTGGCCTGCGCCGCTGAGAAGAAATGGCTCTCCTTCGGCGTCTGGGGGGCCCTGGCTGCCCTGACCCGCATGACAGGCATTCTGGTGATACTTCCCGCGGGGATTGCCCTGCTGGGAGAGCTGCGTCCCCTGGCAGCCCCGGCGGGCCAGTCCCTGAAAAACGCAATCAGGCCGTTTGTGAGGAAACTGCCCTTCCTGCTTCTGCCCCTGCTGGGCGCGGGGTGCTATCTGCTGCTGAACTGGCAGGTGGACGGGAGCTTTTTTGCCTTTGCCGGGCACCAGGGGCACTGGAACCAAGGGGGCATGTGGGTTTCCAAGGTGCTGGTGTATATCTGGCGGTACTTCTCAGAGAACATGGGCCAGCCCATGGGCTGGGCAGTGTGGCTGCCGGAGCTGGTGCTGTTTGGGGTGTTCTTCACCGTGCTGGCCCTGTCCGCCTGGAAGGGCCGGACGCCGCCGGGGCTTTTGGCCTATGGGTTCTGTTATCTGATTGCAAACTACTCTCTTTCCTGGCTGCTGAGCGCCGGGCGGTATATGAGCTGTGGGTTCCCCCTGTTCATCATGATGGCAGTGCTGACAGAGAAGCGGCCCCTGGTGCGGGATATGTGGATATTGGGCCAAGGGGTGCTGTTGGGAGTGTACCTGTTCGGGTATGTAAACAATGGGCCCATAATGTGAGGGCATGGGGAGGATTGGTTTGAGATAAGCCTGACGGCGCGGGACAGTGCCTGGCGCAAAGCAGCACCCAAAGCCGGGCGAAAAGTTTCGTCCACCTTTTCAAAGGTGGCAGGGTGTGGGGGTGAGCGCGTGCCAGTGGCACGCAAGCTGCGAACCGACCGAGTCGGCAGACGAGACTCAAAGCCCCACGACCTTGACCTTAAGGGCGGCGCCACCAAGCATCCTCCGAGGCAGCACGTCCAGCGGCCCACCCAAGTAAGTCAGTGGCACCCATCCGCGCCGCCCCCAGTGCCCCAAGCCGCAGCACATAGCAAGATTCCGTAATTTAGGAAAGCGTGGCTTTCCTAAATTACGGAGAGAGGCGGACGCACTGCACCAGCGTTGGGAGGCTGAGCGTTCCGGTCAGATGCTGCTTGCTGTGAGGTCAAGGGCCTGACGGTCAGCGGCTTCCCGACCACAAGCGGCATTTTCCGGGGACGCTTAGGGCCCAACGCCCAATGGTACAGTCCGCCCTCTCCGCCAAACTGGGAAACGTCCCGTTTCCCAGTTTGGCGGAATCTGCTGCTCGGCTTCTCTGGCGGCGCGAAAGACTGCTTCTGACGCACTTAGGATATAGGAACTAGGCTCTGCTTCTCTTTGGGACTTGATGCGCCGCCCTTACGGTCAAGGGCAAGGGCAAGGTCGTGGGGCTTTGAGTCTCGTCTGCCGACTCGGTCGGTTCGCAGCTTGCGTGCCACTGGCACGCGCTCACCCCCACACCCTGCAAGGGGGCAAGCCCCCCTTGACCCCGGTCGGGGCCCACCGTTAGGTACTGCTCCCACCAGTTTCCCGGGCAGTGTGCGCCGGAGAGTGGGAGCGGTGGGAACATCCGGGCCAGCGGGCAGGGGAAGCAGGCCCCCTGTTTCATAGAGAACATGGTGTGCTCTTTGGAGGACAAGCACTGCTGTCTTTCAGAAAGCACCCTTTTCTTTACTAATCAGAATAATACCTGGCCCGCTCATAGGCTGCGTGGAGCTCAGGCATATCCAGCCCAGCCTCCTGCTCCAGCTGGCTGGGCGTGTGCCAGGCCTTGGGGGGCTCCTTCCCGGCTTTCAGCACAGTCCGGCGGTACCGCCTGCGGATATTTGCCTCATTGCTCCAATCCCACAGCCTGGGTTTGCGCAGGCCCAGCTCCAGCTGCTGAACCTGGTCTTGGTCTTCCCGGCTGAGATACTGGATGACGTCCCGGCTGTCTGTGTAGCTGGCCCGGAAATTTCTGAGGAAGCTGGCCACCCCTAAAACCGCGATGGCCAGGGCCCCGGCGCCCAGCAGGCCAATGAAAATATAGGAGACGTATTCCGGTATCTGCCAGGTGGGCTCGCCCACCAGCTGGGACAAATCCATATCCATGGGCTGCCCCCCGCCAGAGGTGCTGTCTATTCCTGCCTCTATGGGCGCGGCGCCCTGCTGTGCCTCTGGCAGAGTGATGCGCAGGCTGCCCCTGTCCAGCAGGGCGGGAGGAAGCAGCAGCAGGGCGGCCAGCAGCACCCCAGCCAGGGCCGCGCCCCCGGCCATGCGGCGGATGCGCCGGGCAGGCAGGCTGTTCATGTCCTTGTTCAGCCGGAGATAGGCCTCTACCCGGGCCAGGCCGTGGTGAATCAGGCACAGCAGCAGGTAGAGCACCCCGCCCAGCAGGGAGAGCTTCTGCAAATCAGGCACAGCCAGCACCGCACTGAGCAGGAAGAAAGCCGCGAACAGGCTCAGCAGAGGCAGGGTGGGCCTGTCGAAAAAGGACTGGATGGGGCCCTCGTCCTCCTCTGCCAGGCGTACCCGGATTCGGAACAGGCACATAACCGCCATCAGCGCCGCGCCGCCGGGGTGGCCAAGAAGAAGCCAGCTCAGGGCGCAGAGGCCCAGGGCGCAGGGAAGGAACTGCCACAGGGCAGGGAGGCGCTTGATGGCATAGTAGCAGAGGGCGGTGGGCACGGCAAAGAGGATGCCCCGCCAGAAAGCGGCATAGGGGGAGAAGGAGACAGAGGGGAAGGCAAGGGGCAGCAGGGCAAAGGCCGCTGCAGAGAGGATGGCGGCCAGAAAGCCGCAGTGGAGGCGGGCGCAGACGCGGAGGGTGCGGGAAAGGGTTTTCATGGGAAGGCTCCTTTATAAGAGAATGGTGGGGATGGGGAAAGCAGGGCGGCAGGGCCTGGGGGAAAGAAGGGAAGGGCAGCGCGGAGGCTTCCGGGCTGCTGGGGAGAGGGATAGGGCAAACAAGGGCTAGTCCCTTGCCGCTTCCTCCCTGCCCAGATGCAGCCGCACACAGGTGCCCTTCCCCGGCGCGGACTCCACCTCAATCCGGTTCCCCAGCTTATCCATGACCCTCCGGCTCAGGTACAGCCCCAGCCCGGTGCTGGTCTCCACCTGCCGCCCGTTGCGGCCTGTAAACCCCCGCTCGAATATTCTGGGAAGGTCGGCTGAGTCAATGCCAGTGCCCGAATCCGCCACAGCCAGCACATTGTCCCTGTCCATGGTGATGCGGATAGTGCCCGCGGGGGTATACTTCACCGCGTTGGAGATAAGCTGCTCCAGCACAAAGCCCAGCCACTTCTCGTCAGTGACCACCTGGTTGCTGAAATCCTCCAAATCCAGCCGCAGGTTCTTATAGATAAACTGGGTGGCGAACTTTTTGGCCGCCCGGGCCGCGATGGGCCGAACCGGGCAGAGGACAGGCCGCAGGTCCGCGTTCATGGAGTAGATGCGCAGATAGCCCAGCACCAGCTCTACATACCGCTCAGCCTTAAAGACCTCCTGGCGCAGGGCGCTGCCGGTTTCTCCGCCCTGGGCCTGGGCCAGCAGGCCAATGGCCGCCAGGGGCGTTTTTATCTGGTGCGCCCACAGGGTGAAGTATTCCAGCAGCTCCTCCTGCCGCCCGGCCAGTGCCTGCTCCAGCTGGGCCTGCCGGGCCCGCAGAAGCTCTATGGCCTCCAAAAGCAGGGCCTCCTGGCCAGTGCCTGCCAGGCTGGCGTCCACGGGTTGGGGCAGCTCTGGGGCGCTGTTGCGCAGCAGCCGGAATTCCCGCATACGCCGTTGGTGGCGGACAAAGTCCGGCCCCCCGAACAGGGCCGCGCCCAGCACAGCGGCCACAACAGAGCTGTAGGCCCAGACCCCGGGCCTTACCCCGAACAGCCACAGCACCAGCCCTGCCGCCCCGCTGAGCAGCACATAGCCCAGAATCACCCGGCGGCGGGCAAAAAGATATTCTCCCATAGCCCCTCACTCCCAGAGATAGCCCTGCCCCTTGCGGGTGGCGGGCCTGCCCCCAAGGCCAATGCCCTCCAGCTTCCGGCGCAGCCGGGAAATGTTCACGGACAGGGTGTTGTCGTCAATAAAGCTCTCGCTCTCCCACAGCCGGGTCATCAAATCGCTTCGGCTCACTGTGTGCCCGGCGTTTTCCATCAGCACTTTCAGGATGCGGAACTCTGTTTTGGTGAGCCCTGCCTTGCCCTGGGGGCCGGACACGCTCTCAGCGGACAAATCCAGGACAGCGCCGCCGCTTTCCAGCAAGTCCACGCTGCCCTGGAGGGTGTACGCCCGGCGGAGCACAGCCTGGATTTTGGCGGTGAGCACAGTCAAATCAAAGGGCTTGGGGATAAAGTCATCCCCGCCCAGCTCAATGGCTGTGACAATGTTGATGTTGTCTGAGGCGGAGGACAGGAACACCACCGGCACTTTGGAGCGGCGGCGCAGCTCCCGCACCCAGTGGAAGCCATTGAACCCGGGCAGGCCAATATCCAGCAGCACCAGGTGAGGGGAGAAGGCCTCAAACTCCTCCGCCACTTGGGTGAAGTCCCGGACAGCCTGCACCTCATAGCCCCACAGGCGCAGGTGGCTGGCCACGGTCTGGCAGATGATGGAATCGTCCTCCACCAGAAATACCTTATACATGGCGTAGAATCTCCAGAATCTCCGGATAGCTCTCTGCCCGCCAGGTGCAGGGGGGCACGGGGCAGGGGCCGGAGCCAGGGGGGTTATACCAGATGCTCCGCAGCCCGGCGTTCACGGCACCCTGGATGTCTGAGGAGGGGGAGTCCCCAATCACCAGGGCTTCCTCTGGGGCAAAGCCCGGGATGTGGGCAGCCACATAGTCAAAATAGGCCTTGTGGGGCTTGCCCACCCCCACTGCCTCTGAGACGAACACGGCCCGGAAATAGGGGAGCAGCCCCGCGTGCTCCAGCCGGGGGCCCTGGCTGACCACATTGCCATTGGTAATCATGTAGAGCTCATAGCCTTTGCTGAGCTCTTCCAGAAGCTCTGCCGCCCCGGGATAGGGGGTCCCGGTCTGGGCCATGGCCTGGAAGTAGCATTCGTTTATCTCAGCCGGGCTGCCCTTGAGGCCGGTCTCCCTGAGGAAATCCACAAAGCGGGAGAGATACAGCTCCTGCTTTGTGCAGGCCCCCTGCTCAAACCGCGCCCAGGCCCGCTGGTTGCATGCATCGTAGCATTCCAGCAGGGCAGGGGAGAAGGGGCGCTGGGAGGCGAACTGGCTGGCATACATCAGCTGAAAGGACTGGGCCATGTCAGCGGGAAAGTCCAGAAGGGTTTGGTCAGCATCCAGGAGGAGAAAGCGGACGGGCATATCAATCATCCTTTCCGGCATATAGATAAGAGAATTATACCGCGCGGGCCCAAAAGTGTCAACCATTTCGTTTTGCCGGGGATGGGATTGTCCAAACCACAGAGATAACCATCTGTGTTCCCCCGCCCTACGGGCGGGGGAACACGAAAAACTCCTCGGAGCGGACACTCCCGTTTTGCCGGAAGGGCTGGCTTCAAAGGGCCCGCGCCCAGCCTATCCCACATGCAGGAGGTCAAAATATGAAACCCCTTCGCTATCTTGTCCCCTGGCTGGCCCTGGCTGCCGCTGTTTTAGGGGTGTACCTGTTCCACAGCCAGCCTGAGGCCCGGCCCCCCGCGGCCGTCCCTGGGCCCCAGGCAAGCCCGGCCCCGGGTACAAGCCCTGGGCCCCATGTGCCCGGGGGCGCGGCCTCGCCCAGCCCGGCCCCTGAGGAGGAAGCCCTGTCCGGGGTGTGGGTGCCCTATCTCTCTCTGGCCACAGAGGAGCACACCCAGGCCGCCTTTGAGGAGAATTTCAAGTCCATTGCCAACACTGCCCGGGACAAGGGCCTGAACGCCCTGTTTGTCCATGTCCGGGCTTTCTGCGATGCTTTCTATCCCTCAGAGCTGTACCCCTGGTCCCATCTGCTCACCGGCACTCAGGGCCAGGACCCGGGCTTTGACCCTCTGGCCTTTATGGTGGAGTATACCCACAGCCTGGGCATGGAATTCCACGCCTGGGTGAATCCTCTGCGGGTCTGTACCGCCGAGACCCCTGGGGCGCTGTCGGCGGACAACCCCTATCAGGCCCTGGGCCAGTCAGAGGGGTACTATTTTATGGAGTGGGAGGGGGCTGTGTTCCTGAACCCGGCCTATCCCTATGTGCGCACCCTGGTGGCAGAGGGCGCGGCGGAGATTGCGGAGAAATACCCAGTGGACGGCATCCATTTTGACGACTACTTCTATCCCACCCAGGAGGCTGCCCTGGACGCGGAGGCCTATGGCCTGTACTGTGAGACAGTGGAGGAGCCCATGCCCCTGTTGGAGTGGCGCACAGCCAACATCAGCGCAATGGTGGCAGAGGTCTATGACAGGGTGAAAGCAGCCAGGCCAGAGGCAGCCTTTGGCATTTCCCCCCAGGGCAACCTGGAAAACGACAGGAACATGGGCGCGGACGTGGCCGCCTGGTGCGCCCTGCCCGGGTATCTGGACTATATCTGCCCCCAGCTGTACTATGGCTTTGAGGACCCGAACCTCCCCTATGGAGAGGCCCTGGCCCAGTGGCAGGCCCTGACCCGGCGGCAGGGGCTGAAGCTGTATGTGGGGCTGGCCCTGTACAAAGAGGGCGACCCAGAGCAGGGCGCGGACTGGATGGACAAGGGGGTGATTGACAGGCAGATTGAGGCGGCCCAGGCCGTGGCCTGTGACGGGGTGGTGCTGTACAGCGCGGACTATCTGGAGGGCCGGTAACAAAAAAGCCTCGGCCAAACCTGCCGCCCTCTTGCGCCGGGTGGGGGAAAGGTGTATAATACCCTTGGGCGCGAGATATGCCCGGAAAGGGTGAACAGTGATGGATGAAGAACTCAGGCTTTGGCTGGACGGCGAGATGCAGGACTATGGGGTGGCCCTCAAGCGCTTCAACCGCCGCCTGATGAAAAAGGTGCCCCTGTGGATGGCCCTGAGCGTGGCCGGGATGGTGGCCCTGGGCTTTGGGGTGGGGTATGACTGGGGCTATGTGTTCCGGGTCCACCTGCTGATTGGCGTGGGGTTCGCGGCCTTTCTTTGGCTGTGCTTCTGGCTGCAGGCTCGCGGTGTGTCGGTAAAAAAGGCGCGCAGGCAGTATGAGCAGTGCCTGGGCAGCCTCAGCTCCGCAGACCAGGCCGCTTTTGCCCGGCAGGGGGCCCAATGCGGCAGGGCGGATTTTTTCAACCCGGCCAGCGAAAAGTACCCGGCCCGGCTGCTGATAGGCCCGGACTACTGGCTCTATTTCCGGGGCAGCTGCCAGGTGTTCCGGGTGGCGGATATCCAGAGCCTTTCCGCAAAGCAGGAGACCGCCCGGGTGGGCTATAGCCTGGGGGATACCCGTGTCCGGCAGAATCTGGGGGTTGGGGTGTCCCTGGTGGCCGAATACCGGGAGGGCACGGCTGCCGCCAAGTCCGGCCCGGGCAAGATATTCCTGGAGGACGCCAAGCAGCTGGACGAGGCCAGGCAGCTTATCCGCCAGTACTGCCCAAAGGCAGGGCGGCTGTTTGAGAAGGAGTAAGGGAAGTCAAAAACCGAGGAGGTATAAGTAAAATGAAGCGTTATGGAAAGATTTTTCTTTTGTGGGTGCTGGCCCTGGCCCTAATCAGCCTGACCGCCTGCTCCGGCGGGGAAGAAGGGCAGGAGGCTAAGGCAGAGGAAGTCCTTATCCCTGTCAGCGTGAACGGCACGGAAATCAGGGTGGGCGAGACCACGGTACAGGCCCTGCTGGACCAGGGGATGGACGTCTACTGGGTGGACGAGAACTATGAGCGCGTCACTGTGGACGCGGATGAAATGCTGGAGGCGGAGTCCTACTATTCCGGGGGGAATATTTCCGTGAATGAGGATATCTATGCCCAGATTTCTCTGGTGACGGAAGAGGAGGACATCCCCATGGGACAGGCAGTGATTGCCCGGCTGGAGTTCCAGCTGTACGGGGAGGAGGACTCGGCGGAGCTGGACAAAATCACCATTGACGGGGTGAAGCTCACGGAAATGACCCGGGAAAAGGCAGGGGAGATGTACCCTGACTGGACTGGGGACGAGAACATGTGGCTGAAATATGGGCTGGAATACCAGTACGACTTGAACTTTGACGCCTCCACAGGCAAGCTGATTGAATTCGCGGTGGAGCGGAAGTATGACGTGGACTGGACAGGCGGCGATGGGGAGCAGACAGCGTACTGAGCAGGCGAACCCGCAAGGGATTTGGCTTGGCCAGGCACGCTTTCCCAGGCAGCAAAAATCCCCCGGCCAGGTGCCGGGGGATTTTCTATGCTTTGGCTGGATCAGCCTTCCAGCTTGGCGGCCGCGTCTTTCAGCAGCTCGATAATCTCCAAATGCTGGGGGCAGTGCTCTTGGCAGGAGCCGCACTGGATGCAGCCGCTGGCCTTGCCGCCCTCGCCCACTGCATGTTTATAGTGGCCCTGGGCGCGGCCCTTGTCGCCGTACAGAGTCAGCTGGTTCATGGCCTGGAACACCCCGGGGATGTTGATTTTCTGGGGGCAGCCGTCCACACAGTATTTGCAGGAGGTGCAGGGGATGGTGGGGGTGTTTTTCAGCACCTCTACCACCTGGCTGACCACGCCCTGCTCTTTCTCGTCCAGGGGCTTGAAGTCTGCCATATAAGAGAGGTTGTCCTCCATCTGCTCCAGGTTGCTCATGCCGGAGAGCACGGTCACCAGCCCGTCCAGAGAGGCCGCGAAGCGCATGGCCCAGCTGGCCACAGAGGCGTTGGGGGCCGCGTCCTTAAAGAGCTTCTGGACCTCGGGGGTCATGGTGGCCAGGGCGCCGCCCTTCACAGGCTCCATGATGATAACAGCCTTGTTGTGCCTGCGGGCGGTTTCATAGCACTTGCGGGCCTGGACACCCTCGCTGTCCCAGTCGGCATAGTTGATTTGCAGCTGAACAAACTCAGCCTCCGGGTGCTTTTGGAGGATGTCCTCCAGCACATCAGCTGTGTCATGGAAGGAGAAGCCGATGTGCTTGGCCCTGCCCTCCTGCTTCAGCTGCTTGATAAAGTCCCAGGCGCCCACTTCCTCTGCCTTTTTGGCGCTGTCCTTGCCCAGGGCGTGGAGGAGATAGAAGTCGTAATAGCTAAGGCCTGCCCGGTCCAGGGAGGTCTGGAAAATCCGCTCCATATCCGCCTTGTCCTTCAAGTCCCAGATAGGGAGCTTGGTGGCGCACTGGAAGCTGTCCCGGGGATAGCGCTCAACCACAGCCTCTTTCAGGGCAACCTCAGATTTGCCGCCAATGTAGACATAGGCAGTGTCAAAATAGGTGAAGCCTTTTTCCATAAACAGGTCAGCCATTTTTTTGGTCTGCTCAATGTCGATTTCCTCGCCGTTCATGGGCAGGCGCATCAGGCCAAAGCCCAGCTTTTTGATGTCAGAGCCCAGATATTTTTCAGACATAGGTGGTACGCTCCTTTGCGTTTTGAATGATGTAGGATGCAAAAAGGGCGAAATGGGAAATTCCGCCCCTGTCCGCGCTTCTATTATACAATATAGAGTGGGCTCTAAGTCAAGGGCTTTTTCAAATTAAGTTTCACAAGCATCTAAATCGCCTTTGGTGGGGTGCCTGTTCCCGGCCAGAAGACAGGGCCTTTGATTTTTCAGGCAGGCCCGGATTCTGGGTATGTTTCCCCTGGCTTTTGCATATGTTTACACAAACCCAGGACGAACCCCATTACCCAAAGAGAAAGGGATGTGTAACCCATGCAATTTTTCCCCGAAGGCTACCTGCTCCATTCCCCAGAGAACATTGCCGCCACCCGCTCCCCTGCCGCTTTGGCAGAGGCTGCCCGCCAGGGCGCTATCCTGGAGGCCAGGGCTGCCCTGTGCGACAGCGCCCACAATCTGATTCTGGATTTGCCCGGCGTCCGGGCCGTTATCCCCCGGGAGGAGGGGGCCCTGGGCATCCGGGAGGGCACGGTCCGGGACATTGCCATCCTCTCCCGGGTGAACCGGCCTGTGTGCTTCACGGTCACCCGGGTGGAGGAGGACGGGGCGGGCGGATATCTGGCCACCCTCTCCCGCCGGGCTGCCCAAGAGCGCTGTATGGCGGAATACATAGCTGCCCTTGCGCCAGGGGACGTAATCCCCGCCCGGGTCACCCATTTGGAGTCCTTTGGCGTGTTCGCGGATATTGGCTGCGGCATCTCCTCCCTGCTGCCCATTGACGCCATCTCTGTGTCCCGCATCGAGCACCCCCGGGAGCGCTTCCTGCCCGGCATGGACATCCGGGCCCTGGTGAAGAGCAAGGAGAACCGCCGGGTCACCCTCACCCACAAAGAGCTGCTGGGCACCTGGGAGGAAAACGCCGCCCGGTTCCGGGCCGGGGAGACAGTGGGGGGGATTATCCGCAGTGTGGAGAACTATGGCGTGTTTGTGGAGCTGGCCCCCAACCTGGCTGGCCTGGCGGAGGTGAAGGAGAATATTTTCCCCGGCCAGCAGGCCAGCGTGTTTATTAAAAGCGTGCTGCCCGGGCGGATGAAAATCAAGCTGATTATTATCGAGACCTTTGACGCGCCCCCCCGCAGGCCGGAGAGCCCGGAGTACTTTTTCACGGGCAGCCATATGGATGAGTTTGTGTACTCAGCCCCAGGCAGCGACAAGTTTATCAGCACGGTGTTCTAAGGCTTGTGAAGCCTGCACAGAGAAAGGATAAAGAAAAGGGCCGGAGGATGTGACCTCCGGCCCTTGTTTCGCGTCTTTTATAGCAGGGCGGCCTGGGCGTGCCCGTGTTAAGATGTGGACTTGGCGGTGGACTGGGTATTGCTCTTGGGCTGTTTGGGCTTGATGTCCCCCGCAGCGGTGAGGGCCATCTTGGTCAGGGTGGGGCCAACCAGCTCGTAAATCAGCACGCCGAAGAGCACAATGCTGCGGATGGTGGAGCCAATCTCTCCCAGCGCCCCCACCTGAGAGGCCATGCCCAGGGCCACGCCGGCCTGGGGCAGCAGGGTGATGCCCAGATACTTTTGGATTTCAGGAGAGCAGCCGGAGATACGGCTGCTGAACATGGCGCCAAAGTACTTGCCCAGAGAACGGGTCAGGATATACACCACGCCAATGCCCACAATGGCCAGATCCGTGAACACATCCAGGTGGAGCTCCGCGCCGCTGAGCACGAAGAACAGGGTCAGCAGGGGTGCGGACCACTTGTCCGCCCGGCCCATCAAATCCTCAGAGTTGGGGCAGGTGTTGCAGAACACGGTGCCAAGCATCATGCACACCAGCAGGGAGGAGAACTTTACCGTAATGCCCCCAATGGAGAAGGTCATCATGGACAGGGCCACAGCGGCCACCACGAAGCCCGCAATCATGGCCACCCGGTTCCGGTTGGAGAGGAACCACCGCTCCATAAAGGTGAGCACCCACCCCAGCAGGGCCCCCAGCACCAGGGAGAGGACGATTTCCAGCAAAGGCTCAACGGCAATGCTGGCCACGCTGGCGCTGTTGGACTCCATGGCCTGGGCCGCGCCAAAGGACACGGCGAAAATCACCAGGCCCACCGCGTCGTCCAGGGCAACCACAGGCAGCAAAATATCGGTCAGGGGGCCCTTGGACTTATACTGGCGCACAACCATCAGTGTGGCGGCAGGGGCTGTGGCCGCCGCGATGGCCCCCAGGGTGATGGCCGCGGACACAGGGAGCTTGTCCCCCAAAAAGCCATGCAGGCCCAGCAGGGCAGCGTCCACCAGCAGGGTGGCGGTGACTGCCTGGAGAATGCCCACAATCACCGCGGCCCGGCCTGTGGTGCGCAGAGAGGACAGCCGGAACTCGCTGCCAATGGCAAAGGCGATAAAGCCCAGGGCCACGTCTGAAATGGGCTGGAAGGTCTCTACCAGCTCAAAATCAGAGAACCCGAACCCCGGCACGCCCAGCCGACCAATCAGGCAGGGGCCCAGCAGCACACCGGCAATCAGATAAGAGGTTACGTCCGGCAGGTGGAAGCGCTTGAACAGGCGTGTCATCATCAGCCCGGCCACCAGCGCCACAGAAGTGCAGAGCAGCAAAATCATGGTCAAACTTCCTTCTTTCCCCAAATTTGGATGGCAAAAGCCAAACATTCCTATATTACACTTAAAATATCGATTTGTCAACTGTCTGGCGGCAGGCGGGAAGCCACAGCGCAGGCTCTGATCTCCAGCCGCTGGGGCCCCTGCCGGGTACCTATATGGCAGGCAGAAGCAGACGCCTCTGAGCGTGTCCCTTTCGGAGAGCTTTTCGTGGGCCCCCGCCTGTCGGGCGGGGGACCACAGATGATTATCTTTGTGGCTGGGGCACTCTTGATGCCTCTGCGGGGGTTGACATAATGTGATAAAAGGGGTAGAATAGGCGTGTATCTTATCATTTTTTCTGATACCACGATGAAAGGTAGATGAAGCCGTGAGACCCTCCGCCCCCTTCCGCAAAGCGATTGCCCTTTTCCTTGGGCTGATTCTGTGCGCGGCGCCTCTTTCCGCCCGGGCAGAGGCGCCGGTTCCCTCCCCCTGGCCGGATTTCTATTATTATGATGAACCCGGCATCCTGGATGAAACCGTCCGGGCAGACATTTTGGCCCAGAACGGGCCTTTGGCGGAGAAATACGGCGTGCAGCTGGCAGTGATGGCAGTGAACTCCCTGCCTGCCGGGGATTATGCCCAGCGGGTGGCCTACCTGCGCTCTGTAATGGACAGCTGGCAGGTGGGCGGGGCCCAGGGCCGCGGCATGATTCTGGCTGTGTCTGTGGCGGATGAGAGCTATCCCGCTGGGGACTATATTGCTGTGACCGGGGCGGGCCTGAAGGACGCTTTCCCCACAGAGGGCTTAAAGACCCTGCTGGATACTTATTTGGAGCCGGACTTTGCCGCCGGCGCCTATGGCGCTGGGGTGAGCAAGTTTTTGACAGCTGCCGCGGCCCAGGCCGAGACCTACTGCGCTGGCCACCCGGAGCTGTTTGTCCAGGAAACCAGCGGGAAAGCGGCGGCGCCCCGGGAGAAAAAGAGCTCTGCCGGGCAGATTGTGCTCTGGGTCTGCCTAGGGGTGGCGGGGGCAGTGCTGCTGGCCTGTGTGGCCCTGTTCCTGATGGCCAACTATGGGGGCGGGCGGCGCAGGCGCGGCCGCCATGGGGTCCACCGGGGCCGCCCGGTGATTACCCCGCCCCGCACCACCATCATGCACTATGAGAGCCGCCCCACCCTGCACATCCGCTCCAGCGGCCGGACCACCGGCGTGTACCGCAATCAGCAGGGCGCCCGGAGCCGGGGCGGCAAAGAGCGGCATTTTTAGTGGGCCGGGCCCATTTCATCACCCTGGTAAGGAGATGGTCAAATGGTATTTGCTGACCTGTTTTTTATATATTGCTTTCTGCCCCTGTGCCTGATTTGCTATCTGCTGGCCAGAAGCATCCCGGCCAAGAACGGGGTGCTGGTGGTTTTTTCCCTGGTTTTCTATGCCTGGGGCGAGCCCCTGTGGATTCTGCTCCTGCTGTTCAGCTCTCTGCTGAACTGGGCTGTGGGCCTTGTGATTGAGCGCACCCGGGGGACGCCTGGGGCAAAGGCGGCGGTGGCTGGGGGCATTATCATTGACATTGCCCTGCTGGTGGTGTTCAAGTACAGCGGCTTTTTGGTGGAGAATTTCAATGCCCTCACCCACCTGGCCCTGCCGGTGCCGGAAATCCGGATGCCCATTGGCATCAGCTTTTTTACCTTCCAGGCCATCTCCTATGTGCTGGACTGCTATTGGGAGTCTGTGGCGGTGCAGAAGCGCTGGAGCCGCTTCCTGCTGTATCTCTCCCTGTTCCCCCAGCTGATTGCCGGGCCCATTGTGCGGTACAGCGTGGTGGAGGAGGAGGTCTCGGACAGGAAGGTGACCCTGACGGATTTGAGCGAGGGGGCCCTGCGGGTCATTGTGGGCCTCTCCAAAAAGGTGATTCTGGCCAACAACCTGTGGGCTGTTGTGGACACCTTCTTCGGCAAGGACATTACGGGCCTCTCCGTGCTGGGCACCTGGTACACGGTGATTGTGTACTCCCTGTATGTGTATTTTGATTTCAGCGGCTATTCGGACATTGCCATTGGCCTGGGCCGGATGTTCGGCTTCCATTTTGACGAGAACTTCCGGCACCCCTTTGCCTGCAAAACCATTGCCGAGTTCTGGCAGAGATGGCACATCTCCCTGGGCTCCTTTTTCCGGGACTATCTGCTGTATGTGCCCATTTTCGGGAAGAACCGGAAGTACCTCAGCCTGTTCCTGGTCTGGTTCTGCACGGGCATTTGGCATGGCGCTGCCTGGAACTACATTATCTGGGGCCTGTACTTTGGGTGCTTTATCTTCTTTGAGCAGAAGCTGGGCAAAAAGCGCATCAAGAAGTGGCCGGTTTGGTGGAAGCATATCTACAGCAAGCTGGTGATTCTGGTGGGCTTCGGCATCTTCTATTTTGAGGATTTGGGCCAGCTGGGCCAGTTCTTCCTGAATATCTCCGGGGCAGCCATGCTCACCAGCGGCGCGCCCTTCTTTGACCCAGTGACCTGGTCCTCCCTGCTGAACCACCTGTTCCTGGTGGCAGGCTCTGTGGTGTTCAGCCTGCCGGTTCTGCCCAGGGTGAAGCAGTTCTTCCTGGAGAGCGGGAACAGCGGACTGTATATTGCCGGACGGGTGGGCTCCACGGTGCTGTGCCTGGGCCTGCTGGCAGTGGTGAGCATTCTGCTGGTGGACACCACCAACAACGTGTTCCTGTACTGGCGGTTCTGAATTACAGTTCTGCTGGGCAGGAAGCCCTTCGGCGGGCTGGTTTGCCCGGCCAATTTGATAATTCTGCTCCGGCGGCTGTAAGGAGGTCTTTGCCGTGTCCGATAACAACCGAAACGATTCCCATAAGCCCTATGATTTGGCCCAATTTGCCGCTGCCCATGCCCAGAAGTCCAGGCCGGAGCGGACTGGCTCAGGCCGGAGCGGCCCTGCCCGGACAGAGGCCACCCGGCCCCTGGCGGGTGAGGGCGGCTTTCCGCCCCAGAGCGGCCATCCCTTTGCCAATACCGGGGAAATCCCGGTGTTTGACGATGAGCCGGTTTTGGCCTATGAGACATATGAGAGCTATGACACCTATGACGCCTATGAGACGGAGGACACTGGGTACGATGACCCGGGGTACGGCGGGGAGGATGACAGCGGGTACGACTCCTATCAGTCTGTCTATGTGCCGGATGATTCCGGGATTGTCCGGGAGAGCCGCCCGGATGGGGCCCTGCCCAAGCCCGCGCCCCATCCCCGGAAAAAGCGGCCTGACCCCCGTCTGCTGCTGGAGCGCAGGCTCTCCCTGATCCTCTGCGGCGTGCTGGCCCTGGGCCTGGCGGCGGGCACCCTGCTGCTGACCTTTCTGCCCCGCTCCACCCAGTCCCAGATTGAGAAGCGGGAGCTGGCAAAGCTCCCGGCCTTTTCTTTGGAGAGCTGGTTCTCCGGGGAGTTTACTGCCGGTGTGGCCACCTATTACACGGACACAGTGCCCAACCGGGACAGCCTCAAGCGGCTGGGGAGCCAGTTCAAGGCCCTGTTCGGTCTGCCGGGCTCAGAGTCGGACGTGGAGTTTGTGGGGAATATCCAAAAGGTGGATAAACCCAAACCAGCGGAAAATACCCCTGCCCCGGCAGGTGAGGGCGCTTCCCAGCCAGAGGGGGGCAGCGCGCCCATTGTGGGCCAGGTCGCCACTGGCCTGGAGGGGACAGCGGGCCGGAACATGCCTTTAGCCACTCCCACGCCAGCGCCTGTGGACTTTGGCCAGGCCGAGGAGGCGGATATGGTAGGGGAGGGCCAAATCATGCTGGTGAAGCAGGACGGTCACTACCGGGGCCTGGAGCCCTTTGGGGGCACGGCGGACATGGCCCAGAGGTATTCCGCTGCCCTGAACGATTTGCACAGCCAGCTGGGGGACGGGGTGAAAATCTACTCCATGCCCGCGCCCCTGGCCTGCGAGTTCTACACCCCGGATAAGCTCAAGGAATATGTGCGCAGCCAGTCCGAGTGCTTTGACGGGGCCAATGCCCAGCTCAACGAGGGTATAGTGGGCCTGAACGTGTGCGGGGTCTTGGCCCAGCACGCGGGGGAGGCCATCTACTGCCGCACGGACCACCACTGGCAGCCCTTGGGGGCCTATTACGCTGCCCAGGCCTTTGCCCAGGCAGCGGGGGTGAGCTTTGACGATATCAGCACCTATACCCCAGGCAAGTTCGAGGGCTTTGTGGGCAGTATGTACGGGTTCTCCGGCCAGTCGGCCAAGATTCTCAACGATTCGGAGGAGTTTACCTACTACACCCCCTCGAAGCCCTATGACGCGGTATACTATGACACAGCTTTCAACTTCCAGTGGGATGAGGACAACCTGTTTGCCGAGGGGGTGGACGGTACCAGCGACGCCTATTCCTACTTCCTGGGCGGGGACCAGTACATTGTGAAGGTGACCACCCAGAACACCACGGGCCGCACGCTGCTGGTGATGAAGGACAGCTACGGCAATGCCACCATCCCCTATTATGTGGGCTCCTTTGACAAAATCTTCGTGGCGGACATCCGCTATATGGAGCGGAACCTGGTGAGCTTTATCCGGGATATGGGCATCACGGACGTGGTGTTCACGGTCTCCGCCTTCTCCCTGGTGGGGGAGAACGGGGCCAATATAGCCAATTTGATTAACCAGAACGCGGGGGAGACCGTGACGGACCCTCACCCCTAAAAAATTCTCAGGAGGCCTGCTATGCCCATTCAAGAGCTGCAATACCCCTTTGAGCCGGGACAGATTCTCGCCCGGCGAAAGGCCCTGCGCCGGGCCCTTTTGGCAGAGGACGCGCCCCGCACGCCCAAGAAAATCGCGGTGCTGGGGGGTTCTACCACCAGCGATATTGTGTCCCTGCTGGAGCTGTTCCTGCTGGACGGGGGCATTGCGCCCAGCTTCTACCAGTCGGAGTACGGCCAGTTCTATCAGGACGCCCTGTTCCCGCCCCAGGCGCTGGTGGATTTTGCCCCGGATATTATCTTTATCCACACCACGGCCCGGAACATCACCCACTGGCCCGCTCTGGCCGATTCCGCCGGGCAGGTGGAGGAGAAATTCCAGGCTGAGCTGGGCCGGTTCCAGGGCATGTGGGAGAACCTTGGCCAGGTCTTTGGGTGCCCGGTGATTCAGAACAACTTTGAGAAGCCCTTCTGGCGGGTGATGGGCAACCGGGACGGGTGGGATATCCACGGCCGGGGTGCCTTTGTGAGCCGTCTGAACAGCGCTTTCGGTGACTGGGCCCGGGCGCACAGCGGGTTTTATATCCACGACATTGACTATCTGGCCGCTGACTTTGGCCTGCGCCGCTGGGCGGATTCGGCCTTCTGGAACCTGTATAAGTACGCTCTCTGCCTGGAGGCCATGCCCGCCTTTGCCCACAGCCTGGCCAACCTGGTGAAGGCCCTGTTCGGCAAGAGCAAAAAGGCCCTGGCCCTGGATTTGGACAACACCCTTTGGGGCGGCGTGGTGGGCGACGACGGGGTGGACGGCATTGAAATCGGCCAGGAGAACGGGGTGGCCCAGTCCTACTACGAGTTCCAGGGCTACTGCAAGGAGCTGGCCGCAGGCGGGGTCATGCTGGCGGTGTGCTCGAAAAATGACGAGGAGAACGCCCTGGCCGGGCTCCGGCACCCAGAGGGCCTGCTCCGGCCTGAGGACTTTGTGTGCATCAAGGCCAACTGGGAGAACAAGGACAGGAACATCGCCCAGATTGCGGGGGAGATGAACATTCTGCCCGAGGCAGTGGTGTTCGCGGACGACAACCCGGCTGAGCGGGAAATCGTTCGGGCCCAGCTGCCGGGGGTGGCCGCGCCGGAGCTGGAGGGGGTGGAGAACTACATTGCCGCCATTGACCGGGGCGGATACTTTGAGATGGCCAGCCTGAGCCGGGACGATTTGCGCCGGGGAGAGATGATGCGGGCCAATGTGCAGCGCACTGCGCAGCAGAGCAGGTTCCAGGACTATGGCGAGTATCTGCAAAGCCTGGAAATGCGGGCGGTGATTGGGGATTTTGTGCCTGTGTACCTGAGCCGGATTACCCAGCTGACCAACAAGTCCAACCAGTTCAACCTGACCACCCGGCGGTACACCCTGCCCCAGATGGAGGCTGTGGCCGCTGATTCGGAGCGGGTGCGGCTGTTCGGCAAGCTGGTGGATAAGTTCGGGGACAACGGGGTGGTTTCCGTGGTCATTGGCCAGGTGAACGGGGACGCCCTGGACATCGAGCTGTGGCTCATGAGCTGCCGGGTGCTGAAACGGGATATGGAGCTGGCCATGCTGGACCAGCTGGCAGAGCGCGCCGGGGCCCGGGGGCTGAGGCTGCTCAGGGGATTCTACTGCCCCACGGCCAAGAACGGCATGGTGCGGGAGCTGTATCAGAGCTTTGGCTTTGAAAAAGTGAGGGAGGACGAGAGCGGCGCCACAGTGTGGGAGCTGGCCCTGGAGGGCTATACGCCCAGGTGCCGGGTGATTTCCGTGAGCAGGGCGGAGGATGACCCGGAGCTCCAGACAGTGGAGAGCTGAGCGCTTGTCCTTATATTGGGCAACACCGCACAATTCGCGGCTAGTGCCTTAAGTACCGTCTTGTTTGCATCTTTTCCGTCATAGCGCACAGCTTTCGCTTGCCAATCGCAAGACCATAAATGGTCTGATTGGCGGCGCTCAGTAGAGTTGGCTTTGCCAACTCTTGTACACTCTGACGAAATAATCTGAAGAGTTGCTCAAAGAGCAACTCTTGCGCAATACGGCACTTAGAATTGCGCGGTATTGCCATAGAAAACTTAGGAGGGAATCATATGGACGGGAGAGAAATTTTCACCAGATTGAATCGGGTGTTCCAGGAGGTTTTTGATGACAGGACCATCCGGGTGACGCCCCAGACCACGGCGGACGATATTGAGGATTGGGACAGCTTGGAGCATATCACCTTGATTTCCGCAGTGGAGCGGGAGTTCCGGATGAAGTTCAAGATGGGTGAGATATCCTCTATGAAGAACGTGGGGGAGATGGCGCAGATTATAGCGCAGAGGGCAAAGTAGAGCGGGATAAGCAAGCCTAACGGCTCGGGGCGGAGGCCTGGCGGTAAGCAGTTTCCAGAGGCGGAATTGAAAGTTTCTTGGGGGTCCAGGGGGACTTTTTCCAAAAAGTCCGCCCTGGTGGGGGTTTGGGGGCAGCGCCCCCAAGGTCTTGCCCTTGACCTTAGGGCGCTTTGGATTTCGGATTCTGTGTAAAAATTTAGGAGCGCCGCCAATCTCTTGGGGTGCTCCTTTTTTGTGCTGCTATTGCTGTTAGGTTACGACCTTGGGGGCTTTGGTCTCGCCTGCCGGCTCGGTCGGTCAAGTTGGCGCAGCCAACTTGGCAGCTTAGGGCGCCACTGGCAGACGCTCACCTCCAAGCCCCTGCCACGAGCCGCCGCCCCCACCAGCTGGGGCTGGCCAAGCTCCTCCTGCTCCGCCGGGCCCCATGCCGGGGCTGTGCAGGCACTCAGCAGGGCCGCCGCCAGGGCAATGGCGCCAATCAAGCGGCCAATTACACGCTTTTTCACAGGGTATCCCTCCTTTGGGAGAACACCCCATTAGCTTGCGCCGAACTTCCCGGTTTATGTCAGGGCTTGTTCACATCAGCGCCCGCACGGCTCTTTTGTGAACAAGCCCTGGGTTAAGCTGAAATGTACTCCCGGATTACAAAATCCGCCCCAACGCTCTCCGCGGCCTGGCGGCAGGCCTCCTGCTCCTCTTTGGGCATGGTGCTCACCACGGTCATGCGCACATGGGGCACGTTCAGCACCGCTGTGGCTGTAAACTTCAAAATGGCGGGCAGGGCCTGCAGGCCGAACCGGCTGTGGCAGACTTGGTCATAGCCCTCCGCTGTGCTGGCGTTCAGGCTGACAGAGACCGCGTCCACCCGCCCGTCCAGCTCCAGGGCAGCGCTGCGGCCAGTAATCAGGTTGGCCTGGCCGTTGGTGTTGATGCGGATAAAGTGGGAGCCAGTGGAGCGGATTTTGTCACAGAGCCACATCATGTCATCCCACCGGCAGGCAGGCTCGCCATAGCCGCAGAAGACAATCTCCATATAGCGGTTCAGCTCCCGGCGCTGCAGCTCGGCCCAGAACTCCTCCTTGGTGGGCTCGCCCCCCTGATACCAGAGGTTGCTGGCATACAGGCTGCCTGAGCTGTTCTGGCGCAGGCAGAAGTCGCAGCGGTTGGGGCACTGGTTTGTCATGTTGATATACAGGTTGCCCTCATATTCATAGGTGGCGCTGGCCCCATAGAGGAGGCCAATCTCGTTTCTTGAATTATCCATTGTGTTACTCTCTCCATAGCGGCAGATTGGCTCTGCCGCTTTTCTGTGGTTTCTTGCCCGCGAATCAGCAGATATGGGTGACGGGCGCGGTGTGCGGGGGTACGTTGTCCAGCCGGAAAAGGCGGCGCTGGTTCTCGGCAGCGGCCTCTAAAATACTTTGGGTGGTCTCGCCCCTGAGCTGGGCGATTTTTTCGGCAATCACAGGAATGCGGGACGAGTCGTTCCGGGAACCCCGGTAGGGGTCCGGGGCCATATAGGGGGCGTCGGTCTCCAAAAGGAGCCGCTCCAGGGGCAGGTTCTTGACAACCTCCACCACCCGGCGGGCGTTCTTAAAGGTGACTGCGCCGCCAATGCCAATATACATCCCCAAATCCACCAGGGCCCTGGCCATCTCTGTGCTGCCGGAAAAGCAGTGTACCACGCCCTGGGGATGGTACAGCTTCAAGAGCTCCAGCACGTCTGAGTGGGCGTCCCTGTCGTGGACGCAGACCGGGAAGCCCATCTGGTTGGCCAGCTCCAGCTGGGCGGTGAAAATCTGGATTTGCCGGTCCCTGGGGGCGCTGTCCTTCCAGTGGTAGTCCAGGCCGATTTCCCCCACAGCCACAGCGCCGCCCTCCAGCCAGGCCCGCAGGCAGTCAATCCAGTTTTCAGGCAGGCCGTCGTCCACCTCCTCTGGGTGGATGCCCACCGCAGCGTAGATATAGGGATAAGTGCCTGCCAGGCCCATGGCAGCGGCGCAGCTGCGGATGCGGGTGCCCATGTTCAGGACACAGCGCACCCCTGCCTGGGGGAGCACCTCCCCCAGCAGCTGGGCCCGGTCCTCGTCAAAGGCGGCGTCTTCATAGTGGGCGTGGGAATCATAGATAAGATAGGAATGTTCCATGGGCATAGCTTCCTCCTTTCCGGCGGACAGCAGGAGAGCGTGGACTATCGGACCTGAGAGCCCACCGGGATATTATCTGCGAAAATGACTTTTACTTCTTCCGTCTGGCCCTGGGCGTCTGTTACAGAGGCTGCCAGAATCATCCCCTGGCTCTCCACGCCGCAGAGCACCGCGGGCCGCAGGTTGGAGACCACGATAACATGGCGCCCGGCAAGCTCCTCGGGCTTGTACCACTGGGCAATGCCTGAGGCTACAGTGCGCAGGCTGGTGGTGCCGTCGTCCAGGGTGAGCTGCAGCAGCTTTTTGGCCCGCTTGACTGGCTGGCAGTCCACCACCTTTGCCACCCGCAGGTCAATGGCGGAGAAGTCCTCAATGCCGATTTTGGCAATGCCCTGCAGCTCCTGCCTGCGCCTGGAACGGCTCTCCATGTCAGGCTCGGCAGGGCCGGCGGCCTTTTCCTGCTCAGCGTATTTCTGCTCCAGCTGGGCGTAGATGTCCTCCAGCTCCTGGCGCTGGAAGAGGATTTCCGGCACGTTTGTGACCTTGCCGCCCTTTTGGGGGTAATTCTTCACCCGGTCCAGCTGCTCCCAGGGCAGGGGCACAGCGCCCAGCTGCCGCAGGATAGAGACTGCGGTGTCCGGCATAAAGGGGAAGAGCAGGGAGGCCCCAATGCAGATGGAGTCCACCAGATTATACAGCACAGTGGAGAGCCGGGCGTATTTGAACTGCTCCTTGGCCAGCAGCCAGGGGGCGGTCTCGTCAATATATTTGTTGCAGCGCTTGAACAGGGTGAAGAGCTCGTTCAGGGCGTCAGCAGTGCGCAGCTGCTCCATCTTGGCAGCCACCTTGTCCCGGCAGGCGGCGGCTGCCTTCTGCAGCTCATAGTCGCAGGACTCGGCCACGCCGCAGTCCTCCACAAAGCCGTCAAAGTATTTGTTGAGCATGGAGACAGTGCGGTTCACCAGATTGCCCAGCACATTGGCCAAATCGCTGTTGGTGCGCTCATTGACAGCCTCCCAGGTGATATTGCCGTCTGTCTCAAAGGGGAGCTCCCGCAGCACAAAGTACCGCACAGGGTCCACGTCGAAAATGTCCACCAGGTCGTCCGCGTAGAGCACATTGCCTGTGGATTTGCTCATCTTGCCCCCATTCATCATGAACCAGGGGTGGCCGAACACCTGCTTGGGCAGGGGCAGGCCCAGGGCCATCAGGAAAATGGGCCAGTAGATGGTGTGGAAGCGGGTGATGTCCTTGCCAATCACATGCAGGCCGGCGGGCCAGAACTTCTGGAAGCTGGGCTCGCTCTCCCCGTCGCAGTGGTAGCCAAGGCCGGTGATATAGTTGGTCAGGGCGTCCAGCCACACATAAATCACATGGTCCGAATCAAAATCCACGGGGATGCCCCACTTGATGGAGGTGCGGGTAACACACAAATCCTGCAGGCCAGGCAGCAGGAAATTGTTCATCATCTCGTTGCGGCGGGAGACAGGCTGGATAAATTCCGGGTGGGTGTTGATGTGCTCAATCAGCCGCTGGGTGTAGTTGCTCATTTTGAAGAAGTAGGCCTCCTCCTGCTCCTTCCGAGGCTCCCGGCCGCAGTCTGGGCACTTGCCGTCCACCAGCTGGCTCTCGGCAAGGAAGGACTCGCACTCGTCACAGTACAGGCCCTCATAGGAGCCCTTATAGATGTCCCCCTGGTCATAGAACTTCTTGAAAATCTTCTGGACCTCTTTCACATGGTACTCGTCCGTGGTGCGGATAAAGTGGTTATAGGAGAGGTTCATCATGTCGAACTGCTCCTTCACCACACGGGAAGTGCCGTCCACAAATTCTTTTGGGGAGAGGCCCTGGGCCTTGGCCTTCTGCTCATTCTTTTTGCCGTGCTCGTCAGTGCCGGTCTGGAAAAACACTTCATAGCCCTGCATCCGCTTAAAGCGGGCAATGGCGTCTGCCACAATGGGGTCAGCCACATTGCCGATGTGGGGCTTGCCAGAGGTGTAGGCAATGGCAGTGGTGATATAATAGTTTCCTTTGGTTTCCATAAATTTCCTCCCGTATTCGTTTTCCTTCATCCTGCGCTATGCTGCGCGCTGTCCTGGGCTGTTTCCTATTTTAGGCAGGGCAACGCCAGGGCATTCGCCCAGAGAACAGATTGCGCTTGATTTTTTGCGGGATGCGCATGTGGGATTCCTCCTCCCAGGCGGGCTTATCGGATAAACAGCGCGGACAGGGCTGCCGCCGCCATCAGCAGTGCCAGCATCCCCGCCACAAGCCGCACCAGTGTTCCGCGGTTTTTCAAGACAGGCACTCCCTTCTTTATTATATCAGGTAAACCATATGTCAATCTATTCTACCACCTTTTTCCTCCTTTGTAAACACCAGGAAAATTTTTTGTTGCTCCGGGCAGGAAGCGGAACTTAGAACCTGTATTCATAGCGGGGGATAGCGCAGGGGCGAGGTTTTTTCGTTAGAGGGCGGGAAATTTTCGCCGTCAACCTGGCGGTTGGCAAGAAAATTTACCGTCCTATGGCGGAAAAATCACCGCCCATACGCTGTCCATCCACTGTGAATACAGGCTCACAGGGGGAACAGGGCCAAAGTATGGGAAAAGCGCCCCTGATAGGGGCGCTGAGCTGTATCGCAAACACGTTTTTGAGTCAGTATCTGCCGCGTCAAAAGAAGATTTTCTCCCTGATAAACCGCGCTGGCCGGATATGGGCATATCCATCCAAGCGCTGGGGCCCGGGCGCTCAATCCCGCAGGATTACCCCATTGCCGTCAAACTTGGGCGTGGTGGCGGAAAGCAGGTTCACAGCGTCCACCAGACCCCAGATGGCCACTACAACAGTCGCCATGCCGCAGGTCACCAGGCCCCCTGCCAGTGCGATGACCAGCTGGATGGTGCCCCTGGTGTTGAAGCCCAGGTAGAAGTTGTGTACACCCAAGGTGCCCAGCATAAAGGCCAGGATGCCTGCCGCGATGCGGCTCTTCTGCCGGTAACCGGCAGGCGGGGTGGTATATTTGGGCTGCTGCTGAGGCTGGGGCTGATAGCTTTGGGCTGTGTAGTTGGGGGGCTGGTAGTTGGGGTCATAGCCAGGCTGGCCCTGCTGGGGATAGCTCTGCTCTGGGGCAGTGTTGAAGTTATAATTATAGGTGGCGTACTGCACAGGCTGGGGGTTGGGCTGAGGGTTGACTGCCTGTGAAGGGTCCGGGGCCTTGGGCGGCTCGGGCATCTGGAAAGGCTCTGGGGGCAAATCCGGCTCCAGGGTAAGCTGGGGCGTAGGCTTCTCCCAGGCAGGCTGGGGGATAGGCTCCGGCTGAGGGTTGGGCTGAGGGTTGGGCTGAGGGTTGGGTTGGGGCGCCGGGGCAGGCTCAGCCTGCTCGGAGGCAACCTGCTCGGAGGCAACCTGCTCAGGAGCAGGTTGGGGAGCAGAATGCGCAGAAGCATTCTGCTCAAGGGTATTCTGCTCTACCGGGCTGGGCTGGCCCTCTTGGGGCTGAATCTGTTCTCTGTTTTCCATATCAGTCATGGTGGTTTTCCTCCTTGTCTCAGTCTTTCAGGAAGACGCCGTTGGCGTCAGTGTTGATGCGGCCGTCCAGGAGCTTGATGCCGTCCAGGATGCCCCAGATGGTCATAAAAATGGCCCCAAAGCCGCAGGTGAGGAAGGACACCAGCAGCTGCACAAGGCCCCGGGAGGTATTGCCCAGGTAGAAGCTGTGGATGCCGTACGCGCCCAGAAGCATGGCCAAAATCCCGGCCGCAATCCGGCTGCGCTGTATATAGCCGGGCGGGGGGTCAATGCCTGCCTGGGGCTGATATTGCGGGGGATTGTACATGGGCTGCTGGCCCTGGGGCTGATAGCCGCCGTTGTTGTAGTCTGCCATTTTCATGCACCTCGTTTAATAAAGTATTTTACCGAATGGGGAGAGCGCCCAGCGGGCCGGGTAAAGGGGGGTTCGCTGCCTCTGCCTTACATTCCTGTCATCTTTCTGTCTGACCATATATTAGCATGGCCTTTGGGGGAAAGCAAGGCCTTGGGCCCAAAAGTAAGGGATTCTTAATTTGTGGAAAGGGTTTTGTTGGCCAAAAGAAAATATTTTGAGAAAAATATATTTTTTTCTTAAAAAGTTGTCTTTTTGAGGACAACTTCTTGAGTTTTCAGGGGGATATATGAGAGGACTTTTTCCAGGCATCACTCCCAGGGACAGAGGAGGCCCAAAGGGGAGGGGCGGGAAAGGGTGCTCCAATCAAAGTTAACGCAGTTCAAAAGAGGTGTGACCTCAGAGGTAACACCTCTTTTGAACCTGGCGGCACGGGTGTGCCCCGCCGCTCTGCTTGAAAATCGTTTTTTACCGATTTTCAACTGCGTTTACTAAAAGGAAAGGAGAGGAGCGGATATGCTGGGGTTTCGCAAAAAGCAGGAGGCCGCGGCGGTGAGCGTGCAGACCCGGCCGGGCCAGGCGCTTCCCCTGCCCCTGGGCGCGGGGGAGCGGGAGCTGTACCGGGCCCTGCGGGAGAATGTGCCCGTCATTGACGCGGCTGTCTGCAAGCTGCGGCGGCTGATAGGGGAGTTTACCGTCACCTGCCGGGACGGCCGGGCCCAAGAGGAGCTGGAGCGCTTCCTGGACGGGGTGCAGGTCAATGCCGCGGGAACAGGAATCCACGAGTTTTTGGGGATATACCTGGAGGAGCTGATTACCTACGGCACAGCTGTGGGCGAGATGGTGACAGCAGGCGGGGAGCTCCAGGCGCTGTACAACGCAGGGCTGGGGAACCTGGATTTGGAGAGCGACGGGGCGCTGGGCATCAAGGTCTCGGTGCTGGAGGCCGGCGGGCGGCGGCCCTGCCCATACCCAGAGCTGCTGCTGGTCTCGGCCCTGAACCCGGCGGCGGGATCTCCCTGGGGGACCTCCCTGCTGCGGGGGCTGCCCTTTGTCAGCAGCGTGCTGCTGCGGATTTACCACACCCTGGGGGTGAACTGGGAGCGGCTGGGGGATGTGCGCTTTGCCGTGACCTGCAGCGCGGACGGGGTATCCAATGCCGCTGAGCGGGCCAGGCAGATGGCCGGGGAGTGGAAGCGGGTGATGACCTCCAAGAGCCCCCGGGACTTTGTGGCAGTGGGGGACGTGTCCATCAAGGCCATTGGCGCGGACAGCCAGATGCTGGAAAGCCAGGTGCCTGTGCGGCAGATGCTGGAGCAGATTGTGGCCAAGCTGGGCCTGCCGCCGTTTCTGCTGGGGCTGAGCTGGTCCTCTACAGAGAGGATGTCCAGCCAGCAGGCGGACGTGCTCACCAGCGAATTGGAGGCTTACCGCCGGGTGCTGACCCCTGTGGCCAGGAAAATCTGCCGGACCTGGCTGGCCCTGAAAGGATACGAGCCGGAGTGCGGCATCTGCTGGGAGGAGATTACCATGCAGGACGAGGTGGACCATGCCAACGCCCGGCTGGCGGCGGCCCGGGCCGCCAAACTGGAATTTGAGCTGGAGCAGGCGCGCGAGGGCGCCGGGAAAGGAGCGGATATATGAAGGAAGGGAGCGTAATCAAGTCAGCGGCAGGGCCCAGCGCGGCGGAGATGGAGGAAATCAACCGGTACACCCGCCGGGCCTATGGGCCAAAGGAGGTGTACACCTTCTCCCTGGTGCTGTGCGACAATGAGATAGACAGGGACTTTGAGCGGTTCGGCCAGGAGAGCCTGGCCCGGCTGAAAGAGCTGTTTTTGGGCAAGACCTGCATTCTGGACCATGAGCTGAAAAGCGCCAACCAGACTGCCCGCATCTATCACACAGAGCTGGAGCAGGTCCAGGGCCAGGCCACCCAGGCAGGGGAGCCCTTGACCCGGCTGACTGCCAGGGCCTATCTGCCCATGACAGAGGGCACCAAGGAGACCCGGGAGCTGATTGACAGCGGCATCCTCAAGGAGGTGAGCGTCAGCTGCTCTGTAAAGCGCGCTGTGTGCGGAATCTGCGGCAAGGAGCGCTGCGAGCATGAGAAGGGCCGCAGCTATGGGGGGAAGCTCTGCCACCGGGTGCTGCTGGAGCCCACAGACGCCTATGAGTGCTCTTTTGTGGCAGTGCCCGCCCAGCGGGGCGCGGGGGTCACCAAGGGCCGGGGCGGGGCCAGGCTTACGGTAGAGAAGCTGCTGGGGGAGCCTCCTCAGGGGGAGGTGCTCCTCACCGGGGAGCAGGCCCAGGAGCTGGGCAGGCGAATCCGGGAGCTGGAGGAGAGCGCGGCCTGGGGCAGGGCCTACCGGCGGCAGATGGAGGAGGCTGTGGTAAAGTACAGCGCCATCGCCCAGCCGGAGGTGCCCAGGGCGGTGATGGCCTCCGCGGTGAAGGGCCTGGACATGGAGGAGCTGGGCCAGCTGGAGCGGGCCTATACCAAGCTGGCAGGGAGAAAACTGCCGCTGGCCCCTCAGCTTGCGCCGGAAGAACCGGCAGGGAGGGGGGATGAGAACCAGGAGTTCCGGATATAGGAGGGAGCCCAGGGCTTCCCGCAAGCACAGAAAATAAAACTTTATTATCCTAAAGGAGGATTCTTCTATGGCTTACTATGAGAATATCAATCTGGAAAAGGGCATGTATTCCACCCCAGGCAAGACCTTCACCCAGGTGCTGGAATCCCTGGACAGCAGCGACAACTACCGGGGCACCCCTTTGGAGGGGCTGGACGCCTACCAGCGCCAGCTCAAGCGCTTTGCCATTAAGGTCAGCGGGCCCCAGTCCAGCACAGTGGAGCAGTTCTTCCAGAGCTCGGCCAGCGCGGCCCTGTTCCCGGAGTATGTGGCCAGGGCTGTGGCCCAGGGCATGGAGGGCGCGGATTGTATCCAGGATTTGGTGGCCGCGGTCACCAAAATTGACGCCCTGGATTACCGGACCGTGGATGTGGGCACCGGCGACGGGGAGCTGCCCCCTGCCATGGGCGTGACAGCAGAGGGGGCCCAGCTGCCTGCCACCAACATCCGCACCAGCGCGGGCCTGGTGCGGATGAAAAAGCGGGGCCGGATGCTGGTGAGCAGCTATGAGGCCCTGCGCTTCCAAAAGCTGGACGTGCTCACCGTGACCCTCAAGCAGATTGGCGCGTACATTGCCGCCGCCCAGGCCCAGGACGCAGTGGATGTGCTGGTGAACGGGGACGGGAACAAGGAGGGCATCAGCTTTGCCCCAGGCGGAACCCCAAATTACGGGGACTTTGTGGGCCTGTGGGCCAGCCTCTCCCCCTATGAGCTGAATACTGTGGCAGCAGGCACAGCCGTCATCCAGAAGCTGCTGCAGGTGCCGGAGTTCAAGGACGCCCAGGCGGGCATGAACTTCCAGGGCACAGGCAGGCTGTGCACACCCTTGGGGGCCAAGCTGATTCATGTGCCCAGCATGGCGGCCAACAAGCTGATTGTGCTGGACAGGAACGCGGCCCTGGAGATGGTCCAGTCCGGGGACATTACCGTGGACTATGACAAGCTTATTGACCGCCAGCTGGAGCGGGCGGCGATTAGCATGACCTGCGGGTTTGCCCGTATCTTTGAGGCTGCCGCCGCGGGCCTGGAGTGCGCGGGATAAGCCCCATCGGCCCCGCTGGCGGGGTTGAGTGACAGGCTGAGCAGGCAGAGAGAGCTCTGCCCTATTTTAAGAATCTGAGTTCACAGCGGGGACAGCGCGGGGGCGGTTTTTGCCGGATGCCGGGAAATCACTGCCCACGCGGTGTCCACCCCCCTGTGAATAAAGGCTCTAAGTCCTGGACTAAGGAGGGATGAAGTGGAAATCAGTTTGACAAAGGTGCTGGAGACCTTCCGCCTATACAGCGGCGAGGCTTTGGACGGCACGGAGGCAGATAGGGACGGGCTGTGCCGGGCCCTGTGCGGGGAATGCCTGGACAGGGTGAAGGCCCGGCTGCGGCCGGAGCTTACCCAGGAGGCGGCCTCCCAGGCAGAGGCCTTGGCCGCGGTGGAGGCATTCGCCCAGCTGGCCCTGCTGGACCAGGCGGCCAGGCCGGAGAGCGTCAGCACCCCGGAGCTGCAAATCCGCCAGGGGGACAGGGTGCGGTATGCCCAGGCCCTTTTGGAGGAAAAGCGCAGGGCCGCAGGGGACATCCTGCGGGAGGAGGGATTCTATTTTGGAGAGGCCTGAGAGGAGGCAGGGGATGAAGGATATTTCCAAACAGGTGTACAGAAACTGGCGGCCCGCCCTGCTCACCGGGAAGGACGGGAGCACTTGGGCTGCGCGGGGGCTTGTCGTCCGCAAAAACGGCACAGGCACGGACGGCCCGGGGGAGCGCCACGAGAGCGGCCTGCTGGAAGAGCCCCGGTACATATTCACCGGCTGGGCCAGCCAGGCGCGGCCCGGGGACTTGCTGGAGCAGGACGGGCAGCAATACCGGGTGCTGCAGGCGGAGTTTCTGTGCATAGGGAACGTGAAGGCGGCAGCCAGGCTGGTATTGGAGAGGGAGGTGGCGGACAGTGACAGCCCGTGAGCTGCTGGGCAGCCTGCTGGACACTTTCCGGGAGGGCATCCCTGGGGCGGTTTTCCAGGAAGCCTACAGCCCGGAGCCTGCCTCCCGCCGCAGGGAGAAGCCCCTGATTACCGGCCAGGTGGAGGAGGAAGTTCTGGGCGCGGGCTGGGAGGCAAGGCTGGGCTTTGCCCTGTACCTGCCTGGAAGCGCCCGGCCGGGAGAGGGCCTGGAAATCGCCGGGAAGATGGTGGAAGCCGCCCAGCGGGAGCCCCTGTTTGCGGAGGCGGTCCTGGGCCCTGCCCAGCCGGAAAAGGCCCTGGGCGGGCTGAAAATGATTTGCTCCCTGCGCTTTGCCCAGGGGAACGGGGGCTCAGGCGGCGGAAGCTGCCCTGTCACCCTGAACGGCACAGCCTGCCGGGTTTCAGGCTGGAAGGAGACCTTGGGGGGCAGGGAGACCGTGCTCACCGCCACAGGGGAGCGGGAGCCCTTTTACCGGGGGTTCCTGCCGGAGTACACAGTGGAGCTGCAGGGCCTGGACAGGGAGCTGGCCCTGCTGGAGGGCTTCACCCTGCGGCTGGGCACAAGCCCATGGATGTATACCGGATGCCAATGGAAGAGCTTCACTGCCGCGGGCACAGGGGTGCTCACTGCCGCCGGGCGGGTGAAGGCGGAAGAGGAGGGGGGATGAATATGGAGAGCTTGGAGCGGGCCGAGGAGCTGAGCAGGGAAATCGAGCGGGACAGCAGGCGCTATCCCGCCAGCCTGTGAGAGGAGGCTTTCTGTGGAGAAAATGACCATGCGCTTTAAGGGGTTCACCTGGCCGGTGAATCCCACCGCCCTGCGGGTGGAGTGCCAAAGGAATCTGAAAGAGACCATGCTGCCCTTCGCGGGCTCGTCCCCAGTGGATTTGGGGGAGAAAAAGCGGCGGGTGACTGGGGAGGGCTGGTTTGCGGGCAAGGACTGCGACAGCCAGTGGCAGCGCCTGGAGGCCCTGTTCCAGGAGGGCGGGCCGGGGAGCTTGCAGCTGCCGGGCCAGGAGCCCTTCTACGCGGTGCTGGACGGGGTGAAGCTGCTGGGCCGGGAGGGCCCGGCGCTGTTAAAATACGGGTTCAGCTTTACCGAGCACCATGGGGGCCAGCGCTGGCGGGGCCAGGGCGTCCACCATGCCGCGGCGGGGGAGAGCCTGTGGGACTACGCGGGCCGGTACGGTTGGGATGTGGAGGAGCTGCGGCAGGCCAATCTGCACATCCGGGACATTGCCTGCCTGGAGCAGGGAGAGGAGGTGTTTGCCCCGTGACCTATTGGGCGACTTTGCGAAATGGGGGGCAGATGCTGCTGGGGGAGCCCAAGGAGGCAGTGCTCTCCTATGACAGAGGGGCCCCGGCGGACCAGCTGAAGGCGGTGTTCCCGGCGGACAGAATCTGGGAGGAGCTGGCGGAGGTTTTGCTCTATGACCAGGGCCAGGGCATTTTCCGGGGGGTGGTGGACGAGCAGAACACCCGGCTGACATCGGACGGCCTGTTTGTGGAGCTTATCTGCCGGAGCCAGGAGGCCCTGCTGCTGGACAACGAGGCAGAGCCCCAGCCCATTCGGGGGGCCAGCCTGGAGAGCCTGCGGGCCAGGCTGCTGGAGCCTTTGGGCTTCACCCGGGTGACAGGGGGCCCGGAGGCCCTGCGGGGAGAGCTGGCTGTGGAAAAGGGCAGCTCAGTGTGGCAGGTGCTGGCCGGGTTTTGCCGGGAGTGCTTTGGCACTGTGCCCTATGTGGACTTCGGAGGGGCGCTCCGCTGTGAGGGCCGGGCGCCGGGAAAGCTCAGCCTGGACCGGGTGATGTCCGCCCAGATAAGCGGCAGGCCCTGCAAGCGGCTCAGCGCTGTGTGGAAGCAGGGGTACCGGGGCGGATACGACACCCAGTACAGGGACGAGGGGGCAGCCCTGCCCCGGCGGCGGTACCTCAGCGCCCAAAGCGGGCAGGACCCCCGCCAGGTGCTGGATAAGGCCCGGCAGGAGAGCTTCCTGCTCACCGTGACCTGCGCCGGGAGCTGGTGGCCGCCTCACGGGGCTCTGGCGGACGTAAGCGTGCCCCGGGCCGGGCGGTTTGAGAACTGCCCGGTGCGCCAGGCAGTGTACTACCGGGACAGCAGCGGGGAGCGGACCCGGTTTGTGTTGGAAAGGGGGGAGGCCTGTGTGGCTGACGGAAAAGCTGGCCGGTGAGGTCCAAATCAAGCTGACCAGCGGCCAGGTGGAGAACGGCAGGGGCTTTGCCGTCCAGGCGGACAGCAAATACTCCGCGCCGGAGCAGCTGTTCCCCTACGGCTTTTCCAGCGCCGCTGAGGAGGGCCGCCAGGCAGTGATGCTGAACGGCTACTGCGCGGGGCTGGCCAGCGCCCCCATCGGGGATTTGGAGGAGGGGGAGGTCAGGCTGTACTCCTCCGGGGGCGCGGAAATCCTGCTGCGCAACGACGGCCGGGTGGTGATTAACGGCCAGGTGTTTGGGCCAAAGGAGGAGGCATAGTGGACACAAAGGTGGAAAACGGCGGGTATGTGCTGTCTGCCAACGGCCTGCCCCAGGTGGCGGAGGGCAGGGCTGAGCTGGCGCACTATGCCCGGATGCGGCTGGTCCTGCGCCGGGGGGAGTTCCCCTATGACAGGGATTTGGGCAGCGGCCTGTGGCAGTGGAATCCCCAGGAGCCCCGCGCCCTGGACAGGGCCCTGGCTTTGGCCAATGAGGCCCTGCTGGATTTGCCCGGGGTGCGGGCGGTGTCGGCAAAAATGACAGAGGACTGTAAGCTGGGGTTTGTCATCCAGACCCCCTTGGGAGAGGAGGAGATTACGCTTGGAGAGCTTGGATGGGATTTATGAGCGGATGCGGGGGGCCTATGCCCAGGCAAGCGGCTGGGAGCCGGACGCGGTCTCGGATACAGGGCTGAAGCTGCGGGTGCTGGCCGGGGAGCTGTACCGGTTCGGGGCCCGGCTGGAATGGCTGGAACGCCAGGCCTTCCCCCAGACCGCGGACGGGGAGCGGCTGGATATGCACGGGGCCCAGAGAGGGGTTGCGCGCCGGGGGAGCCGGAAGGCCCAGGGGGTGCTGGCCTTCTCCCGGTATATCCCCATCAGCTTTGATTTGGTGATTCCCAAAGGCACGCTGTGCGCCTCTTCCGGGGAGGAGGCTGTGGAGTACGAGACCACAGAGGAAGGAATCCTGGCAGCCGGTGAGGTGACGGTGAGCGTCCCGGCCCAGGCCGTGGCTGGGGGCAAAAAGGGCAACGCGGCTGCCGGCTGCGTCAACACCCTGGTGACAGAGGTAAACGGCGTGAATTACGTGACCAACACAGCGGCCTTTGCCGGGGGCCAGGAGCCGGAGGACGACGGGAGCTACCGGACCCGGGTGATGGAGGCCAGCAGCCTGCTGGGGCATCTGGGCAGCGCTGCCTGGTATGAGGCCCTGGCCTTGGAGCGGGAGGGCATCACCATGGCCCAGGCTGTGCCCAGAGAGGCGGGGCCGGGCACTGTAAGCGTGTACGTCTGGGGCGAGGGGGCCGCGCCGGATGAGCAGGCCCTTGCCGCCCTGGCCGAAACCCTGGACTTGGAGCGGGAGGCTGGGGTTACAGTGACCGTGAAAGCGGCCCAGAGCAAAAAGGTCTCCGTAATGGGCAGCATCCAGGTGAAGCCTGGGGCAGTGTTCAGCCAGGCCCGGGACAGGGCGGCCGGGGCCCTGAAAGACTGGTTCAGCCAGCGGAAAATCGGGGACGCGGTATACCTGGGGGACTTGAACCGGGTGATTCTGGACGCGGACCCGGCAGTGAGCAAGGTAACCTTTAACAATGTGACCACCGGGCTGGCGGCCGCGGCGGGAGTCCTGCCCCTGCTGGGCGGCTCTATTATCAGTGAGGACAAATGACCGGCGGGGAGCATATGGCCCAGGTGCTGAGGGCCACGGGAATTTATACCCTGCCGGGTGGCACCCCCGCTGACTGGGAGCAGGAGGCTTTCTGCGCGGGGCTGGACAAACTGGAGGCAGGGCTGGATGCTCTGGAGCAGTCCCTGTTTGCCCTGACAGCCCCGGAGGAGAAGCTGGCCCAGTGGGAGGCCCTGTTCCGGGCCCAGGCCTCCTCCGGCGAGCTGGCGGCCAGGCGCAGGGGCGTGGCCAAGGCACTGGGGCTGCGGTTCCAGCGGCCCACCCTGCGGGCCATCCAGGAGGACGTGCTGCCCGCGGCGGGCATCGCCGGGACAGTGGCGGAGGCAGAGGGCAGGCTGATGGTCGCCGGGACCCTGGAGGGGGTGACGGAGCAGGAGGCCAGGCGGCTGCTGGACAGGCTGCTCCCGGCCCACATGGAGTGGGAGCTGGCGTTGGAAGGTTAGGGGGAGAGATTGGCCGGGCGGGGAGACTCGCCCGGCTGTTTCTATTTGCGTTTGCGGCCCAATCCGCTCTTATGGAAAGGGATTGTCCAAGCCACAGAGATAATTATCTGTGTTCCCCCGCCCGTAGGGCGGGGGAACACGAAAAACTCCTCGGAACGGATACTCCCCTATGGAAAAAATCCCTTGACAAATCCCGGGGCCTGTAGTATAATCAAACCCGGAAAAGGAAGTGGATAGCCTGCTTTGGGCAGGCGCTCCCACCCGTGCGGCTTGCCGTCACAGGTCGATAGGATGCAGGCGGCCCCTTTGGGGCGGTTTCTGTATGTCGATTTGCGGGCGGGCTTACCGTCCGCTTTTTCTTCGTGACTGAGGTTTGAGGATTTTCTTGATGGAGGTGCTGAACAATTAGCAGCAAGGAGCTACAGATTAACGAGCAAATCCGCGACAGAGAGGTCCGGGTCATTGGCGAGGACGGCGCTCAGCTGGGCATCATGCCCGTGAAAAAGGCGATGGAGCTGGCCGAGCAGAAGAACCTGGATTTGGTAAAAATCGCCCCGCAGGCCGCGCCGCCGGTATGCAAGATTATTGACTACGGCAAATACCGGTTTGAGCAGAGCAAGCGGGAGAAGGAACAGCGGAAAAACCAGCGCGTGGTGGAAATCAAGGAAGTGCGGCTGTCGCTGAACATTGACACCCACGATTTTGAGACCAAGAAGAACCACGCCGTCCGATTTATATCAGAGGGCAACAAGGTCAAGGCGTCCATCCGCTTCCGGGGAAGGGAGATGGGCCACCCGGAGCTGGGACAGGAAATCATGCACCGGTTTGCCGAGGCAATGGCAGAGGTGGCCAATGTAGAGCGCCAGCCAAAGCTGGAGGGCAGGAACATGTTCATGTTCCTGGTGCCCAAGCCAGTCAAGTAAAAGGCCCCTCTGGGGCTGTGAAATCAAGGAGGAATAAATATGCCGAAGCTCAAAACACACAGCGGCGCGAAAAAGCGCTTCAAGCTCTCCAAAAACGGGAAGGTGATTCGCGCCCACGCTTTCACCAGCCACCTGTTCAACGGCCATGGCAAGACCCCCAAGGTCAAGCGCCATGCCCGCGGCACCACGGTTACTGACAAGACCAACACTGCCGCCGTAAAGCGGATGCTGCCCTACAAATAAGAGCTTGCATTTACAGCGGGGATGCCGCAGGGGCGGTGTTTTGGATTTTTCAAACAAGCCCTAAGCACCGCAGGATAACAGGATGTGTCAAAAAAACAGGCCCAAGGGGCCTATCATGCCGGCAAAGGCCGGGAAAGGATTGAGAAGAAATGGCTAGAGTAAAGGGCGCGATGATGACGCGCAAGAGAAGGAAAAAGATTCTGAAGCTGGCGAAGGGGTATTGGGGCTCCAAGAGCCGCCATTTTAAGATGGCCAAACAGGCTGTCATGAAGTCCGGCAACTATGCGTACATCGGCCGCAAGCAGCGCAAGCGGGACTTCCGCCGCCTGTGGATTACCCGCATCTCCGCGGGCTGCAAGATGAACGGCATGAATTACTCCACCTTTATGAACGGCCTGAAGAAGGCGGGCGTCACCCTGAACCGGAAGATGCTCTCTGAGATTGCCATTGCGGACCCGGCTGGGTTCACTGCCCTGGTCGAGAAAGCCAAGGCCGCTCTCTAATCAGGATTGGGGGCGGAACGGGGGGCCTGCTGGGTGGAATACCAGGCGCGCCGTTTTCAATAGAGGTAAACGCGCCTGAGGCAGCACCCCTGCCTTGGGCGTTTGCGTTGTGTGAGAGGGCGGGGCCTGCACCTGTTCCTCTCCCGCGGAAAGGGGGCGCTCGTTATGGAATATGAACACATCACCAGCCGCAGGAACCCGCTGGTCCGGGCCGCCGCAGAGCTGGCCTCTTCCCCCCGCGCCCGCCGGGAGGCCCGGGTCTTTCTCTGCGAGGGGGCCCGCCTGTGCCGGGACGCGGTGCTCTCGGACATCCAGGTGGAGACCTGCTTTTTCACCCCCCAGGCGGAGAGGAAATATGCCGCCTATTTGGAGCCAGTGCTGGCGGCGGCGGAAAGGGCCTTCCGGGTGGAGCCCTCTGTGGCCCAGCTGCTGGCGGACACCAAAAGCCCCCAGGGCATTTTCTGCGTGTGCCGCTGGCCGGGGAACATGGAGGGAATCATTGGCTTTGCCCCCCACAGCCCCTGCCTGGTGCTGGAAAATATCCAGGACCCGGGGAATCTGGGGGCTGTGCTGCGTACGGCAGAGGCCTTGGGCCGGTTCCGGGTGTTTCTGCTGGGGGACTGCTGCGACCCCTTTTCCCCCAAGGCGCTGCGGGCCTCTATGGGCGCGGTGTTCCGCCAAAGCCTGTGTCTGGAGTCCTCGCCCCGGCGGCTGCTGGGGCTGCTGGGGGAGATGGGCTATGCTGTCCACGGCGCGGTGCCCAGCGCCAGCGCCCTGCCTGTGACAGAGGCTGGCTTTGGCACAGGGCGGCACGCGGTATGTATTGGCAACGAGGGCAGCGGCCTGACAGAGGAGACTGCCTCTCTGTGCGGGGATTTGGTGACCATTCCCATGGGCGGCCGGGCAGAGTCCTTTAACGCCGCGGCCGCGGCAACCATTTTCCTGTGGGAATTGGCGAGAGGAGGGCTGGCAGAGCATGGCTGACAGAGAACACAGGGGCCCAGAGAGCCATCCGCCTTTTGTGGAGAACCTCTCCCCAGGGCTGCCCAGTTTTGACTTTGACAAAAGCCTGGACTGCCGGGCCTACTGGCTGTGGCTCCAGCAGGTCTTCGGCGAGGGGAGCCGCTTGCCCTGGCATATTTTCCGCACCTATCCCGGCGGGCTGGAGGGCTTTGCCCAGGCAGGGATGTCCGGCTGGCGGGATTTGCGCTATCTCACTGCCCGGCACCTGAACGGGCTGCAGTCCTTTTCGCCCCAGCAGGCCCTCTATAAGCTGGACTATGCCCTTCAGATGGGCTGGGAGACCCTGACGCCGGAGAGCGAGAAATATCCCGCTGCGCTGAGGAATATTTCTGACCCTCCCGCGGTATTGTATGTTCAGGGCGACCTGGGATTTTTGGAGGAGCGCCCCTGGGTGGCGGTGGTCGGCGCGAGAAAGGCCGGGGAGGCGGGCCTTTCCGCTGCCCGGAGGCTGGCCCATGGCCTGGCCTCGGCAGGGGCGGTGGTGGTCAGCGGTGTGGCCCGGGGCGTGGACGGCGCCGCGCTGGATGGCGCTATGGCGGCGGGCATCCCTACCATCAGCGTGCTGCCCGTGGATTTGTCCAGCTTCCGGCAGACAGGCCCTGTCCAAAGAGCAAAGCAGGTGGAGATGGGCGGCGTAATGGTCACGGAGTATTTCTCCCAGCCCAGGCCCCTGCAGGGCACCTTCCAGCAGCGCAACCGGCTGATAACCGGCATGTGCCGGGCCGTGGTCCTGGTGCAGGTCGGGGAGAAGGGCGGCTCCATGATTTACGCCCGCCACGCGGCCAAGCAGAACCGGCGGCTGTTTGTGTATCCCGGCCCGCCCGAGGATTCGGCCTTTGCCGGGAACCGCAGGCTGATTGCCCAAGGGGCCCAGGCGCTGCGGGAGGGCTGGGAGCTGTTTGAGCTGTGGCCGGAGCTCTTCTCCTTTCCCAAGGAGCTGGTGGAGCGGCAGGCAAAAGCGCCGCCAGCCCCAGAGATGAATCCGGGCTGGGGGCCTGCTGCTCCAGGGGCGGGCGCGCCGGGAGGCCGGGTAATCCTGCGGGACTCGGGCCTTCCTCAGGAGGAGGGCCCCAGCGGGGAGGCAATGCCCCCAAACCCCATGAAGGCCGCTCTGCCGGAGGATGTGCTTTTGGCTTCGGACCCCATGCAGGAGCTTTTGAGCGGGCCTCTGCCTGTGCCGGACAGGGTGGAGGATAACCGGCTGGAGGCAGTTCTGCCGGAGGGCAATTCCCCGGAGCCTTTGTCGCCCAGCAAGGAGGAGCGGGTTCTGGACTGCCTGATAGGGCGGAGCCTGACCCCGGAGGAGCTGTCTGAGCAGACCGGCGTGGAGACCGGCGAGCTGCTGCGGATGCTGTTCCGGCTGGAGATGACAGGCCGGGTGAGCCGGGGCCCGGGCGGGCAGTACAGCCTGGGATAACTTTTACCTTACAAAGAGCGGCTGGCGGGCCAGAGGAAAAGCCCTGGCTCGCCCCATCCGCCCTTGGAAAACCTTTAGATTGTGAAGGATTGGATTATGTCAAAATTAGTAATTGTGGAGTCGCCCTCCAAGGCGAAGACCATACAAAAATATCTGGGGCCTGACTATAAGGTCGTGGCCTCTATGGGCCATGTGCGGGATTTGCCCAAGGCCAGGCTCTGCGTGGACGTGAAGGACAATTTCCGGCCCAAATACACCATTATCAAGGGCAAGGAGCAGCTGGTCAAGGACTTGAAGGCAGAGGCCCAGAAGGCCGATGGCGTGCTGCTGGCCACTGACCCTGACCGGGAGGGAGAGGCCATCTCCTGGCACCTGGCCTATATTTTGGATTTGGAGGAGGACGCCCCGGACAGGGTGACCTTTAACGAGATTACCAAAACCGGGGTGGCAGAGGGCATGGCCCATCCCCGTACCATTGATATGGATTTGGTCAACGCCCAGCAGGCCCGGCGGATTCTGGATAGGCTGGTGGGCTACACCCTCAGCCCTTTTCTGGTGAAAACCATCCGCAAGGGCCTGTCCGCGGGACGGGTCCAGTCAGTGGCCGTGCGGATGATTGTGGACCGGGAGGAGGAGATTCGGGCCTTTGTGCCCAAGGAGTACTGGAGCCTGGACGCCAAGCTGACCGCGCCCCCGGCCCGCTCTGTGTTCCAGGCAGCGTTCTTTGGAGACAGGAACGGGGAGATTGAAATCAACAGCAAGGAGCAGGCGGATAAAATCCTGGCTGAGCTGGAGGGCCAGGACTTTGTGGTGGGCCCGGTGAAAAAGGGCCGCCGCAGCCGCCAGCCCGCCCCGCCCTTCATCACCTCCACCCTGCAGCAGGAGGCCAGCCGGAAGCTGGGCTTCCAGGCCTACCGGACCATGCGGGCCGCCCAGGAGCTGTATGAGGGCGTGGACATTGAGGGCCAGGGGGCTGTGGGCCTTATCACCTATATGCGTACTGACTCCCTGCGCATCAGCGAGGACGCTATCCGGGAGGCGGGGGAATTCATTGACGGCCGCTGGGGCGGCAAGTATCTGCCCCCCAAGCCGCGCCGCTACAAGTCCCGGGCAGGGGCCCAGGACGGCCACGAGGCCATCCGGCCCTCCACCATCAGCCTGACCCCGGAGAAGGTGAAGTCCTCCCTGACCCCGGACCAGTATAAGCTCTACAAGCTGATTTGGGAGCGGTTCATTGCCAGCCAGATGGCCAACTGTGTGCTGAACACCACCCAGGCCAATATTCTGGCCGGGGACTATATCTTCAAGGCCAGCGGCTTCAACGTGGCCTTTGAGGGCTTCACCGCCCTGTATGAGGAGAGCAAGGACGAGCAGGAGAAGGCGGGCAAGGATTTGCCCCCGTTGGAGGAGGGCCAGAAGCTCAAGCTCCGGGAGCTCACAGGCAACCAGCACTTTACCCAGCCCCCGCCCCGGTACACGGAGGCCTCCCTTATCAAGACCCTGGAGGAGAACGGCATTGGCCGCCCCTCCACCTACGCGGCCACTATCTCCACCATCACCATGCGGGAGTATGTGGCCCGGGAGGGCAAGGCCTTTAAGCCCACCGAGCTGGGGGAGGTCATCACCAAGCTGATGAAGGAGCAGTTCCCCAAAATCGTCAATGTGCGCTTTACAGCCCAGGTGGAGGACGATTTGGACGCGGTCCAGCGGGGGGATGAGGCCTGGGTGGAGACCCTGCGCACCTTCTACGACGACTTTGACAAGACGGTGCAGAAGGCCAAAAAGGCCATGGAAGGGGTCAAAATCCACCTGAAAGAGGACGAGACTGACGAAATCTGCGAAAAATGCGGCAGGCCCATGGTGGTCAAGCACGGCAGATACGGCAAGTTCATTGCCTGCTCAGGCTATCCTGAGTGCGAGAACGTGAAGAAGTTTATCAACGACACCGGCGCGCCCTGTCCCAAGTGCGGGGGGAAAATCATTGAGCGCAAGTCCAAAAAGGGCCGGGTGTTCTATGGCTGCGACCGGTACCCGGACTGCGACTTTGTGAGCTGGGACCCGCCCAGCAAGGAGAAGTGCCCCATCTGCGGCAAGGTGCTGATGCAGAAGAAGACCAAGGATCGGCGGATGTACTGCGTGACCCCTGGGTGCACGTTCCCGGGCAAGGTGCCGGAGGATTGAGGCAGCGGAGGCGCCTGACGGCACGATACCGTTCTATGGTGTCAGGAAGTGGGAGGGTAAGGGGACGTCTAGGGCCGCCACGTTTCGGAAGACGGCCTGCGGCTCTCCGTGAGTTGGGAAAACGGAGCTTTCCCAACTCGACGAATTCGCGCGACAGGGATGGTGGGCGGCGCGAGCTGGTGCCACTGACGGATGTTGGCGTATTGCGGGGTGTGCTGCCTCGGAGTTATCTTTGTGCGCGCCGTCCCTAAGGGCAAGGGCGCTGGTCGCCAGTGGCAACCGTCCAGCGCCGACCGAGCCGGCAGGCGAGACCTTGGGGCTCTGCCCCAAACCCCGCCGGGGCGCTGCCCTGGACCCGCAAGGGGGCAGTCGCCCCCTTGACCCCATTTCCGGCTTTAGGCGGTGCTTGGCGCTGGGCTCTGCCACGAGCCGTCAGGCGCGCTTTTCTGTGCGAACCAAAGGAGTGAAAAAATGGACACTGTTATCGTAGCGGGCGGCGGCCTGGCTGGCTGCGAGGCCGCCTGGCAGTTAGCCAGGGCCGGAATCCCCGTGAAGCTGGCGGAGATGAAGCCCCAGCGCTTCTCCCCTGCCCACAAAAGCCCCCTTCTGGCGGAGCTTATCTGCTCCAACTCCCTGAAAGCCGCCCGAATCGAGAGCGCCGCCGGGCTGCTGAAAGAGGAGATGTCCCGGCTGGGCTCCCTGCTGGTGCCCATTGCCAAACGCTGTGCTGTGCCTGCCGGAGGGGCTCTGGCAGTGGACAGGGAGCTGTTCTCCCAAATGGTCACTGAGGCAGTGGAGGCTGAGCCCCTTATCACCTTGGAGCGCCGGGAGCTGGACGCCATCCCGGAGGGCCCGGCAGTGATTGCCACCGGCCCCCTCACCTCGGACACCTTGGCCGGGGAGATTGAGAAGCTCTGCGGCGGGGGGCTCAGCTTCTTCGACGCCGCTGCCCCTATTGTCACCCGGGAGAGCATTGACATGGAGCGCTGCTTCACTGCCGACCGCTATGGCCGGGGGGAGGGGGACGGGGACTACATCAACTGCCCCATGAACAAGCCGGAGTATGAGGCCTTTCTGGAGGCCCTGCTCACAGCGGAGCGGGCGCCCCTCCACGGGGCGGACGTGAACTCCCCCAAAGTATATGAGGGCTGTATGCCCATTGAGGTGCTGGCCTCCCGGGGCCGGGACGCCATCCGCTATGGCCCCATGAAGCCTGTGGGCCTTATTGACCCCCGCACCGGCCACAGGCCCTGGGCCGTGCTTCAGCTGCGCACCGAGAACCGGGAGAACACCCTCTACAACCTGGTGGGTTTCCAGACCAATCTGAAATTCGGGGAGCAGAAGCGGGTCTTTGGCATGATACCGGGCCTTGCGCAGGCGGAGTTTATCCGGTACGGGGTCATGCACAGGAACACCTTTTTGGATTCCCCCAAGCTGCTGAACTGGGATTTCTCCCTGCGGCAGCGGCCCCTGCTGTACTTTGCCGGGCAGATGACCGGGGTAGAGGGGTATATGGAGTCTGCTGCCAGCGGCCTGCTGGCTGGGCGGAGCCTGGCCAGGCGGCTTCAGGGCAAAGAAGCTCCCCCTCTGCCGGATGCCACCATGCTGGGGGCATTGAGCCAATATGTGTCCGGGTATGAGGGCAAGGACTTCCAGCCCATGGGGGCCAATTTCGGCATCCTGCCCCCTCTGCCGGGGCATATCCGGGACAAGCGGGAGCGGTACGGAAGGCTTGCCGCCCGGGCTTTGGAGGCTCTGGGGGAGTACAGTAAACCCGTTTGAGAACCGGTATATACGGATTCTCAAACTGGCGGCAAAGCGGTTCCTTGATTCTATCACAGGAGGAATAACATGCGCATCATTGTAGACGCTTTCGGCGGGGACAATGCCCCCCGGGAGATACTGCTGGGCTGTGCCCAGGCCGTGGAGGCCCTGGGGGTTGACATCACCCTGGCAGGGGACGAAAAAAAGCTGGCTGCCTGCGCCAAAGAGCTGGACGTGGAGAACAGCTTCTCCAAAATGGAGGTGCTGGACTGCCAGGACGTGCTGAGCATGGAGGACGAGCCAAGCAGCATTTTGAAAGAGCGCTCAGGCTGCTCTATGGCAGTAGGCATGAAGGCCCTGGCAGAGGGCAGGGGCGACGCCTTTGCCAGCGCGGGCAACAGCGGGGCCCTGACCGTGGGGGCCACCATGCTGGTCAAGCGCATGAAAGGGGTGAAGCGGGTGGCCTTTGCCCCAGTGCTGCCCACTGCCAAGACCCCCTTCATGGTCTGCGACGGGGGGGCCAACGTGGCCTGCCGGGCGGATATGCTGATGCAGTTTGGACTGATGGGTTCGGTGTACATGGAGAAAGTAATGAAGGTGAAGTCCCCCCGCGTGGGACTGGTCAATGTGGGCACTGAGGCCCACAAGGGAGACGAGCTGCGCCAGGAGGCCTATGGCCTGCTGAAAAACTGCCCGGGCCTGAACTTCATTGGCAACATAGAGCCCCGGGACATCCCCTATGGGGCCTGCGATGTGGCCGTGGCGGACGGGTTCACCGGCAACACGGTGCTCAAGCTCTATGAGGGCACGGCCCTGGCCATGATGGGCATGGTGAAGGATATTTTCCAGAAGAACATGAAAAATAAGCTGGCCGCTGCCATGATTTACGGGGATTTGCAGGGCCTGAAAAAGACCATGGACTATAACTCCTATGGGGGCGCGCCGATTCTGGGGGCCTCCAAGCCAGTGTTTAAGATGCACGGCAACGCCAAGGCCAGGGCAGTGCTCAGCGCCCTGGGGCTGGTGCGGGACTGCACCCAGTCCGGGTATGTGGAGGCCATCACCCAGGCCCTGGGAAAATGACGCAGGGGAGGCAAAGCGATTGAGAGCGCTGGAAGAATACGAAAAACTGATTGGGTACTCCTTTCAGGACAGGAGCCTGCTGGAGACAGCCCTGACCCACTCGTCCTATGCCAATGAGAACCGCTGCCAGAGCTATGAGCGCCTGGAATTTCTGGGGGACTCGGTGCTGGGATTTGTGACCGCGGACTATCTGTTCACCCACTATGCCTCTCTGCCTGAGGGCCAGCTCACCAAGACCCGGGCCGCGCTGGTGTGTGAGAAGTCCCTGTGCGGGTTCTCCAAAAGCCTGGAGGTGGGCAGCTTCCTGCGGCTGAGCCACGGGGAGACCCACTCCGGCGGGCGGGAGCGGCCCAGCATTCTGGCGGATGTGTTCGAGTCCACCACTGCCGCCATCTATCTGGACAGCGGCAGCCTGGACAAGGCCCGGGCGTTTATCCTGCGGTTTATTGCCCCCGCGGCCAAGACCCAGAGCGTGCGGCCCTTTAAGGACTACAAGACCACCCTGCAGGAGATTATCCAGCAGAACCCAGAGGAGCACTTGGAGTATGTGGTCACTGGGGAGAGCGGCCCGGACCATCAGAAGCACTTTACCGTGGAGGTGCACCTGAACAGCAACGTGATTGGCAAGGGGGGCGGGCGCAGCAAGAAAGAGGCCGAGCAGCAGGCCGCCCGGGAGGCCCTGGAGCTGATGGGCTACTGATTGGATGGGACACGCCAATATCAGTATCTTTGTGCCGCATCTGGGCTGTCCCCGGCAGTGCAGCTTCTGCGAGCAGAACACCATCACCGGCAGGCGGCAGGCCCCTCCCCCAGGGCAGGCTGACGTTCTTGCCGCCGCGGAGCTGGCGGCCCGGAGCCTGGACGACGCAGACCGTGCCCAGGCGGAGATTGCCTTTTTCGGGGGCAGCTTCACGGCCATTGACAGGGCCTATATGCTGAACCTGCTGGCTGCGGCCCGGGAGGCGGTGGAGCGGTACGGTTTCCGGGGCATCCGCTGCTCCACCCGGCCGGACGCTGTGGACGGGGAGGTGCTGGACATCCTTCTGGCCCACCGGGTTACCGCGGTGGAGCTGGGGGCCCAGTCCATGGACAACGGAGTCCTGGCTGCCAACCGCCGGGGCCACACCGCTGAGGATACCCGCCGGGCGGCGGGGCTGATACAGAGCGCGGGCTTAGAGCTGGGCCTGCAGATGATGACCGGGCTCTATCAAAGCACCCCGGAGAAGGACTTGGCTACGGCCCGGGCCTTTGTGGAGCTGCACCCTGCCACGGCCCGCATCTACCCCACCATAGTCCTGCCCGGCACAGAGCTGGCGGAACTCTGGAGGGCAGGGGCCTACCAGCCCCAGACTTTGGAGGAGGCAATCCCCTTGTGCGCCCGGCTGCTGGACATTCTGGAGGGGGCCGGAATCCGCATCATCCGGGTGGGGCTCCACGCCTCTCAGGAGGTGGAGGAAAAGCGGCTGGCCGGGCCCTATCACCCGGCTTTCCGGCAGCTGGCGGAGAGTGAGCGAATCCTCCAAAGGCTGCAAAGGGAGCTGAGTGGGCCAGGGGCCTATCAAGTGGAAATCCACCCTAAGGACATTTCCACCGCCCTGGGCCAGGGCAGGCGGAACCTGGCCCGGCTGGAAGAGCTGGGCTTTTGGGTGAGGTTTGTCCAGGCGCCGGGGCTGAGGCGGGGAGAGTTTCGCATCCATCGAGCCTGACGAACCGCCCACCAAAACAGCTAACGGCTCAGGGCAGCCGCTTTCACCCAGAACAAGCGAACAGGCGGAAGGCGCGGGCCAGGGGTGTTAGGCCCCTGGCAGGGGATTTGGGGCAGCGCCCCTAAGGTCTTGCCGGAGTCGGCGCCCTGTGCCGGTGGAGGCCTTTTATTACAAACGCCCTTTTATCACCATTTTCCAAAGGAAAATGGCGATAGTAGCGCTCGCTTGTCTGACGGCGTTTTTGGCGCTGACGCGCAAGGCTGTGGGGCGTTGCCCCACAGCCCACCACCTTTGAAAAGGTGGACGAAACTTTTCGTCCGCGCCCCTTTGTGGGTGCTTGCGGTTACATACTGGGCCCGCGATTGGTGCGCTGCGGGAAAATAGAATCATTGGGAGGTTGCGTATGGGCATATTGAATATTCTGAACATACAGGTCTCAGGCGGGGCCCCGGTTTGGCTGTGGCTGCTGGGGGCAGTGCTGGTCCTGGTGCTGGCCTGGCTGTGGCTGATTGCCCCCCAGCTCTGGCACAGGCCCAGCTTCCGGGTGTTCCGGACCTTTGACTATGCCCACCGGGGCCTGCACAACCTGAAAAACGGGGTGCCGGAGAACTCTTCCAAGGCCTTCCGGCTGGCAGAGCTGGCTGGCTTTGGCATGGAGTTTGACTTGCAGCTGACCAAAGACAAGCGGGTGGTAATCCACCATGACAGCACCATCCTGCGCAGCTGCGGGGTGGACAGGGCCATCGCGGAGATGGACTATGCGGAGCTCAGCGGATACCGGCTGTTCGGCACCCAGGAGACTATCCCCCTGTTCAGCCAGGTGCTGGGGGCCCTGCACGGGGACACCCCGCTGATTATTGAGCTCAAGAGCTACAATGACCCGGCAGAGCTGTGCGGGCAGGTGATGAAGGAGCTGGAGGGGTACAAGGGCCTGTACTGCGTGGAGTCCTTTGACCCCCGGATTGTGCGCTGGTTCCGGAAGAACAGGCCAGAGGTCATCCGGGGCCAGCTGATGGGCCGCTTCAAAAAGGGGGATGACGGCATGAGCCGGGCAGGGGCCTTCTGTGCCCGGAACCTGCTGACCAACTGGTATGCCCGGCCCCATTTTGAGGCCTATCATCTGGGCACCCGGGACATCCCGGCCATGTGGGCAGTAAAGAACCTGCTGGGTATGCAGGAGGTGAGCTGGACCATCCGCAGCCAGGAGGAGTATGACAAGGCCAAGGCCCTGGGCAGCCTGGTTATTTTTGAGCACATCCTTCCCGCGGGCACAGAGAGCAAGCCCAGAAAGAGCTATCTGGAGCTGCTGGAGACAGAATACGTCACGGTTTCCCGGCGCGCAAGATAACCAGGTCATATGGACATAGAAAAGCGGCCAGGCAGTCTGCCTGG
>CAJTXF010000012.1:48163-58515 GCA_910580045.1 uncultured Eubacteriales bacterium
CCTGGCCGCTTTTACGCTTACTCTACACCCGCCACGTTTACATTGGGTATCCGTACCCCATAGGGCCCGGTATAGTGGGCGGCCTCATAGCGCTCCTCACAGAACCGCAGGCTGCCCTGGGACTCCAGCAGGCTGCCGTTGATGGAGCCGCCGGTGACCGGAATGGCCCTGCCGTCCTCAATCAGATAGGCCAGCCGGATTTCCCCGCCGAAGTGGCCGCTCATAGAGTCCATCTGGAAGTCAGAGAAGGCGACAGCCCACAGGCAGGGCCCGGCCTTCAGCTCTTCAAAGGGCACGCCGCTGTTCAGGCAGCGGAGCTTCTGGTACAGGCCCGTGGGCTTTATGTCCAGATACCGGCAGAACCGGTTATTGCCGTGGATGGCTTTCAGCTCCCCGGCCCGGAGCAGGGGCAAATCCTCCATAGGGATGCCCTCCTCGCTGTAGGGCTGGGTGGCGCACAAATCCAAATCCAGCTTTGCCCCGGAGATTTCCTCCCCCTGAACCTGCTCCCCCACCTGCCAGGTGGAGTACTTGGGGTAAATCATCTGGGCAGCAGCCCTGTCTTGGTAATAGGACAGCACAGTGGCCGCCGCCTCTGCGCTGAGCACCACATCATACTGGCCGGACTTGAGAATCCGCTGGGCCCGGGACCTGTCCCGGACAAAGGTCAGGGCCTCGGCCACCTTTTTGGTAAGGGCGGCAGTGTCCAGGGTGTCATAGGAATAGGTGTTGTGGATTTCCACGTCCTCCGGCTCTTGGCACTGGACCACAAACTCCCCCTCTGCCTTTGCGTCCGTATAGGCCGCGTCCGTGCCCTCTGAGGAGAGGATGCGGGTGCGGCTGCGGGTGACGAAAATCTCGGCGGAGTTGAGGAACGCGTCCTCCCTGGTATCTGCCGCGAACAGGGCCTGGGCGATTTGGGCGGCGCTCTCCGCCAAAGGGGCCTGGCAGAGCTGCCCGGTTTTCTCCTTGACAGGGGCCTGCACCGGGTCGGGCAAAGCATAGAAGGGGTTTGCCGCGAACTGGGCCGCGTAATAGGCCCCGTTCAGCTCCTCCCGTAGCCGGGCGTCGTCCATAGACTCCAGCAGGGTCACGGTGGTAAAGCCCCGCAGGGTCTGGCCATCCGCCTCCACGTCCCGGAACACCGCTGCCTGGAACTTGCGCACATCCTTTATCCGCCGGGTGTCCAGCTGTTTTTTCACAAAGAACAGCTCTGCCGACTCCACCGTGCTGTCAGTTATGCGCCACAGGCTGATGCCGCAGTCCCTGAGGGCGCTTTTGATTCTTTCAATCATCCTGATACCTCCTTAACCCAGCCGGATGCGGGCTTTCATACAGGGCCCGCCGTCCGAGACCTTGAGCCATTCCTTATAGCCCTTGCCGCAGAAGCCCGAGCCGGACAGCGTCTGCTCCCGGCCCATCATGCTGACAGATTTGAGCAAATCCGGCACATAGCCTGTGAGCACAATGGGGGAGAAAATCTTCCCGGTGAGCCTGCCGTCCTTAATCTCCCTGGCCACGGACACCATGCACTGGATGCCCCAGTTTTTGGGGTCCTCCATGCCGGAGCTGGGCTGTTCCAGCAAAAAGCCGTAGTCTATGGAGGCAATCATCTCCTCCTTGGTGTGAGAGCCAGCGTCAAAATAGGTGTTGGTCATGCGGGCGTAGGCCTTGCGCTCATAGCTCTCCCGGCGGCCGTTGCCTGTGGGCTTAACCCCCAGCCGGGCGGCGCTGAGGGCGTCGCACATGCCGGTTTTCAGCACGCCCTTGTCGATGATGACGGTGTCCCCGGTCAGAGTTCCCTCGTCGTCAAAGAACATGGTGGCGGCCTGCTGCACGGCGCTTCCGTCGTGCATGGTGACCAGTTCGCTGGCCACGTACTTGTCAATATAGCTTCTGCCCAGGGCCCGGTCCTTAACGAACATATCCATCTCCACCCCGTGGCCAAAGGCCTCGTGGACGATCATGCCCGTCACGTCCGAATCGCAGACGCAGTCATACTCGCCGGGGGTGATGGGCTGGCTGTCCAGAAGCTCCACCGCCTTTTTGACCGCCTCCGGAATCCTGTCCTCCACCGCGTCCAGCACCTCGGCCCCGCCCAGGACGGAGAATGGCTCATAGGTGATTTTCAGCTCCTGACCCCGGGAACACAGCACCATCAGGGCGCAGGTGGTCCACATAAGGCTCTGGTCCAGGTCGCGGTTTTCGCTGAGGAAGAGCTTGCGGCAGCAGCGGTAGTTCATGCCCAGCTGCACGTCCAGAATGCGCCCGTCCAAAGCCAGGGCCTTTTCCCGCAGGGCCCGAAGCCTGTTGATAATGGCCTCGTCCCCCAGGTCTCGGGGGTCTGACTGGAAGCCGGTGGATTTGCGGAGAACGGCAGGCTCGTCCGCCGGGACGGGCGTGGGCAGAGGGGAGAACCCGGCAAGGGCGGCGCTTTGCGCCTTGAGGCCCTCCGCCAGCCGGGCCGCGATATCCTCCGTCATGCTCTCGTCAAAGCGGTTGAACGAGTACTCCCCGCAGCCTGTGCCGTCAAACACCCGAACCACAAAGCCTGTGCCGCCCCTAAGGCCGCTGGCGTCGATATTCACCCCCGCCCGGCTCACGCTCCACCGGCGGGCAGCATCCTCCACTGCCAGCACAGAGGCGTAGGGATACACCTGCCGCAGCCGGGCAATCAGGCGGCCCAGGGCAGGCTTCACGCTGTCTAAACTAGAAAACACGGAAAAGACCTCCTTCATACAAGAATAAGTCCAGTATACACCCGCTGGCCTCCGGTGTCAAGGAAAGGGCCGCTTTTGGCCCAAATGGGGCATTGACACTTCTGGCCCAATGGGATATAATAAAAAGCTGAACATTTTCAGTAAAATTTTTCCGAGAGGCGGCGGTATCATGCGGCATTTGATTGACCCTTTAGACTTTACGGTTTCCGAGACAGAACGGCTGCTGGGCCTGGCCCAGCAGATTATGGACAGGCCCGGCGACTTTGCCCGGCGCTGCGAGGGCCGCATTCTGGCCACTTTGTTCTTTGAGCCCAGTACCCGCACCCGGCTCAGCTTTGAGTCCGCCATGCTCCGTCTGGGCGGCCAGGTGCTGGGCTTTTCCTCTGCCCAAAGCAGCTCTGCCTCTAAGGGCGAGAGCGTGGCAGACACCATCCGCATGATTTCCGGCTATGCGGACATTGCCGCCATGCGCCATTTTAAGGAGGGCGCGCCCCTGGTGGCCTCCCGTTACGCGAAGATACCTGTTATCAACGCGGGCGACGGGGGCCACCAGCACCCCACCCAGACCCTGACGGATTTATTCATGATTCGCCGCAGCCGGGGGAAGGCGGGGGGCCTGACCATCGGCCTGTGCGGGGACTTGAAGTTCGGCCGCACGGTTCACTCCCTGATTAAGTCCCTGGTCCGTTACCCAAACATGCGCTTTGTGCTCATCTCCCCTGAGGAGCTGCGAGCCCCCGGGTATATCCTGAAAGAGGTGCTGGCCCCCTCCGGCCATCCCTATACAGAGGTCCTCCGCATGGAGGAGGTCATGCCCCAGCTGGACGTGCTGTATATGACCCGGGTCCAGCGGGAGCGGTTCTTTAATGAGGAGGACTATGTCCGGCTGAAGGATTCCTACATCCTCACCCCGGAGAAGCTTCGCGCCGCCAAGCAGGACTTGGCCATTCTCCACCCCCTGCCCCGGGTGAACGAGATACATAAGGCAGTGGACGAGGACCCCCGGGCCCTGTACTTTGAGCAGGCCAGGGGCGGTGTGTTTGTGCGCATGGCGCTGATTCTGGCCCTTCTGGGCCTGGAGCCGGATATTCTGAGAGAGGAGAACTAAGCTATGCTGAACATAGACAGTATTGAAAACGGCATTGTCATTGACCACATCACCGCTGGCCGGGGGATGCGGGTCTATGAGCTGCTGGAGCTGCACAAGCTGGACACCTGTGTGGCCATTATCCGCAATGCCAGGAGCAGCAAGTTCGGGAAAAAGGATATTATCAAAATTGAGGGCGTGATGGACATTGATTTGGATGTGCTGGGCTTTATCGATGACCACGCCACGGTCTGCGTGATCCGGGACGGGCAGCTGGCGGAGAAGAAGCGGCCCAAGCTCCCCCGCCGCCTGGTGAATATTGTCAAGTGCAGGAACCCCCGCTGCGTCACCAGCGCGGAGGACGTGGAGCAGGAGTTTTACCTCTGCGACGAGGAGAACCACCGCTACCGGTGCCGGTACTGCGAGCAGCTGCTGGACGGCAGCAGCCGCGGCTGATTATCACAGCAAAGGATGATGCCCCATGCAATGGACTGAAAGCCAGCTTGACGCGGTCAACTCCCTGGACGGCACTGTTTTGGTGGCCGCCGCGGCAGGCTCTGGCAAAACCGCTGTTTTGGTCCAGCGGGCCATGCAGCGCCTGAGCGATTCCCAGCACCCCACAGATGCCAACCGGCTGCTGATTGTCACTTTTACCAAAGCCGCTGCCGCTGAGATGCGGGCCCGGCTGGAGCAGCGCCTGTTCCAGCTGCTCCGGGAGGAGCCGGGGAACAGGCGGCTCCGGCGGCAGAGCGTGCTGCTCCACCAGGCCCAGATTGGCACAGTGGACAGCTTCTGCGCGGACATGGTGCGGGAGTTTTTCCACCTGCTGGGCCTGACCCCGGACTTCAAAATCCTCTCAGACAAGCAGGAGGAAGAGCTGATGTCCCTGGCCCTGGATGAGGTGATGGGAGAGGCCTTTGAGGCCGGGAAGATGGAGGAGCTGGCTGACGCCTTTGCCAGCGAGCGGAACGATGCCCGCCTGATGGGCATGGCGCTCACCCTCTACCGCTTTATGCAGAGCCACCCCTTCCCGGAGAAGTGGCTGGAGGAAAAGCTGGAGATGTACCTGGCCGGGGACCCATCCCCCTGGGAGCAGGTCATCCTCTCCTACGCGGCCGGGGCCGGGGAGTACTGCGGGGCCCTGCTCTCCAATGCCCTGACCCTGGCCCAGGAGGATTCCCTCCTGTACGACGCCTTTGCCCCAGCCCTCTCCGCGGACCGGGAGGCCTGCCTGGCCCTGGCTCAGGCGGCCCGGGCCGGGGACTGGGAGGCTGCCGCGGCTGCGCGGAACAGCTTTTCCCCCAAGCGGCGGGGGGCCCTGCGGGGCTTTGACAAGGAGGATGCCCTGCTCCTGCGGCTGGAGGCCTGCCGGGAGGAGGTGAAGAAGACCATGAAGGGCCTGAAAACATGTCTGTCCGGGGGCGGCACCCGGGCAGAGCTGGCTGCCGCGGCCCCTCTGCTCCAGAGCCTGGGGGAGCTGACGCTCAGCTTTTCCCGGCGGTACCAGGAGAAAAAGCGTGAGCGGGGCTTTTTGGACTACAACGATTTGGAGCACTGCGCTGTTCAGCTGTTCTGCGGGGAGGACGGCCAGCCCACCCCTGCCGCCAGGGAGGTGGCGGCCCGGTTCGACGAGATTATGATTGATGAGTACCAGGACATCAACGAGGTCCAGGACGCCATCTTCCGGGCCGTGTCCCGGCAGGGGGAGAACCTGTTCATGGTGGGCGACGTGAAGCAGAGCATCTACGGCTTCCGCCGGGCCATGCCTGAGCTGTTCCTCCGCTGCCGCAGGGCCTTTGGCAGGTATGAGCGGGAGCAGCCCCAGCACCCGGCCTGCATTGTGCTGGACAGGAACTTCCGCTCCCGCCGGGAGGTGACGGACGGGGTGAACTTTGTGTTCTCCCAGCTGATGAGCCGGGAGGCCGGGGACATTGACTATACCGGGGAGGAGCGGCTGGTCTGCGGGGCGGACTACCCGGAAAAGGCCGGGTGCGAGACTGAGGCTGTGTTCCTCTCCCGGGGGGATATCCCCGCCGAGAGCGCGGAGGCCGGGTACATTGCCCGGCGAATCCAGGCCCTGCTGGACGAAGGCTTCACCATCACCGAAAACGGGGCAGAGCGCCCGGCCCATTACGGGGACTTCTGCGTTCTTCTCCGCAGTGCCAACAAGCACGCCCATGTATACGCCGGCGAGCTGAAGCGCAGGGGCATCCCGGCCCGGGCCACAGTAAGCGGGGGCTTCTTCCACCTGGCGGAAATCCAGACCATGCTCTCCCTTTTGCGGGTGATTGACAACCCCAACCAGGACATCCCCCTGCTGGCAGTGCTTATGAGCCCCCTCTGGGGCTTTTCGGCGGACGATGCCGCCCGGCTCAGGTCCCAGGATAAGGAGGTGTCTGTCTACATCTCCCTGCTGCGGGCGGGGGAGACGGATTCCCGCTGCGCCGGGGTGCTGGAGGAGCTGCGGCGGTTGCGGGACCTGTCCGCCACCATGCCTGCGGACGCCTTCCTCACCATGCTCTATGGCCGCACTGGGTATACGGACATGGTCCAGGTCATGGAGGACGGCCCCGCCCGGCTGGAAAACCTGCGGCTTTTGCGGCGGTACGCCCAGGAGTATGAGAGCTCCGGATACCACGGGCTCTCTGGGTTCGTGCGCTTTCTGGACAGGCTGCGGGACAGCGGCACAGACATGCAGGCAGCCCAGGTTCAGCCCGCTGGGCCGGAGGCTGTAAGTATTATGAGCATCCATAAATCCAAGGGCCTGCAGTTCCCGGTGTGCATTGTGGCTGGGTGCGGCAGGCAGTTTGTGGGGGATAAGGCCCAGGACGTGCTTCTCCACCCAGAGCTGGGCCTGGGGGTCAAGCTGCGGATGTACGGCGCCCCGGCCCGGGCCACCACCACCCCCCGGGAGGCCATTGCCCTGGAGACCGCCCGGTCCGCTGCGGCGGAAGAGCTGCGGGTGCTGTACGTGGCCATGACCCGGGCCAAGGAGAAGCTGATTCTGGTCACCTCTCAGCGGGACATGGACGCTGCCCTGGACAAGGCGGCGTTAGAGCTTACCGGTGACAAGCCCGCACCCTTTACAGTGCGCAGGGCCAAAAGCGCCGGGGACTGGCTGCTCTCCTGCGCCCTGCGCCACCCCAGCGGGGGGAAGCTCCGCCAAAGGGCTGGCCTGGCAGAGGCCTATACCAGCGCCCCGGAGACCTGCCCCTGGGTGATTTCCCTCCTGGACTGCCAGCCTGAGGAGGCCCTGGCAGAGACAGCCCAGGAGGAGCCCGCCCAGCCGGATATGGAGCTGCTGGCAGCCCTGCAGGCCCAGGCGGCCTTTGTCTACCCCTATGAGGACAGCCTGGACATCCGGGCCAAGGAATCCGCCTCTAAGCTGGCGGCAGAGCAGGCCGGGGACCGGGAGCTGAACCTGTCCAAGCCAGCCTGGCTGGGGGCCCAGGGCATGACCCCGTCGGAGCGGGGCATTGCCCTTCACGAGTTCATGCAGTTTGCGGACTTCCCGGCCGCGGCCCAAAACCCGGCAGAGGAAATCCGCCGCCTGGCAGAGCTGCGCTTTTTGAGCCCAGAGCAGGCCGGAGCCATTGAGGTGCCCCGGGTGCGGGCCTTTTTCCAGAGCCCCCTGGGCCGGCGGGTGCTGGCCTCCCCTGAGGTGCACAAGGAGCGGCGGTTCACTGCTGTCATTCCTCCAGGCATGGCCCGGCCCGGCACAACAGGCGGGGAGGAGGAGACTGTCATCCTCCAGGGGGCTGTGGACTGTACCTTTGTGGAGGGGGACTGGCTGCACATCATTGACTTTAAGACCGACAAGGTGGATGCCCTGGAAGACCTGTGGGCCCGCTACCAGCGGCAGATAGAGCTCTACGCTTTTGCTATGGAGGAGGTCACAGGCATGGCTGTGGGGGAGATGTTTTTATACTCCACCTGGCTGGGCCAGGGAGAGGGACGGGAATATGAGCCGCCGGTGAAACGAACCGGGGAATAGGGAGGAATATATATGATAAAGCAGCTGCTGGAGCAGAACTGGACCCTGACCATAGAGGGGGAGATGGGGGGCATCCCGGCAAAGGTGCCTGGCTCGGTGTACGGGGATTTGCTGGCCGCCGGGCAGATGGAGGAGCCCTTCTGGCGGGACAACGAGTCCGCCGCTTTGGCCCTGATGGAGCACGACTTCACCTATACCACCATCTTTACCCCAACAGAGGGCCTGACAGACTGCCCCCGTGTGCTTCTGCGCTTTCACGGCCTGGACACCCTGGCGAACATTACCCTCAACGGCACACCCCTGGATTACACGGAAAATATGCACCGGGTGTATGAGTACTATGTGAAGAATCTGCTTTTGCCGGGAGAGAACCGGCTGACCGTGCGGTTCTCCTCCCCCACAAAATATATCCGTGCCCGCAGCGGGCCTCAGTTTGCCACAGGCAGCCCGGACGCTATGGCGGGCTTCCCCAGCCTGCGCAAGGCCCACTGCATGTTCGGCTGGGACTGGGGCCCCCATCTGCCGGACGCGGGCATCTGGCGGCCGGTGGAGCTGCTGGGCATAGAGGGGGCGCGAATCCAGGACGCGAGGGTGGAGCAGAAGCACGAGAACGGCAAGGTGGAGCTGTGTCTGAGCGTCAGCGTGGAGCACAGTGTCTCCGGCATAGAGACCTCCGCCTGGCTCACAGACCCCCAGGGCCGGGTCACGCCATTCCCCAAAGGCCGCCTGGAGGTGGAGAATCCCCAGCTCTGGTGGCCGAGAGGCTATGGGGAACAGCCCCTGTACACGGTGACGGTCACAGTCAGCAAGGACGGCAAGGAGTTGGATTGCTGGGAGCGGCGCATCGGCCTGCGCAGGGCAGCCATGTCCATTGAGAAGGATGAATTCGGGGAGAGCTTTGCCCATGAAATCAACGGGGTGAAAATCTTCGCCATGGGCGCGGACTACATCCCCGAGGACAATATCCTCTCCCGAATCACGCCAGAGCGCACCCGCCGCCTGCTGGAGGACGCCTGCGCCGCCAATTTCAACACCATCCGGGTGTGGGGCGGGGGGTACTATCCGGACGACTGGTTCTATGACATCTGCGATGAGCTGGGGCTTTTGGTGTGGCAGGATTTGATGTTCGCCTGCGCGGCCTATGACTTGACCCCAGAGTTCATCCGGAATATAGAGGCCGAGGTGGAGGACAATGTGAAGCGCCTGCGCCACCACCCCTGCATCGGCCTGTGGTGCGGCAACAACGAGATGGAGATGTTCGCCCAGCAGGGCTTGTGGGTGGACAGCCCCCGGCGTAAGGCGGACTATATCCGCATGTATGAGTATATCCTGCCCCAGGCCCTCCGCAAGGCGGATTCTACCGCTTTCTACTGGCCGGGAAGCCCCTCCAGCGGCGGGGGCTTTGACGAGCCCAACGGCCAGGGCCGGGGGGATGTGCACGATTGGAGCGTGTGGCACGGGGTGCAGCCCTTCTCCGCCTACCGGCAGAACCAGGGCCGGTATATCTCTGAGTTCGGGTTTGAGAGCTGGCCCTGCCTGTCCACGGTGAAGACCTTCACCCTGCCTGAGGACAGGAACCTGTACAGCTATGTGATGGAGAAGCACCAGCGCTGCGCTATGGGCGGGGCCCTGATTACTGCCTATATGCAGCAGTACTTCCTCTATCCCCAGGATTTGGACACCACCCTTTACGCCTCCCAGCTGCTGCAGGCCCAGGCGGTGCGGTATGGGGTGGAGCACTTCCGCAGGGGCCGGGGCCGGTGCATGGGGGCCCTGTACTGGCAGCTGAACGACTGCTGGCCTGTGGCCTCCTGGTCCTCCATTGACTATACGGGCCGGTGGAAGGCCCTGCACTACGGGGCAAAGCGGTTCTTCGCGCCAGTGCTCCTGTCCTGCCAGGAGGAGGGCATGTTCACCCAGCGGCCCAATCTGAACGCCGAGCCCGGGGGCTTGGAAAAGAGCGTGACCCTCTGGGTGACCAATGAGACCCGGCAGAGCCGCCAGGTGCTGGTGAAATGGGCCCTGCGGGACAGGCTGAGCCGGGTGAAGCGGGAGGAGACCATCGCGGTGGGCGTGCCGGAGCTGTGCAGCGTGGGGCTGGACAAGGTGCTTTTGCCAGAGGTGGACCTGTTCGAGGACTATGTCAGTTACGAGCTATACGAGAACGGGGCCAGGCTTAGCCTGGGTACCGTGCTCTTCACCCAGCCTAAGTACTACCGCTTTCTGGACCCAGAGCTCACCTGCCGGGCAGAGGGAGACGAGATTGTCATCACAGCCAAAGCCTATGCCCAGGGGGTGGAAATCCGCAATGAGAACGAGGATTTGCTTCTCAGCGACAATTATTTTGATATGCTGCCCGGCGAGCGGCGGGTGAAAATCCTGAGGGGCGAGCCCAAGAGCCTGCGAGTGAGAAGTGTGTTTGATATAAAGTAACGGGGGCGAGACGGGCCTGACGGCGCGGGCGGGAGCTTCCGCAAAGCAGCACAGACAGGCGGCGACCGGGGTCCAGGGGGGCATGGCCCCTTGCAGGGTTCGGGACAGAGTCCCGAGG
>CAJTXF010000012.1:58525-58794 GCA_910580045.1 uncultured Eubacteriales bacterium
CCCAACTCCCATAACCCAAGTCCGTCAGAGGCAGTCTTCCGCGCCGCCAAAGATGCCAGCCGCGCGAATCTGTTGACTTGGGAAATCAAAGATTTCCCAAGTCACAGAGAGCTGCAGACCGGCTGCAGAAGCGTGGCGGCCCGAAACGTCCCCCCTCCATCCCGTTTTCTGAGACAGCAGCATCTTACGGGAACGCTTCGGGCCCAACGCCCAATCGTACAGTCCGCCCTCTCCGCCAAACTGGGAAACAGAATGTTTCCCAGTTTGGC
>CAJTXF010000013.1:0-20557 GCA_910580045.1 uncultured Eubacteriales bacterium
AAAGCACCGCTTTCCTAACATTCGGAATCTTGCTATGTGCTGCGGCTTGGGGGCGTTCCTGGGGCGGCGCTCAGAGTGCCACGCTCCAACTCGGGCAGGCCAACAAAGATTCTGCCTCGCCCCTTTCTCTTGGTGCGCCGCCCTGAGGGCAAGACCTTGGGGCGCTGCCCCAAACCCCGCCAGGGGGCAAGCCCCCCTGGACCCCGACTACCGCTCGTTCGCTTGCGCTTGGCGAAAGGCTCTGCCCCGAGCCGGCAGGTGGTTCACTCCCCCAGCCCCCGCTCTTCCCTCTGCAAAAACCACAGCAGCCCTGTATAGCGCTTTGTCTTCGTCTGGTTCCCAATCATCTCCCGCAGCACCTCTGCACGGCCCACCAATATAAGCAGCCGTTTTGCTCTGGTTACCGCTGTATACAGCAGGTTCCGGTAACACAGCTGGTGGGGCACCTTCAGCACCGGCAGCACCACTGCTGTAAACTCGTTCCCCTGGCTCTTATGTACTGTCACCGCATAGGCGGGCTCCAGCTCCTGGGCCGCGTGCTCAAAATCGTACAGCACCGCCCTGTCGTCAATGCGTACCTCAATGGCCCCGCCCGGCTTATCAATGCTGGTGATAATGCCCATGTCCCCATTGAAGATGCCCTGCCCCTCTGTGCCGTCATCCCTAATCCAGGGCAGCTGATAGTCATTGCGCACCTGCATCACCTTGTCCCCCAGCCGGAACAGCTGGCCGTTTACTTTTATCTCCGGCTTGTCCTTTGCCGGGGGGTTCACTGCCTCCCGCATCAGCCGGTTCAGCTCCACTGTGCCCAGCTCCCCTTTCCGGCTGGGGCACAGCACCTGGATGTCCTCTAAGGGGGAGTAGCCGTAGCTTCTGGGCAGCCTCTCACCGCACAGGGAGACCACCAGCTCCTGGGCGCTTTGGGCCTCCCGGCGGGTGAGGAAGAAAAAGTCGCTGTCCTTCCGGGTCAGCTCCGGCATCTGCCCCTCCACAATCCGGTGGGCGCTGGTGATAATCAGGCTCTCCATGGACTGGCGGAACACCTCGGTCAGCTGCACGGTGGGGAACAGCCCAGAGGCAATCAAATCCCCCAGCACATTGCCAGCCCCCACAGAGGGCAGCTGGTCGCTGTCCCCCACCAGAATCAGCCGGCAGCCCAGGGGCAGGGCCCGGAGCACGCTCTCAAACACATAGGACTCCACCATGGACATCTCGTCAATAATCAGGCAGTCGCATTCCAGGGGGTTCCGCTCGTTCCGGTTGAAGAAGGGCTCGTCCCGCTCGTCCCAATCCACTTGGAGCATCCGGTGGATGGTCTTGGCCTCTTCGCCGGTGAGGGCGCTCATGCGCTTGGCGGCCCGGCCTGTGGGCGCGGCCAGCAGCACCTGCTCCCCCGCCTGCTTGAGGATGCGGATAATGGCATTGAGGGTGGTGGTCTTGCCGGTGCCGGGCCCGCCGGTCAAAATCAGGACGCCCTGCTCCATGGCCGCCCGGATAGCTGCCTTCTGCTTGCCCGCGTAGGCAATGCCCTCCCCCGCTTCTATCTGCTCAATCTCCATATCAGCCCCAGCCAGGGCCTGGGCCGGGGAGCGCAGCATGGCCTTCATCCGGGCCGCGATATAGGCCTCGCACTGGTGCTGCTGCTGCAAAAACAAAAAGCTCTGCCCGCTGATATTCTCCCTGGCCAGCCGGAAGCCCAGACACAAATCCTCCGCCGCGTCCAGGGCCAGCTCCAAATCCACCCCCAGCATCCGGGCCGCCACCTGGCAGAGCTTCTGCTCCGGCAGGCAGATGTGGCCATTCTGCAGGTTATGCCGCAGCACATACACCACCCCGGCCTGGATACGGCTGGCCTGGTCCTGGGGGCATTCCATGGACTGGGCAATGGCGTCCGCAATCTGAAAGCTCAGGCCAATCTCCTCCTCGCACAGGCAATAGGGGTTCTCCTGCACAATGGGGATGGACTCGTCCCCATAGGCCTTCCACACCAGGGCGGCGCTCTCCGGGGGAACCCCAAAGGCCCCCAGGTACACCATCAGCTCCCGGATGCCGTTGACCCGTTTCAGCTCCTCGCTGATGGCCTGGGCCTTTTCCAGGGTGATGCCCTTGACCTGGGCCAGCCGCTGGGGGTCGTTTTCCATCACGCTCAGGGCGTTCATGCCAAAGGCCTCAATAATCCGCGTGGCTGTCACCCGGCCCACGCCCTTCACGGCCCCAGAGGCCAGGTATTGGAGCATCCCCCGCTCTGTGGCGGGCTGAGAGCGCTCAAAGCTCTCGGCCCGGAACTGGGGGCCATAATTGGGGTTTGTCTCCCAGTGCCCCTGTACCCGCAGCTCTTCTCCCGCGCTGACAAAGGGGATGCAGCCCACCACCGTGACCTCCTCCTCCCCGGCCAGCATGGCCAGCACTGTATATTGGCTGCTGTCATTGTGGTAGAGGATATGCTCCACCGTGCCGTTCAGCTGGGACTGTTCTCTCTCCTCCAAGGTTTCTCTCCTCTCCGCAGCCGCCTGAGCAGCCGGATTCTTTTCTGATACAATACAAGGGCTGAGGCCATGGGCCAGCACACTTTTTAACTCTCTATGGCTCCGGCACCTGCCTTTGCCAATAGCCTGGGGATTCTCCCCGCAAGCGCCCGGGACTTTGCTTTATGCGCCTTATCGTTAACGCAGTTCAGAAGAGGTGTTACCTCTGAGGTACAACCTCTAAGGTATAACTTCTGAGGTAACACCTCCTTTGAACCCGGCGGCACGGGTGCGCCCGCGCCGCTCTGCTTGGAAATCGGTATCAACCGGTTTTCAAGTGCGTTTACTATAACAGACTCTGGGGCAGCGCCCCACTGTTCTCCCGGCGCTGCCCTTTCTCTGTGTCCATCTTATTCTGGGCTGCCCCAGGTGCGGCTCAAAAGCTCAGCCAATTCCTCTGGGCGGCAGAGCTCCAGGTTCCTGTACTGCTCTGCCAGCCGGGCCCCAATCTCCTGGCTCTCAGCATCCTCGCCGGTCAGGCAGATAAACCGGCAGGGCGGCTTCAGGGACATCCACTCCACCCGCTGGGCCCCTGCCCGTACCAGATTCTCCACATCCTCTGCCCCAGGGGGAAAGAGAACCAGGGCCATTGCGGGTCTGCAGCTGAGCTGCCCGTCCAATGCGCCGCCGGAACTGTGCAGCCGAAAGCACAGCCAGCGCAGCAGCTCCACCGCGCCCAGGACCATCAGCAGAAGCCCGCCGCCAAAGAAAAAATACTTCACAGATACCGCCTCCCTCTCTTTAGGGTATGCGCAGGAAGACGGAAAGGTTCTGGGATATACCCACAGCAGCCGGGCCCTCCAACTGGTTTCTGCCCGCTTACCGGGAATGCGCCCCTGCTTATTTCCCGCTCAGAATCACAGTGGCGTCCGGATGCAGCTGCAGGATGGAGGCAGGCACCTCAGGGGTGACTGGGCCGCGGCAGGCCTTCTCCACAATCTCCGCCTTATCCGCCCCGGCAATCAGCAGCACCTTGCGGGCCTTCATAATGGTGCCGATGCCCATGGTCACGGCCATGGTGGGCACGTCCTCAATCTTCTCAAACAGCCGGGAGTTGGCCTTGATGGTACTCTCAGCCAGCTGAACAGTGTGTACCTGGGCAGGGAAGTCAGGGGCAGGCTCATTAAAGCCAATATGGCCGTTATGGCCAATGCCCAGAAGCTGCAAATCCGGCCAGCCCAGGCTCTCCACCAGGGCCTCATACCGGACGCACTCAGCCTGCATATCCGGGGCGGAGCCGTCAGGCAGGTGGGTGTTGGCCTTGTCGATATTCACCTTGTTAAAAAGGTTGGTGTCCATAAAATAGCGGTAGCTCTGGTCGTTGTCCGCGGTCAGGCCGCAGTACTCGTCCAGGTTGACAGTGCGCACCTGAGAGAAATCCAGGCGGCCCTGGCTGCAGCGCTCCACCAGGTTGGCGTAGGTGCCCAAGGGGGAGGAGCCGGTGGCCAGGCCCAGAAGGCAGTCGGGTTTCAGGATGACTTGGGCGGCGATGATGTCAGCGGCAAGGGCGCTGAGCTGGTCGTAGGAGTCCACGTGGATAATACGCATAGGAGATATTCCTTTCCAGGGAAAATTTATAATGACGCAAGGCCCGTGAGGGGCCGAAGGTCCCAGATAAATGGAAGGCGGCACGGGGCACCGCCCAGCGCAAAGCAGAAGCGAAGGAGCGGCGACCGGGGTCCAGCCTCAGGCGCTGCGCTTCTTCCGCTCCGGCAGCTGGGCCAGCACCACGCCTCCAAACACCAATCCGCAGCCTGCCAGCTCTCTTAACGTCAGCGGCTGGCCCAGCACCAGCCAACCCGAAAGCGCCGCAAACACGGACTCTAAGCTCATAATAAGGGAAGCCGCCGCCGGGTTCAGCCCCCGCTGGCCTACAATCTGCAGGGTATACGCCACCCCGCTGGACATTACGCCCGTATACAGCAGCGGCCCCCAGGAGGCCAGCAAATCTCCCCATTGGAAGCTGCCGCCCTCCAGCGCCCCGGCCAGCACAGAGGACACCAGCCCCGCCACCAGAAACTGCAGGCAGGACAGCTTGATACAGTCCACCTTTGGGGAAAAGAAATCAATCACCAAAATATGGAAGGAGAAGAACACCGCGCTTACCAGCACCATGCCGTCTCCCAGGCCAATGGCCCACTGGCTCTCTCCCCCGCTTACGCTGAGGAAGTAGGCCCCCGCCAGGGCCAGGCCCACTGCCAGCCAGAGCTTCCATCCGCCCCGGCGGCCCAGAAAGAGGCCCAGCACCGGTACCAGTACAATATATAGAGAGGTCAGGAACCCTGCCTTCCCGGCAGTGGTATGCTGCAGGCCCGCCTGCTGCAAAAGGCTGGCCGCGGACAGGAACAGGCCGCACAGCAGCCCGCCTGCCAGCAGGGCCGGGTTTTTCCAGCTATAGGCAGCGAGCTCCTGGGCCCCGCCGCTTTTTTGGCGAAGCCTGTCTCCCGCGAAAATGACCGGCGCCAGGGCAATGCTGCCCACAAAGCTCCGGGCCGCGTTGAACGCGCATGGGCCCAGATAATCCATGCCCATGCTCTGGGCCACAAAGGCTGTGCCCCATATCAGCGCCGCCAGGGCCAGCAGGCCGGCACGCAGGCCGCTAGACGGCCTCATGGTTCGGCTCCTTCTGGTCACGGGTCAGGTTTTTCATCCAGTTATAGCTGTTGATTTTTACCACTGCCACAAAGCACTTGAGAATCTGGTCACACTTCAGCGCCGCGAACACCACCCAGGGCGGCGCGCCCAGCCACTGGCACACCAGGGCAGAGGGCAGCACCACCAGGAACACGAAAATGGTGTCGTTCTTGAACACAAAGCTGATATCCCCGCCGGACTTCACCAGCCCGAACAGGCAGGCCGCCTGATAGCAGGTACCGATGATAGTCACGGAAATCACGTTGATGAACTGGCGGGAATAGCCCAGGGCCTCCGGCGTGGCGTTGTACAGGCCAATAAACCCTTCCCGGAACAAAAGCACCAAGCCCCCGGACACCAGGCCCACGCCCAGGAAGATAAGCTGCACGGTTTTGGCGTACTCCTTCATTTTCTCATACTGCCCGGCCCCCACGGTCTTGCCGGTGATAATGCCCACCGCGGAGGACAGGCCGTTCATCCACACATAAATCAGGTTGTGGAGCATACCGGTGATGCTCACCGCCGCCATGACCCCCGCGCTGTAGGAGCCCATGATTTTGGTGTTGGCCAGGTTGTTGCAGGCCCACACCACCTGGCCCCCAATCACCGGCAGGCCATAGCGGAGAAAGTCCCGCAGCAGCTGGCTGTCGGTTTTGAGAATATCCCGGAAGCCGAAGCGGAGCTTCTTGTCCACCGCGAACACATAGCTCACGCTGACCAGCATTTCCAGCACCCGGGAAATCAGGGTGGCAATGGCCGCGCCCTTCACCCCCAGGGCGGGCAGGCCCAGCTTGCCGAAAATCAGTATGTAGTTCAGGGACACGTTTACCACCAGGGCCATGATGGAGATGTAAAGGCCGATTTTGGCTGTCTCCACACTGCGCATGGAGGCAATCATCACCTGGGAGACGGCAAAGAACAGGTAGGTAAAGCCCACAAACCGCAGGTACACCGTCCCCTCGGCAATCACCCCGGCCTCTCTGGTGAACAGGCCGATAATGGCAGAGGGGAACAGCACTGCCAGGAGGGTCACCAGCAGGCCCACCCCAAAGGCAAACTTCACCCCCACGGACACCACCTTCCGAATGCTCTCTGTATCCTTTCTGCCCCAGTACTGGGCGGAGAGGATAAGGATGGCCCCCTCAATGCCTGCCACGAACATCTGCACCACGGCCTGCATCTGGTTGCCCACATACACGCCGGAGATGGCGTTGTCCCCCAGGCGGCCTATCATCAGGTTGTCGGCAAAGCCCACGGCAAAGGTGATGAGATTCTGCAGGGAAATGGGAACCGCCAGGGAGATTAAAGTTTTGTAAAAGGATTTGTCACGGGTAAAAACAGACATAATACTCCTCAGTTATTCTACTTTTTCGGGGTTTTCTCTCCGCCTGCGGCGGGACGAAAACCGTAACTCAGCCGTTCTGCGGTCACTCCTCCGGCTCGCTGCTGCTCTCCGGGGTGGGGCTTGCCTCTGGGCTGGGACTGGGGCTGGAGAGGCTCACGATGACATTCCCGTTCTTGGCCTTGGCCAGATTGGAATAGAGCATCTTCTGGGTGTCACTGTCCGCGATGCCTGTCTCAGGCAGGCCGTTCACCTTCTGGAACTCCCGCACGCAGCCCGCGGTATACTCCCCATAATGACCGTCATACTCTGTGTCCAGATAGCCCAGCTCGTCCAGCCGGGTCTGCATGGCCAGGACCTCCTCGCCCTGGTCCCCCTCCTGCAGGGTCTCATAAATCACGTCGTCATCCACATTCTCCAAGGCGGAGCTGGCAATGGCCGAGCTCACCGCTGAGTCAATGTCCTCTGTGGGGTCGCTGACCTGCATGGAGTTCTCCTCCAGCAGCTCCGGGAAGGCGGCAGAGCTGATTTCCAGGGCAGCGGTGACCACAGTGCGGCCCTGGCGCTCCATCAGGCTGGGCTCCATCTCCACCACTTTTCCCTTGCGCACGGCCTGGAAATTGCTGAACCTGGAATCCCCCTCAATGGCCTCTTTCAGGCCCGGGGCACAGAAGATGATGCTGGGGTCCTGCATCTGCAGGCTATCAAAGTCATACTGGCCCCCAGTCAGGCTCAGGAACGCGTTGGTCACCCCGGAATAGGTCATAATGGTGGAGCCGAACATATCCCCGGTCACGCCGGAGCCGTCCAAATCGTATAAGTAGCAGCCTGTGGTGACGGTGTCGCTGGGCACCACCCGCTTGATGTCGTCCAGGGTGATGAAGATGCCCTGGGCCGCGGCAATGCCCGCGTCATAGCCAGCCCCGTCCCCGTTGAGGGCAGAGGAGACCTGGGCGTACAGCCGCTCAAAGTCCTGCCTGTCTGTGGCAGGGGCAATGTTCAGCACAGTAAGGCCCGCGTCCCGCAGGGCCTGCTCTGCCCCGGCAGTGGAGGAATCCAGCAGCACCAAATCCGGGTTCACCCCCTGGACCGCGGCGGCGTCATTGGGGTCTACCTTCTGCAAATCCCGCAGGCTGTCCTGGGTGCAGCCAGAGCCCCCGGCAGCCAGCTGGGTGTCACAGTTCAGGGCCAGCACCACGTCTGCCAGGCTGGGGGAGAGCACCGCCACCCGCTGGGGCCTGGCGGAGACCGTCACCCCGTTTATCTCCACAGGGAACTCGCCCCCAGCCACGCCGGAGACCAAATCGGAAACATCAGAACAGGCCGCCATACCGGCGCACAGCAGGCACAGCGCCAGGCAGAGGGCCAAAAAACGAAGAAACTTCATAGGATAGTATCGCTCACTTTCTGTAATGGTATGCCAAAGAGGGTCGAAGCATATATTCAATTATACCAAAGCCCCGGGCCTTTTGCAAGCCTTATTCCGCTTCCTTTCCGGCAGCGCTCTTTGCCAATTTTTAAGGAACCACTGATTAAATCACGCCTGGCGGCTTGGCACGCATCCCGCTTGCACTTTTTCCCTCATAGCGCACAGCTTTCGTTTGCCAATCGCCAGATTGGCCGCACTCAATCCATGCACTCTGATGAAAAAATTGACTGCACGATATGCGCACCAGATTTAATCAGTACTTCCTTAATGTAAGGAAAAGGGCTTTCCTTATTCCCTCCATGCGCCCCTCCCCGGCCCTGTTGGGAGGGAGTGTCCGTTCCGAGGAGTTTTTCGTGTTGCCCCGCCCGTAGGGCGGGGCAGCACAGATAATTATCTCTGCGCTTTGGACGCTCCCCTGTTGAGATGGCCAGTTGATTTTTTCAGAGAGCTGTGGTATAATGTCTGCGTATTACTCCGCCTTAGGGCGAGATTTTAATGAAAAGGTGTTGGTTTTTTCCTCTATGGACAGTCACAGTACGGCGCTGATTTTGATTCTTATAGCGCTGGTGGCCTTCTCGGCCTATTTCTCCGCCACGGAGACCGCGTTCTCCTCTCTCAACCGCATCCGGCTGAAAAGCCTGGCAAACGCCGGGAACCGCCGGGCCAAGCTGGCCTTTGACCTCTCTGAGAACTACGACGAGCTGCTCTCCACCATTTTGGTGGGTAACAACCTGGTCAACATTGCCTCCACCACCATTGCCACCCTGCTGTTTGTGCAGGCCCTGGGCGATGGGGCGGGGCCCACGGTCTCCACTGTGGTGATGACCATTGTGGTGCTGGTCTTTGGCGAGGTGGGGCCCAAAAGCATGGCCAAAGAGCACGCCGAGGCTTTCTCTATGGTCTCAGCCCCCTTTATCCGGGCGCTGATTTTCCTGCTCAAACCCATCAACTTCCTGTTTGCCCAGCTGAAAAAGGGGCTGCGCCGCCTGGTGCGCTCCTCCCCCCAACACTCGGTTACAGACAGCGAGCTGCTGACCCTGGTGGAGGAGGCTGAGCAGGAGGGCGGCATTGACAAGAGCGAAAGCGCCATGCTGCGCAATGTCATTGAGTTTGACGACATCCAGGCCATTGAGATTATGACCCCCCGGGTAGACGTGGAGGCCCTGCCCAAAGAGGCTGGCCGGGAGGAGATTGCCGCCCTGTTCCGGGAGACGGGCTACTCCCGCCTGCCGGTGTATGACGAGACCATTGACAGCATTGTGGGCGTGCTTCATGAGAAGGATTTCTTCGGCGGCATAGGGGACCAGGAGCCCTCCGCCCTGTGGAAGCCTGCTGAGTTCATCCCCCCGTCCATGAAAATCTCTGATTTGCTCCGGCTTTTGCAGCAGAAAAAACAGCACATGGCTGTTATTGTTGACGAGTTCGGCGGCACAGAGGGTATCGTCACCCTGGAAGACGTGATTGAGGAGCTGGTGGGGGAGATTTGGGACGAACACGACGACGTGGTCCAGGAGGGCATCCTCCCTCTGGGCGAAAACCTGTACCGGGTCTATGGCTCTATGAGCACAGACGATTTCTTTGAGTTCCTGCACATTGACTGCGAGACCGACGCCTCCACAGTAAACGGCTGGATTGCCCAAAGGCTGGACAGCATCCCCAAGGCCGGGGACAGCTTCCAGTATCAGGACATCAGCTTTTTGGTAACCAAGGCTGGGGGCAACCGGGCGGAGGAGCTCCGGGTAAAGCTGCCGCCCCCGCCGCCCCAGAAGGAGCCGGAGGAAAAGAAGAAGGACTGAACAGCTTTTTAGCCGCAACATAAATCCCCCTTTATATTGATAGAAAGCGAGGTAACCAGTCTTATGGAAAATCCCGTTATCCAGGCACTGCTCACCCGCCGCAGCGTGCGCAGGTATCTTGACAAACCCCTGGATTCCCAGGTGATGGAGGCTGTGCTGAAAGCCGGCACCTATGCCCCCACTGGCCGGGGCCTTCAATCCCCCACCATTGTGGCTGTGGAGAACCCGGAGGACCGCCGGGCCGTGCAGGAGCTGAACCAGAAAGCCCGGGGCTTTGACTCTGACCCCTACTACGGCGCGCCGGCCATTTTGCTGGTGTTCACCGATTCAGAGCGGAACACCGGGGTGGAAGACGCCTCCTGCGTGCTGACCGCCATGATGGTGGCCGCCCACGCCCTGGGGGCTGCCAGCTGCTGGATTCACGGCGAAAAAGAGATGTTTGAGCTGCCCGAGGGCAAGGCCCTGCTGGAAAAGTGGGGACTGCCCGCCAATCTGCGGGGAGTTGGCTCTCTGGCCATTGGCTATGCAGACGGCCCCGCGCCCCAGCCCAAGCCCCGCAAAGAGGGCTATGTCATCCGAATCTGAGAGGCTGGGCCTGTTTGCCATTATCCTGCAAATTTGTGAATAAACTCTTAAAAGAAGCCGGAAGGGGCCATTTTTTCCCTGCCCGGCTTCTTTTTCTCTTGTCTTTTCCCAGGGAAAAAGGTATAATAAGAACGCTCCTGCCCAAAATCTTCCGGGCGGGGTTTTGGGGGAGCTCTCCAGGAGCCCTCTGTTTTCACCAGTGAAAATCCAACTTTATATATAGATGGGCGGCGATGTATCCTATGAATCTGACAACCCGAAACAACCTCCGGCGCGGGGCGGCGGCCTGTTTGGCCGCGGGCCTTCTCACCCTCTCCGGCTGCGGCCAGGAGGCGCCTGTCACCTATCTGGAGGAGGTCCTCCCCCAGAATGACGGCGCTTCCGCCACCCTGACCCTCTGTGCCGGGGAGCTGCTCCAGGAGGACAGCTTCCGCCAGGCCCTGGAGGATATTGTCCGCAAATACCAGGCGGACTGGCCCCAGACCCAAATCACCCTTTCCGGGGATACCTATGAAGAGCGGGAGCGCTCTGGGGGGGAGCTGCCGGACATCTTTGTGACCACCACAGGCCAGGAGGATTTGCTGGACTTCTCCCCCTATCTGGACGCCTGGGACAACCAGGGCAGCCTGAGCAATGCCGCCAGGCTGGCCATGCACCACCGGGGCGGCCAGGGGGCCTATGTGGTGCCCATTGACACCAGCCAGACCCTGCTCTACTACCGGGAGGACTGGTTCACTGCTTTTAACCAGGGCAAGGACTGGTATGGCCGGGCAAAAATCGAGACCTGGGACCAACTGGCGGAAAGCGCTGTCAAGCTGGAAGCCCAGGGGGGCGTGGCCTTGGCCATTGAGCCGGAGGAGCTGTTCAACTCCATTTTGTGGAGCACCCTGGGGGTGGGCCGCATCGCGGACCGGGCCGCCGGATACTATCCGCCCCGCACAGACCAGCGCACGGTCTTCTCTACCGAGCAGGCCCAGACAGCTGTAGAGCTGCTCCAAAAGGTCTGGGAGGTCCGGGTGGAGGGCTCTGACCCGGTTGAGGCCTTTGTGCAGGGGAAAACCGGTATGCTGATTGCCGGACATGAGGCGGCTGAGACACTTGCCCAAAAAATGCCTGAGGACACCTGGACTGCTGTTGGCCTGCCGGAGGGGGAGAGCAAGACCATTGTAGTGCCATGCAGCTGGGTGGGCCTGGGCATCAGCGCCCAGACCCAGGAGCCGGAAAAGGCAGTCCACTTCCTCTCTTACCTTACCGGCGCGGACTGCAACACCCACATGGCCAAGCTCTGCGGCACCATGCCCATCTTTACGGAAGCTGTGTATATGGAGCCCTCCCTGCTGGAGGGGCCCAGAGGCCATGAGCTGGCCCTCCAGGGGGACACAGTCTACCGGTTCGCCAGCGAGCCCGCAGCCCTGAAAGAGGGCTACCAGCAGGAGGCCCGGGTGGCCAAGGAAGTGGACGCCCTGCTGGCCGGGGACATTACAGAGGAGGAGTTCCTCTCCCGGCTGGACCAGTACCATCTGGACATCCTGCGGGAGTATCAGGCGGACGGCACGCTCCTGCCCTGGGCAGAGGACAAGGAAGACCAAGAGAACGGGGAGGCAGAGGAATGAACGTAAAATTGTTGGCATATACCCCCCAGCCCGAGCGGACCGTGGCCTGCGCGGCCAAGCTCTGCTATGCGGCGGCGGATATTGACACAGTCTATCAGGGGCTGACTGAGGAAAAGACTGGGGACTTTTTGGACATGCTGTCCCAAATCGGCCATGAGAGCCCCATTGAGCACGCCAGCTTCACCTTTGGGATAGAGGGGGTGTCCCGCTCTCTGCTGGCCCAGCTGACCCGGCATAGATTGGCCTCCTACAGCGTCCAGAGCCAGCGCTATGTAAAGGAGGACGGCTTCCAGTTCGTGCTGCCCCCGGAGATTGAGGAAATCCCAGAGGCCAAGGCGGAGTTTTTGGCTGCCATGGAGGAGGATACCCGGCACTATCAGCGGCTGGCGGAGCTTTTGCAGGAGCGGCACAAAAAGGACTTCCTGGCCCAGGGCCTGACTGAGAAGGAGGCGGCCCGCAAGGCGGAGAAGAAGGCCATTGAGGACGCCCGGTTCGTGCTGCCCAATGCCTGTGCCACCAAGCTCATCTGCACCATGAACGCCCGGGAGCTGAAGAATTTCTTCACCCACCGGTGCTGCAGCCGGGCCCAGTGGGAAATCCGGGCCCTGGCCACGGAGATGCTCCGGCTGGTGAAGGGCGTGGCTCCCCACCTGTTCGCCCAGGCAGGCCCCCCCTGCCTGCGTGGGGACTGTCCGGAGGGGAAGATGTCCTGCGGGAAAGCCCAAGAGGTGCGGGAGCACTTTGCCCGGCTGGGGGAAGCCTCATGAGCCTGATTGTCCTAGAGGGCTTGGACGGCAGCGGCAAAAGCACCCAGCTGCCCCTTTTGGAGGAGGCCCTCCGGCAGCAGGGGCCTGTGCGGACCATCTCTTTCCCAGACTATCAATCCCCCTCCTCGGCCCTGGTGAAGATGTACCTTGGGGGAGAGTTCGGCTCCTCCCCAGAGGCAGTGAACCCCTATGCTGCCGGGGCCTTTTACGCGGTGGACCGGTACGCCAGCTATAAACAGCACTGGGAGCGGGACTATCAGGCCGGTACCACAATCCTGGCCGGACGGTACGTTACCTCCAACCTGATTTACCAGATGGAGAAGCTCCCTGAGAGCCGGTGGGAGGACTATATTGCCTGGACAGAGGCCTTTGAGTATGACAGGCTGGGCCTGCCGCGGCCTGACCAGGTCATCTTCCTGGACATGCCGGTGGAGGTGTCCCAAAAGCTGCTGCTCAAGCGCTATGAGGGCCAGGAGAGCAAAAAAGATTTGCACGAGCGGGACACGGCTTTTTTAGAGCGCTGCGGCCGGTGCGCCCGGTTCGCGGCGGCCCGGCTGGGCTGGAAGGTGGTTCCCTGCGCGGAAGGGGACAGCCTCTCCAGCGTGGAGGAAATCCACCAGCGGGTGCTGGACGCATTGATGATACGCGGATGAATTTGAAATAAAAGGAGCAGACTAATATGGTATACGTACTGTTGGCAGAGGGCTTTGAGCTGGTGGAGGCCATGGCCCCAGTGGACATTCTCCGCCGGGCAAAGGTGGAAGTAAAGACCGTAGGTGTGACCGGGGCGCGGGTAAAAGCGTCTAATGGGGTGGAGGTCACCGCTGATTTGAGAATCGGGGAGGCTGTAACCCAGGGCCTGGACTGTGTCATCCTGCCTGGGGGCCTGCCCGGCACAGTGAATCTGGAGAAGTCTCAGGCTGTGCAGGATTTGATAGATTTCTGCGCCAAAGAGGGTAAGCTGCTGGCTGCCATCTGTGCCGCGCCCTCCATTCTGGCCCACAAGGGCCTGCTCCAGGGCCGGGAGGCCACTGCCTTCCCCAGCTTCCAGAAGGACGTGGAAGAGGGCGGCGGCAGGCTCAGTGAGAAATATGTGTGCCAGGACGGGCTCTTTGTCACTGCCCGGGGCATGGGGGTCTCCACCCAGTTCGGGCTGAAGCTGGCAGAGCTGCTGGCCTCTCCGGAGACCGCGGCCCAGATCCAGGCCTCTATCCAGTGGGAGGCCCTGTCATGAGCTGCCTGGGCAATGCCCTCTGGTTCCTCTTTGGGGGCATCTGGCAGGGGCTCTCCTGGACCCTGGCCGGCGTGCTGTGGTCCATCACCATTGTGGGCATCCCCATTGGGCGGCAGTGCTTTAAGCTGGCTGGGCTGGCCTTTTTCCCCTTTGGGAAGACCGTGAACTATGGAGGCGGCGCGCCCTCTTTTATCGCCAATATATTTTGGATCATCTTCAGCGGGATTCCCCTGGCGCTGGCAGCGGTCATAAACGGGGCTCTGCTGTGCGTGACCATTATCGGTATTCCCTTTGGGCTGCAGTGCTTCAAGCTGGCAAAGCTGGCGCTTATGCCCTTCGGGGCCACGGTTTCCTGAGTCAGAAGTGTTCTACATACCCGGCCATTGGCCGGTGTACTTGCTCCATCATTCCTCTGGACAGAAAGGGTTTCACCATGAACAACAACAGACCTCAACCAAACAGAGCCCCAAATAACCCGTCCCAGGGCCGGTCGCCTCAGGGAAGCTCTCCCCAAGGCCGCCCCCCGCAGAACCGGCAGCCCCAGGGCCAGACCGGCACCGGCGGTTTTAAGGTCAGCATTGACGAGCGGGATTTGATGACCGGCAGCCTGGACATGAAGCACCGGGCCCAGCCCGGCCAGTATTCCGAGCCCCCCTCCGCCAGGAATGCCGCCATGACCCCCAAGGAGCTGCGGGCTGAGAAGCGGGCCCATAAAAAACGCAACCGGGTGAAGGCCCGGAAGAATAAGCGGGTGTTCTCCATTGTGTGGCTGTGCATGGTGCTTCTGCTGTCCTTTACCTTTGCCAGCTACCTTATCGGCGGCTCCAACGACTTCTTTGGCGCCAACCGCCGCCCGGGCAAGGTGGATGTAACCATTCCGGAGGGCAAGCTGACAGAGGAAGTCCTGGCGGACGTGGTGTTCCAGGCTGGGCTTATTGAAAAGCCGGAGTTCTTCTGGCTGTACTGCAAGGTCCGGGCAGACATGGAGGACTACGCGCCAGGCATCCGGTACCAAATCGACACGGACTTGGACTATGAGGCCCTGCTCAACCAGCTGATGGGGGGCAACGACGACCTGGAGGTGGTCCAGGTGGTGTTCCCTGAGGGCAGCACTGCTCTGCAGATGGCCAACCTTTTGGAGGAGAACGAGGTCTGCACTGCCGAGGCGTTCCTCAACGAGCTGAACAACGGCGATTACAGCAAGTATGAAGAGGTCAGCACCCTGGACGGCACGGGCCGGTACTATAAGCTGGAGGGCTACCTGTTCCCAGACACCTACGACTTCTACAAAGGGGAAGAGCTGGACTCTGTGGTGGGCAAGCTGCTCAACAACTTCCACCGGAAGGTGGACTCCAAGCTCCGGGAAAAAATCGACGAATCGGGCATGACCCTGGATGAGGTGGTAATTTTGGCCAGCATCATCCAGGCTGAGGCTGCCAACACCACGGACATGTTCGATGTATCCGCTGTACTCCACAACCGGATGGACTTTGGGGTGGATTATGGCATCATGAACCTGGAATGCGACTCCACCTCCTTCTACCCCTACAAAAACGCCAAGGAGATGGAGGAGCTGGGCAACACCCTCAGCCACGGCAATTACGACACCTACACCTTCAGCGGCCTGCCTGCCGGGGCCATCTGCAACCCGGGCCTGGATGCCATCAACGCTGCCCTGCGGCCCAATTCCACCGGCGACGCGGCCAGCTATCTGTACTTCTGCCACTCGGACGAGGGTGTGGCCTACTATGCCACCAACGCCGAGGACCATGAGTACAACAAGCAGATGGCGGGGCTGTCATAATGGGCGGGCCGCGGAACAGGAGTTGGAGGAAAGCACCCAACTCCCCTGAGCTTCTCTCCCCTGCCGGGGACATGGAGCGGCTGGAGGCCGCGGTGCGCTTCGGCGCGGACGCGGTCTATCTGGCAGGGAAAGACTATGGTATGCGGGCAGCCCCTGGGAACTTCACCCCAGAGGAGCTGGCCCGGGCAGTGGAATTCTGCCATCAGCAGGGGGTGCGGGTGTATGTGACCTGCAACACCCTGCCCAGGAATCAGGAGCTGGATGCCCTGCCCGGGTTCCTCTCCCACTGCCAGAGCTGCGGGGTGGATGGGCTTATTATCTCTGATTTGGGGGTGCTGGCCCTGGCCAGGGAGTTCGCGCCCCAGACAGAGTACCATATCTCCACCCAGACTGGCATTGTGAACTATGCCGCGGCCCAGGCCTGCTACGACTTAGGGGCCCGGCGGGTGGTGCTGGCCCGGGAGCTGTCCTTGGAGGAAATCGCCGGAATCCGGGCCTGCACGCCCCCGGATTTGGCTTTGGAGGCCTTTGCCCACGGGAGCATGTGCGTGTCCTTCTCCGGGCGCTGCCTGCTCTCCAACTACATGGCAGGCCGGGACGCCAACCGGGGCCAGTGCGCCCAGCCCTGCCGGTGGGAGTACACCCTCACCGAAAAGCAGCGGCCCAATCAGCACTTCCCCATTATCCAGGGGGAACAGGGCACCTATATCCTCAACTCCAATGATTTGCGGATGATTGAGCACATCCCCGCCATGGTGCAGGCAGGCGTCAGCAGCCTGAAAATTGAGGGCAGGGCCAAGTCAGCCTATTATGTGGCCAGCGTGACTGCTGCTTACCGCCGGGCCATTGACTTCTTCCAGGAGCACCCGGACAGCACGCTTCCCCCGGAGATTTTGGAGGAGACAGAGAAAATCAGCCACCGGACCTACTCGCCAGGCTTCTTCTTTGGGGGCGAGCCGGGCCAGACCTCAGACCGGAGCCAGTACACCCGCAAATATGAGCTGGCCGCTGTGTGCCAAGGCCGCATGGGGGAGTATGTGCTTCTCCGGGAGCGCAACCGGTTCTTTGCAGGGGACGAGGCGGACATTCTGCAGCCCGGTGGAGAGTCCCTGCGCGCAACCCTCCGCGAGCTCTATAATGAGGACTGGGAGCCCATTCAGAGCGCGCCCCACGCGGAGATGCTGGTATATTGGAAAACAGATTTGAACATACAGGCCGGGGCTTACCTGCGCATCAGAAAAGAATAAAAAGGAGCCCGGCGGAAAAATCCGCCGGGCTCCTTTTTTGCCGTAAATCTGTCAGGCGTACACGTCAAAGGTATAGGGGCTGGGGGGAAGCATCTGCTCCAGCTCCTTGAGGGCCAGCTCCTCTGTGGTGTCCATCATCTTTTTGGTGAGGGACATGGAGTAGTCAGTGGCCAGCTGGGCTTGGCTGTATGCCGTTGAGGTAGAGGCAATGCTGCTCATAATATCCATAGTAAAACCTCCTTTGCCTTTCCATCATATCACAGAGAGGGGCCGTTGTCAAGGGGATGGAGGGGCCTGGGATTGTCCAAACCACAGATAATTATCTCTGTGTACCCCCGCCCGTAGGGCGGGGGTACACGAAAAACTCCTCGGAACGGACACTCCCGAGGGGCCTTGAGCACGAGGAAGAAACTAACTAGCCCCTGGACTGCGCTTCCGCTCCCTCTACGACTCCGCCAGCATCATCCGCATCCGGGTATAGGCTTCATGAACTGCCTGTTCCAGCTCCCCCTCCTCTATCTGTACGCACTGCTGGAACAGCTTATCCGCCTCCCCGCAGAGGGGGGTATTGAACTCCACCGCGCTGATTTGCTCCTGCAGGCCCTCCAGCTGCTCATAGTCCCACTGGTCCAGATACCAGCCCCCGGCACAGGGCGTACCCTTCCGGCCCAGGCCCATATACACCGGCAGGGCAAAGCCCGTGACCTCCTGGTTCCTCTGGCCCATCTCCCCCACCAGGGCCCTGAGAATGGCATAGGCTGCCTCCGGGTGTTCCGTGCTCCGGTTCACCGCCGCGAAATGCTCCACCCGGGCCGTGACCCCGCCCTCCCGGTTATAGGCAGGTATCATCCGGTAGTTTACCTCCTCGTCCGCCCTGAGGATGCTGTCGTTCACCGGGCCCAGGCTCAGGCTGGAGATGACCGAGCCCTCGGGCACGCCCCAGTCTTCCCAGGAAGTGCCCTGCTGCGCCTCCCGCGCCCGGCGGACCAGGCCCAGCAGCTCCTCCTCAGTGAAGCTGAGGGTTTCCTCCTCATAGTCCGCCAGAACTCCCAGCAAATCCGCGCCGCCCTGGGCGGCAAGGTATTCCAGGAGCGAATCCCCGCAGGAGAGCATTTCTGCCCCGGACATGGGCAGCTCCCGGTTCAGGGTGACCAGCTCCTTATCCGCCAGGCTTCCGGAGATTCGGAAGCTCAGGGGCACCAGCTGCTGGCTGCCCTGATACTGCCCCGCGGCCAGCAGCTGGGGGCGGAGCTTTTCCCACACCGAATCCCCGGCCATGTACTCGTCCAAGGGCAGGAACAGACGCTGGCGCATAGCGGAGACGGGATAGGGGAAGAAGTTCTTCAAATCCGTGAAATGGCCGTAAACATCGTAGAAATTCCGCATTAGGAACACATCCGGCCCTCCGGTGAGCAGCTCCATGTGCAGGCCCGTCAGGGTGGGGTTGCGCTTGTCCGGCTCCTCAATGGTGGGCAGGGCCTCCACCTCCACCAGATAGTCCTCTCCGCAGCCCGCCGCGTTCTCGTTGAGAAAACGGCACAGTTCTTCGCACTGGGAAGAGGTATCCCCGCCCATCACAGTGTCTATCAGCAGGGTGAGGGTGGGAAGCTCTTTCTCCTCCTGGCCGCTTTTGCCCTCTGAAGGGGACTCCCCCTGGCTGCACCCGCCCAGCAGGGCAATCATCAGCAGCACAGCGGACAGCAGCAGGCACAGATACTTTTTCATAGGCTCAGCTCCTTTATAGATTGCTCGTATATATATTCGTGTATATATTAGACTCCCCAGGCGCTGTTTTGTTACAAAAAGAACCTGTACCAGCCAAAATTCTCACTGGTACAGGTCCAAAATTTACGCCTTTTTGCTGCTCCTGCCCTTGGGGTTGGGGTTCAGCAAAGCCTCACGTCGGCGCTTATAAATCACAATGGCAATGTACACCCCCAGAAAGCCCAGGATAATGGCCACCAGCACCGCGGACTCTCCCGGCCCGCCCATCTTCACCTCAGCCCAAAGCTTATCTACCAGGGCAGCGGTCTCAGCGGGCAGGTTCACGAACACCTGGGTAGAGGCCAGGGTCTCATCGCTGGGGTAGTGCATGGGGCTCTCCACCACCTCTGGCTCCAGGTACTCCTTGGCTGCGGTCTCTGGGGTGGAATAGCCCACATAGTTCATGTTCTCCCCCGCGATTTCCGGCTCGCAGAGGAAGTTGATATAGGCCTCTGCCTCTGCCTTATGGCTGGCCGTGGCCGGGATGCAGGCCGCGTCCACAAAGAAGTTGGTGCCCTCCTCCGGCACGGCAAAGGCGATATTGTCGCTGTTGTCCACCAGAATGGCCGCGTCCCCAGCATAATAGGGAGCCAGCCAAGCCTCGCCGTTCTCCATCTTATCAAAAATCTGGTCCATCACATAGGCCTGCACCAGGGGCTTCTGCTGCTTGAGCAGGGCCGCGGCCTCCTGCCAGTCCCCCTCCTCTGTGGAGTTCACATTCTGCCCCAGCATGAACTGGGCAATGGCAAAGCTGTCCCGGGGGTTGTCGAACATGAGGATTTTCCCCGCGTACTGCTCGTCCCAGAGTACAGACCAGCTGGCAGCCTCCTCCACATAGTCCGTGTTGTAGAAGATGCCCACCACGCCCCAGGTATAGGGCACAGAGTACCGGTTCTCCGGGTCGTAGTCCGGGTTCCTGAACTTTTCATCTATATACTGGAAGTTGGGGATATTCTCAAAGTCCAGGGGCAGAAGCATGTCCTGGGCAATGAGCTTGGACACCATGTAATCTGAGGGGATAATCAAATCATAGTCCGCGCCGCCCCCCATGAGCTTGGAATACAGGGACTCGTTGCTGTCAAAGGTAGTGTAGTTCACGGCAATGCCTGTGCGGCGGGTGAACTCCGCGTTCACGTCCATAGAGCCGTCCGTGCCGTTGGCGATATACTCCCCCCAGTTGTACACATTGATGGTCACATTCCGCTCTGAAGCAGGCTCGGCGGATTCCGCCTGGGCCAAAGGCGCCCCGGCAGCAAAGAAAGCCAGCGCCAGCACCAGCAGAAGGGAGAGGATGCGTCTTGTCTGTTTCATCAGCTGTCCTCCTCCATTTCCTTCATCTGCCGGTTCACCTTGGCGGTGCGGGTGTTCACCACAATCAGCAGGGCCATGACCACCACAAACAGCACAGTGGACAGAGCGTTGATTTCCGGGCTGACCCGCTTTCTGGTCATGGAGTAGATGTAGATGGGCAGGGTCTGGGTGGTGCCGCTGGTGAAGTAGCTGATGACAAAATCGTCAATGGACAGGGTGAAGGCCATAATCATGCCTGTGACAATGCCGGGCATAATCTCCGGCAGCACCACCTTGAAGAAGGCCTTCAACGGCGGGCAGCCCAAATCCTGGGCCGCCTCATAGAGGGCGGAATCCATCTGCCGCAGCTTTGGCAGCACAGAGAGAATCACATAGGGCAGGCAGAAGGTGATATGGGCCGCGATGATGGAGGCCATACCCAGGCTCCGGCCCCCAAACCAGCTGACCGCTGCCACAAACAGCAGCATCAGAGACACGCCGGTGACAATCTCTGGGTTCACCATGGG